>PAWP01000053.1 GCA_002714125.1 Gammaproteobacteria bacterium
GCTGGTTGGTAGTAGGCTCGGACCGCGTGCCCAAATAGGATGGGGTCGGAAACCTTCATCATGGTGGCTTTGAGGTGCAGGGAAAACAGCACGCCATGCGCCTTGGCGTCTGCAATCTGTTCATCGATGAAGGCGCAAAGCGCGTTCTTGCTCATGAAGCTTGCATCGACGATTTCGCCTCCTTCGACAGGAATGCCCTCAGCGAGCGTTGAGATGCCGTCGGGGCCCTCAAAGGCAATCGAAAGCGTGTCGGCGGCCGCCATAGTGGCGGACTGCTCGTTGCCATAGAAGTCGCCGCTAGACATATGCGAGACGTGGGACTTTGAGTCTGGCGACCAGGCGCCCATTCGATGTGGATGCTTCTGGGCAAACTCCTTGACGGCAGCTGCAGCGCGTCGATCTGAATTCCCTTCACGCAGGACTGGATTTACTGCTGAGCCCTTGATCTTGTCGTAGCGCGATTTGTTCGCTGCCTCTTCATCGGTCTGCGGTTCTTCGATGTATTCGGGCAGGTCATAACCTTTGTCTTGCAGTTCCTTGATGCACTCGTGCATCTGCGGCGAAGAAGCCGAGATGTTCGGCAGCTTGATGATGTTGGCTTCTTTGAATTGGGTGAGCTCGCCCAGCTCTGAGAGGTGGTCTGGGATTTGCTGGGCGGCGGTAAGCCGCTCGGGAAAGGCGGCGATGATGCGTCCTGCCAATGAGATGTCGCGCATCTCGACATCGACACCTGCGGTGTCGGTGAATGCCTTGATGATCGGCAGCAGGGAGTAAGTAGCGAGACGAGGTGCTTCGTCGGTGTCGGTGTAGATTATTTTTGGACTTGTCATGGGGCCTCGTGCTGAAGAGGGTTCCTTGCTCCAACCCAGCTGATCAATCTTTGGGGCGAAGTCTTGAACCTAGTCGTCGGGGAAGGGGCCGAGTATACCTTTGATGCCCTCGATTTTGGGCTCACGGGCCATCTTGATTGCTGGGACGTGTCAACCTCCTGGGGCGTTGCGAAAATGTCATCCCATGGTTATGTTGACGCGGTGTGTGGGCGCTTTCGGGATTCTCCCGTTAAGTTTGCCTCTCATAAACCACCTAAAACTAAGGGACAGACATGTTCGGATCACAGCTCGTTAACGAGCAGGCAACGTGGGAAGAGATCAAGGCAGTGCTGGAGGTGATGGAGTCAGGGCGCTGGACCAGTGTCTGGGCCTACGATCACTTCATCCCGCCTTGGCACCGCACAGACGAGATCATGGAACATGAGTTGCTACCAACGCTTGAAGGCTGGTCTCTGTTAGCTTCCTGCGCAGCAGTTACCGAGAAGCTGAAGCTTGGAATTCTGGTGTCCGGTAACACCTATCGGAATCCGGCGCTTATGGCGAAGATGGCGGCGACAATTGACGTTGTCTCCCATGGCCGGGTCATTCTGGGGATTGGCGCGGGTTGGAATGTGCGTGAGCACGAGGCCTACGGCTGGGAGTTCCCGTCGCTGCGCGAACGTTCGGATCGGCTGGAAGAAGCCTGCGAGCTGATTCGCCTCCTGTTCCATTGTGAAGATCGCGTCGACTTCAGTGGCAACTACTACAACCTCAAGCAGGCCGCTTTTGCGCCTCGGCAGGGCGGGAAGAATCCAATTCCGATCATGGTGGGCGGGACGGGCGAGAAGCGCACGCTGAAAACGCTGGCGATGTATGGAGATATCATGAATGTTATTGCCAGCCCGGAACGAGTTCGCCATCTGAACGGCGTGCTCGAACGCCATTGCGAAAACGTTGGGCGCGATCCGGCCGAGATTAAGCGTACGCTTCACGTGCCCATCCGAATCATTCGAGACGAGGAAAAAGCCAAGAAGGCTCGTGGTGAGAACGACTGGGCCATGATGGGCTCGCCGCAGTACGTAATCGATCGTATCGCTGACTTCGTCGACTGCGGGATAACGGAGTTCACCCCCCAGATCCGCCCGCAGCTGCCCGAGGTCTACCAGGAGTTGGATGAGGAAGTGTTCTCAGCCTTTGACTGATCTGCCTACCCGGCTCACGACAAAAGAAGGCCCCGCTCAGCAGGGCCTTTTGAGTTTGGCCTGGGAGTGGGCCCTGGATTGTCGACATCAGGCAGCGCCGCGGCACGCACGTATCTCCATTGGTCCAATCGCGATGGGCGTCTGGGCCTGCGGGCGCCGGGACCTAGGCGACGTCTTCCTCGGCGGTGCTGTACAGCACAGTCATCTGGGATTAAATGACGAGTAGATCCTTTACTGTTGACGCCTTCTTGGTCGATGAGCGGTAGTGGAAGTTAGTAAAGTTGACGCCAAATTTCGTGGGTCTTATCTAAGGTATTGAAAGTATTGGGGAAACCCTCTCTGTGCATGGGTATTCTGGCGTTCGGTCTGTCAAGCTATCCGACACCTTAGCGCTCCAGTGGTCTAACGGTTAGGATCGGTAGTGTGATCTGTGTCTTTGGAGCCGACGTAAATGGAACATGCTGAGATTTTGGCTCGGGAGCCCAGGGTCCTGACTGAGCCCCAGCGCCGGAAATACTTCGAAGCTGGCTACGTTGGCGTGCGAGGGCTGGTCACAGAGGAGTGGTTGAAGCGCTTAAATGACGTAACCGCGGATTACGTCGAGCTGAGCCGCGGCGCTGATCGCTCCGATCGCCGCTTCGACCTGGAACCGGATCACACTGCAGAGGCCCCGCGCATCCGCCGGCTCAACTCGCCGGTCGACGTCGACGAGGTGTATTGGGAGTTCGCCAGCAAGGGGCCGTTTGTTGACATAGCCGTGGATCTGCTTGGCCCCAACGTCAAGTTCCATCACTCCAAGCTCAACTTCAAATGGGGCAAGGGTGGGGAAGAGGTGAAGTGGCACCAGGACATCCAGTTCTGGCCCCATACCAACTACGACGTACTCACCATTGGGGTCTATCTAGATGACGTTGTCGATGCGATGGCACCCATGGGCGTCATCCCCGGCAGCCATGATGGGCCTTTGTTTGATTTGTATAACGAGCAGGGTGCGTGGACCGGCAACATCCGGGAGGCGGATCTACCAGAAGTTGATGTGTCTGCAGCGGAGTATCTTGGCGGCCGGGCCGGTTCTGTGACCGTGCACAATTGCCGGAGCATCCATGGCTCACCGCCCAACGACAGCAACCGCCCCAGGCCGTTGCTGCTGTGTGCCTACTCCTGCGCTGATGCGATTCCCATTACGAATCTCACCGCAAACGGCAAGCATTCGGAGGAATTTGTTGCCGGTGTGCCCGCGCGCTGGGCGAGGTTTGATCCGCGCCCCGTGCTGATGCCCCCCGACTGGTCCAAGGCAGGCTCCTTCAAGTCCATTTTTGAACATCAGCAACGTGAGCAGGCGCGCTAGCTGCTGGCCATCTACTCCGTGTTGGGTCTCTAGCTGCTTCCGGGTCAGTCGACGGACCGTTGTTTGCGACCTGCGTGCGTCTCCGGCGCACCGAACGTGAAGAGCACTGCCACACCTATGAGTAATCCGCTCGCCGTGAATACGGCTGCTTCAAGCCCCGCGGTGTCGGCCACCAGGCCGAGCGCAATAGGTCCTACCACGTAGCCGACGTCTGACAGCGTCCGATAAGTGCTCATGCCGGTTGCCGCGTGCGTCTGCGGAGCCACATCAGCAGCGTAGGCCGCCGGTGCTGCGCCGGCCATGGAGCTTGCGACGCCCCAGATAACACTGGCTAGGACGAACCAGCCAAAGCTAGGGGCGAGGCCATACACGAAGAAGGCTAGGCCTGCCACGATGGTGGTTGGCACGATCACCGCCTTCCGGCCAAAGTAGTCGACCATCATACCGCCTGGCCAGGTGAGCAATAGGCCGGCGAAGCTACCAATAGCCATCGACATACCTATCTGGGTTGCGCTGAGTTCCAGCCGGGTAGCGCCTATGACTGGGATAATTGAAAACAATGCCCCGGTTCGCGCCACCGCGTTGATAAAGCTCACCGCCGCGGCCAATCGAAAGCCTACCGAGGCGAGTATGGTTCGCAGTTGCGAGAGCCAGGGTTCTGCGCTGCTGGCGCCGAATTCTTCCTCGGGTGCAACCGTTGCAGGGCGCGTCTCCCGCACGCCTAGCCAACCAATGATCGCAGCGCCGATGCTGGCGAGTCCGTAGATCAGGAAAGGCACGTCGAGCCCATAGCGCTCCGCAAGCCATCCGCCAGGAAAGGGGCCGATGCCCACGGAGAATATGAAGACACCTTGGTAGATGGCCATGACCCGCCCGCGGCGTGCGACGGTGGTGATGTCGGCCAGGACAATCATGCCGGCGGTCAGCGTTAAGCCTGCGCCGGCCCCGGCAACAAAGCGGGCTGCGACGAGTTCGGGATAGCTTCCTGCCGACGCACACCACAGGTTTCCCGCTGCGGAAACAATGCCGCCGATTGCGAGTGCGCTGCGGCGTCCGAGCAGGTCGGCTATGCGTCCTGCAGGCATTGCGGTGATCAGTCGCGCTACGCCGTATACCGCGACGGTCGCGCCGATCGCTGCCTGGGTGACGTCAAAAGACTGGGCATACAACGGCAAAACGGGGATCACCGCACCGAATCCTAATTGGTTGATGCCTATGAGCAGACTCATCCAGGCAAGGATGCTGCGTTCCTGAGGGTGCCGTGCGACTTCAGGTGAGTTCATGCCGAGGCCTCGACGCAAAGTTTGCCGCGCCTGGCAATACCTTCAGGTGCGCGCTGAAGCAGGCCGCGTTGATTGGGCAGGTTCTTGCTCATCGCGGTAAGCAGTGTAACCGCATGCCTAGCCCGATTCCGGGACGGCGAGTAACGTGACCGATGCGCGTACCCCAGATATGCTTGGCGCTTCGATGTTCTGCAGACTGCCGGGTTGGCTAACTGCGACAGGACCGCTATGAGAAGAACAACAACGTGACAGACGCCACACCAGGGACTTACGCGCCGGAGAATCCCGAAGACGACATTGGTCGAGCCAATGATGAGTACACCCAGCCGGAGGGCGCGCAGGAGGATGCGCCCTCAACGTTTGCAGAGACGGTCAAGTATCTCGGTCCAAGTGTAATTATCTCGGCAACCATTGTTGGTTCAGGGGAGATCATTCTTACTGCCAGCCTGGGAGCTGCCGTGTGTTACGTCATGCTGTGGTGGGTGCTGTTTTCCTGCTGGAGCAAATCCATTCTGCAGGCAGAACTTGCCCGCTACATTGTGCTTAGCGGTGATACATATCTGCGCGCCATCAACCGTGTGCCGGGACGGATTCCCGGTCCACGCAATGACTTCGCCTGGCCGATCGGATTGGGGTTGATTGGCTTTGTTACAGGCCTCACCGGGCTGGGCGGGCTCATTGGTGGCGCTGGACAAGCTGTCACATTAGTTTTTCCGGAACTCAACACCATTTACGTTGTGGGCTTCCTCGCGCTCGTTGCCGCTTGTGTATTGGCGAGCGGCAGCTACCGGCGGCTTGAAAATGTCATGCTGGTGTTTGTCCTGACGTTCACCGTGCTGACCATCACTGGCGCGATTCTGATGCAGGATACGCAGTACGCCACACGCCCGGCTGACATTCTCTCTGGTTTTACTTTTGAGTTCTCGACGGCGTTTGCGGTGCTCGCGCTCGCGGCCTACGGCTACACCGGTGTTAACTCTGGTGAGATCTCGGGTTACTCCTATTGGTGTATCGAGAAGGGCTATCCAGCACGTATCGGGCGGTTTGATGGCTCGGATGGCTGGTACCGGCGCGCTGAAGGTTGGTTGAAGGTGCTGCGTACCGACGTTTGGATCACGCTTGCGCTGCTCACCTGCGCGACGATTCCGTTTTACTTCCTTGGCGCCGGCGTTCTGCACGCCATGGGCCAGACGCCTACCGGCACGGACACCATCCCGGCGCTGAGCCACATGTTTACCGAGACGCTTGGCAGCTGGTCTTTGTGGCTCTTTGCTATAGGTGCCTTTTGCATTCTTTACTCGAGCACTGTGGCAGGCGTTGCCGCCGGAGCCCGGTACATTCCGGACTACCTGATCGAATTGGGCTTCCTCTCCCGCGAGAATGTTGCAGCGCGACATAAGATAATTCGATGGTATGGGATGATCGTGCCGTTCATTGGGCTGGGCATGTACGCAGGGTTTCAGCGACCAGCCATGATGGTGACTATAGCGGCGAGTTATGCGGCGATGATGCTGCCTATGCAAAGTGGTATCACGCTATATCTGCAAAAGAGGAGATTGCCGGAGGCTGTCCGGCCGGGCTCGCTGGCAGTGAATTTCCTGCGCCTGATCTTTGTCGTGCAACTCATTCTTGCCGGCTGTGTCATCTATTTCACCGTGCTCTGACGTTGAACAGACCAGTTGCTGCAGGAACCTCGACAATCAACAGTTGCTTCTCACACCCGGAGCTGACCCTTCGTTGGTTGGTAGGATGAACCCAAGTCCGGGTTAGGGCGAATTTGGTTGACATCTAAACCGTTCACTGTTCATTTGAAGCATTCAGGTATCTCGCTGGAGGTTGGCGCAAATGAGTCGGTCCTGACTGCAATGGCGCGAGCAGGGGTATATCACCCTTATGCCTGCGCTTCGGGTATCTGCGGCGCCTGCGAGGCAACGGTGCTGAGTGGTGAACCCGACCACCGTGATTACGTACTCACCGATGCGCAACGTAGCGAGGGACATTGTATGGTCGTTTGTGTCTCGCGAGCGAGCAGTGTGGAACTAGAGCTAGATTTGTAAGCTGCAGCATCAGTGTTTGATCACGCCCGGCGTATCCGCGTAGCCAAGATACGCAACGCGCCTGAAGCCTAGGTCCATGTCTGGTGCCGTTACACTGATATTGCAACCATCGACGAGGTTGAAGCCCTCAAGTTGGGCAACATTATGCCGCATCGCTTTGCTTGCGGGTTGGCGCAACTCGACTTCGAACTCGTAGGGACCACATGTTTCCAGGGCCTGGTATGCGCCGCTCCGCGCTCGGCGTACCGTCTGTTCGGCCGCTGCCTGAATCATGGGTCGTGCTCGTGCAGGGGGTATGACCTGGCCTGACTCGCGCCCAAACGCTTGTTTGACAACAACGGCATCTGCCCAGGGGCAGCGCGCGCGGACCTGTTCAGCAACAATCTGATCTCCACTTACAAGCCCCACGGGCACACCCAACTCGCCGGCGCGGATGGCAAAAAAGTCTGGCTCGCCGATGGGTTCGCCAGCGAGTTGAACAAGTTTGAAAACGCCATAGGAGATGGTGTGCGCCATGATCCCCGGATACGAGCCCGCACGACCGTGGTGTCCGATCAACATTACAACGCCTGTATTGGCGTCGAGTCCAGCCATGGTCGTGGCACCGGGGCGGCCCGCGCCTCGGATTACCGAGCAACGCGGATCGATCTTGTCCATACGCAGAACGCAGAGGTCTTCGACCCCGTGGTTTTCCTCGACGACCACTTCGGTTGCGCCGCCGCGCAGGGCGCCTTCGATAGCGGCGTTGGTATCTAGGGTCATAAGCTCGCGATTGAGTTCGAAGTCGATTCCCGCGGCAGAGACGTCCGGCCAACGCACAAGGCCGCTGATCCCTTCCATATCGACACTGATGAAAACCTTCATGGCTTGGCCTCTCGCTGTTATAACGCCCGGATGATTCTGCCACTAAGTCACGCATGCAAGTCGCGCAGTAGACTAGGTGGGGAACAGTATTGGGAGAAGCACGTGCTGAGGGCGGAACAGAAGGCTGCGTATGCGCGCGACGGTTACTTCATACTTCGGGGGTTGTTCAATGCGACCGAGGTTGGCGAGCTCAAGGCAGCAATGGCAGAACTGCTCGCCCCGCTGAGGCCGTCGGATCGCTCAGCTGACATTGGCTTTGATCCTTGGCAGCAGCTAGCGCCAGCGTTAGCACCGGCTGGTGATGACGTGAATCCTCATCGTGTGATCTACATGAATGACCTGCACCTGCGGCATCCGCGGTTGAACGCGCACATGCGCTCAGTCAGGATCGCGTCATTGTTTTGCGAGCTGTGGGAAGCGGACATTGACGCTTTTCAGAGCGCGGCGGTGATCAAGCCGCCCGGGCAGGACAACGAATACCACGGCTGGCATCAGGACATGCAGGACTACGTGCCGCTATCCAGCGATCGTAATGGCTGCATTATCACCTACCTGCACGAGATGGGGAGGGACACTGGCGGTACCTCATTGGTCCCCGGCACCCACACTAGCCCGCTCGACGCACTGCCCAAGAGGACCTATACACCGGTCTCCGGTTGGCCGGACAAACTGATGAAACGTGGGATCGATGGGTTCGACCCGGGCACCGCGAACGTGCTTGCGCCAGACTTCTTGCCGGGTGACGCGCTTATCTTCCACTCGAGTCTTTACCATCGCGCCAACTCAAACTCCGATGCTGACTCGAAGATCGGCCTCATCAATGTCTACATGGCTGAGGACTGCATTGACGTGAACGGGCGAAATCAATTCAAAGCGGGTGATGTAAGGATCACACGGGGCCGCGTCCTGCTGTGAAACAGGGACCAGCCGATTCAGTAGGGAGTCCCATGTTCTGGGACATTTAGCTCGCCTGTCCAACAGGGCAAGAGCGGACCTTGGTCATGGTCTCTGGGAGCGTGCTGTTGTCGTCAAAGAATCGAGGGTTACAGCTTTGTTCAGGTGCTTGTTTCCAGATTGTCATGGAAGTTGATGAAGCGTTCCAGGGCGATGTCGGGACGTTCCAGAATGCCATTGTGGCCAACGTCTTCCAGTACCGAAAGCTGCGCGTTCTCGGCCCGTTCGGCGATAACGCGGCTCGAGACGAGATTGGGGTCGAGGGAACCGGTGCCAATCAGCAAGGGCATCGTCAGCCGGTCGACTACGGAGGCGAGGTCAAACTTGCGTAACGCAAGCATCGCAGAGCCAACCGTGTCGGGATTGGCGTGATCTTTCATGCCGACCGGGGGCGATGGTACTTTGATTCCGGCTGCCTGTTGTCGGGCAGCGGCCAGCTTAGAGCCTTTGCGCTGTGCTTCGACATCAGGCAGATCGAGATTGGCGGCATATAAGGCCGCTGACATCACGCGTTCGTTGTTCAATGCGCAGAACACAATCGCCGGGCGGCTACCCCAGGATTGGGACCAGACGTGGCAGGCAGCAATCCCAAGTTGGTCGAGCACGCGGCGGGCATCAGCGGCGTATTGTTCGAAGGTGAACTGAGGATCGTCCGCATCGTGGCTGCCGGGGGCCGCGGCACTCTGGCCAACTCCGCGTATATCAATGCGGATGGTGTGGAAGCGCGGCGTGATCTGGACTACTAGATGATCCCAGACACGTAGCGACGAACTGCCGTTGGGCCAGAGTAGCAACGCAGGCGCGGTGTCCGGCCCGTCGGTTTCGACGTAGAGTCTGGCGCCGCCATGCTCAATGAACATCTGCCGCTGTGTCACTTTGTGACGCTTAGTCGAAGCGGCCGACAAGTGGCTTCGCGTTCGCGAAGTTGGGGCCCTCGCGTCCGAAGCCCAGGAAGTTATTAACCCCCAGCAGGTTGGCAAACTCTGGTGGATTACGATCCAGCATCTCCTCTGTCACGCCTTCACGGATGAGTTCCTGGGTGCGGATGTAAGAGCGGCAATAGGCTACCGCCGCGTTGACCCTTAGCCCGGGGACCTTGCGCTCATAGGCGCCGTGCCAGGTGTTGCCCGCGCAGACAACCACTGAGCCGGCCTTCATCTCAAGCGGTATGCAGTCCTTGTTCTGATAGACGTCGCTCTCACGTTTCGCGGCCGGTCGGCGCATCAGATGATTGCTCCCGGGCACTACGGCAAAAGCGCCGTGATCGCGTTTGTAGTCGACGAGCGCGTAATTCGCGACGGAGACCGAGACGGGGTCGGAGAGCTGTAGTGTCCACTGATCGGTATGTAGTGGTAGTGCCGGGTCGCCTTTGGCCCGGACGTGCGAGTAGATTGTTGAGAGCACCATGCTACGCCCAAGCAGATATTGCATAAGCGCAACGGTGTACGGATTCTGTGCCAACTTTTCAAAAACAGGGTCTTCATAAAGCAGGTAAGACCCTTCTCGCAACTTGCCGCCGTCCCAGGTGTCGAGGTTGGGTAGGTCAATGCCGCCCTTGTCGGCGGACTGCCGGATAATAACCTCGCGCATCGCTTCGACCTGATCAATCGGCACCGCGTTTTCGACCACTGTGTACCCATTTTCTTCGAGTTCGATAAGGTTGGCTTCGAGCCCGAGACGCCGAATCTCGCCAAACACGAGCTCTCTCGAGGTGGCTTCACCTTGGTTTGGCGCTTCCTTGGCTGCTTCGGACATAGGGGCTCATCAGGTGACTGAAGGACAGCTTACAGACTAGCCCCGCGCAGTTTTGTCCGCAACCTTGGCCGAGCTAATGACTAACGAAACCGATTCCAACTCCGGGCTTGCCTGCGGCTGGGTAAAACCCCTTAGAATTGGCCGACATAATTGGAAGAGCACCAACCCATGAGCTTTGCGGAAAACGGGGCTATCGATTCTTTCATCGCGGCAGAGACGCCTGAGGAAGTCCTCGAACCGGATCTGCCCATCATCGACCCGCATCATCATCTGTGGGACCTTCGGACCTTCGACACTGAGCCGCATTTCAGTTTCGAGCAGAACGTTTACTTCTGCGAAGAGATCATGGCTGATCTGAATGCAGGCGGGCACAACGTGGTACAGACCGTGTTTGCCCAATGTGGGGCGTTCTACAGGGCCGATGGTCCCGATCATATGAAGTGCGTGGGTGAAACCGAGTTTGTGCATGGTATCGCGGCAATGAGTGCGTCCGGCTACTACGGTGACGCCCGCCTTTGTACTGGCATTTTCGGGACTGCGGACCTGCGCCCTGGTGCATCGGAGTCGCGTGCGGTACTGCAGGCACACATGGCCGCCTCGCCATACTTTCGCGGTATCCGCAGTGGTTTCCCCGGTGATCTTGACGCGCAGTTTCTGGCCGGATATTCGGTACTTGCCGAGCTGGGGCTTGCCTATGACAACTATTCGCCGGATGTGGAGCGGTTACCAACGCTTGCGAAGCTCGCCGATACCCAACCGGATGTACCAGTGATTGTTAACCATCTGGGTGGTCGGGTTGATCCTGATGCGAGCGAGTCGGAACAGGCCACGTGGCGTGCAAATATCGACGCCATTGCAAAGTCGCCCAATGCGGTCATTAAGGTGGGCGGCGCGCAGCAACGGGTGGGTCCCTGGGAACCACCTTTTCACATGCACCAGCGTGAAGTGCCAATATCGTCTGAGGAGCTCTGCGAACTGCTTTGGCCCTGGTACGCTTATGTGATCGAGGCTTTTGGGCCTGAACGCTGTATGTTTGAGAGCAACTTTCCGGTGGACAAGGAGTGTGTGTCGTATCGCACGCTCTGGAACACTTTCAAGCGTATTGCGGCCAAGGCTGGTCTGTCCGAGTCGGAGAAGACCGCAATGTTCAGCGGCACGGCGGCGCGGGTCTACAAACTTGATGCACCCTGATAACGCCAGGCGGCAGAGCGTGCTCGTTCCGGGAAGCCAGTGGCAAAGGCGGAGCGCAGCGACGTGCGCGCGGTTCAGCAAAAAACAAAGGACACCACTATGAGCGAGAATTTTCTGGATCGGCGCGAAATCGGCAAGACCGGGTTGACCACCGGCCGTATTGGTATTGGCTCAACGTTCGACGCGAGCTGTGAGGTCATCGAGTCGGCCTTTGATCGTGGCGTGAATTATCTTTACTGGGGCACGGTACGCCAGCCGGACTTCGCCAAGGCGATCCGCAATCTCACAGTGCAACACCGCGATGAACTGGTGCTCACAATTCAGTCTTATTCGGAAGACCCCGGGACGATCGAGGCTGAGGTGCAGGAAGCGCTTGCGAGCGGCGGGGTTGAAAACGTCGATTTCCTGCTGCTGGGCAACCATGCGCAGCAGCCCCACGATGGCTACTACGAAGTATTCGAGAAAATGCGCGACAAGGGCACCGTGCGCTTTCTGTCTCTGTCGAGTCATAACCGGCCCATGCTGCCAACGCTGTTAGAGGCGCATGCAAAGGGCGAAACGCCGATTGACCTGCTGATGCTGCGGTACAACCCCGTGCACCGTGGCGCCGAGAAAGATGTCTTCCCGTTTGTGCCTGAAACGGGCGGGCCGTTCATCACCACCTACACCTCGACGCGCTGGGGGCACCTTGTTGACGCGGCGAAGATGCCGCCGGGCGATGAGCCAGTCAGCGGCAGGGATTGTTATCGCTATGCGCTGTCGCATCCGGCGGTGGACATGGTGACTGCGGGCCCCGCGAACGCAGAACAGATGGATCAGGCGCTCGCTGCGCTCGAGAAAGGGCCGCTCGATGCGGATGAGCGCGAACGACTGGAGCGCATTGGCGCACACCTCTACAGCCAGTACGCGCCTCAATATCCGGACCAGGGCGATGCGGGCGACGTGGCTTCGGGGCTTGCCAAAGGTAAGGAAGACTAAACGAAAGCAACCACCTGGGCGCTTGGTCTCCGCGGNTTGCGAGTGGTAAACGGGTTAGGCTTTGCGTGCGTGAGTCCGGACGGGTTTGGTTCCGCTGGTCGATGACGCGGCCCATCTCCAGCGAGGTCATTGCAGTCATGCGACGCAACTCCGCTCGTTTCTGCCCGCTGCGATTGCGATGATCTATGGNCGCAAACGGCCGCTGCGCAACTGCGCTTGGAACCCCCCGGCTATCNCCGTCGTCTATTCGACAGCCGACCTGGAGCTATGGGTGCAATGNNTGTGAGCAGCCCCGAAGCTCTGGTNAGTCGGCTTCGACTACGCCGCTGGCCAGGAGCTTGTCGACNTCGTCGGCTGAGTAANCCAACAGGGTCTCCAGAACCTNGCGCGTATCNCCAAACAGGCGTGGCGCGCCCTGGAAAATCTCTGTGCGGGTGCCGTCCACCTGCCAGATTGAGCCACCGATGAGGATCCCCGTAGGGGCAACCTCCGGCGATTGGTCCGGTTCCCAGAACCCTGCGCTGATGAGGTGTGGGTCCTGCAGGATCTGTGCACAGTTCCTGATCGGCGCTACGGTCAGTTTCGCAGCCTGTGCTTTCGCCTCTACGTCCGCTACCGACATTGCGGCGATGGCTTGCACAAGTGCTGCGTCGGTTTCACCGGGCGCCTGCAGCGCGGCGGCAAATGCTGCACGCTGATCGCCCCGCATTAGCAGCGCGATCGGCATTTCGTCTGCAGAACTACCAATCACATAGTCAGCCCCTGTGTCAGTCCAGTCCTGCTTGCTCTGCGCGGCTAGCAAGGGCTCGAGGCAGGTATAGGCTATGGCTTCCAGTTCCGCGAGGTCAATCCTTGCGGACTCGCCGGTGGCCTTCGCGTGGTGTACGTGGGCTGCAATCGCGGCCGCTCCCGCCAGACCTGAAACCGGATCGGGGATTGGGATGTTCATCTGCGACTGGGTGACGCCGTCGCGAGTAGTGGCATAGCCGGCGCCTCCCGCTGCATAGAGTTGGGTACCGTAGCCTACGTAGTGNGCACGNGGNCCGGTCTGCCCAAACGCCGAGAGCGAGGCAAACACAATCCTCGGGTTGGCCTTGAGCAGGTCTTCGTAGCCGACGCCAAGCCGGTCCACCACTCCCGGGGAGAAATTCTCGACAACACAGTCGGAGATCTCAGCAAGCTGATGGATAATCTGCTTGCCTTCAGAGCTCTTCATGTTTACGCCAATTGAATACTTGCCGCGATGATTTGCACTCCACCAGCCCGCGGTGTTGTGCGACTCGCTGCGTCCTTCAGCAAATGGCGCGTTGCGCCGCAGGTTGCTTTGGCGCGGGTGCCATTCAACATTGATAACCTCGGCGCCGAGGTCAGCGAGCATGGTGGTNGCAAAAGGTCCGGCCCACGCCCACGACAGATCGAGCACGCGCAGCCCCGNAAGTGGTAGCGGATTTGGGCCAGACTCTCTTAGCACTTTCGATGTATTCCGCGGGCGTTTGCTCGCGGGACCAAATGTTGGGATCCAGGGCAGGTTCACTCCATCTTCCCGGAAGAAGCCGCGCGCGTTCAGGTGGGTATCGGTCACGACCTGATCNGGTCGGTACACCATTGCGACCGGGACGTGCTCAGCCTGGCATGCATCACAGAGCGCTTCTGAGGTGAGCCCTGCGGCCCACTCACGCATGCGGGTATCAATCGCGTCACCGTGCGCACGAATGGTGGCAGGCTGTGGATCTGCTTCCAGCAGCTCAGCGGCCCAATCGAGGCCGCCAATTAGGCGCAGCAGCACAATCCAGTGCGCGGACTCCACAGGTCGGACGTAAGCCATACCATTTGAAGTGGGCAATGTGCCCCCCGGGACGCGCTGGCCGGCGCGTTTTACAATCTGACCCATCAACAGGTCTGAAAGCTGGGCAAAGGCGACCGGTTGCATCGGCAGGAGCGACAGCAGCTCAAGTTGATCGATCATTATGGAGCGGGGCTCCTTGTCAGATCTGTCTTCTATCGCCGCACAAGCGACCGCGGTAGCCGCGGCCATACCTGCAAGGATGCTGGCCTGCCTGTTTCGGGGTAGGCAGAAGTTACCAAATTCCCCGTCCTCATCCAGTTCGTGAGTAAGGAATCCGAGCCCTGAACGGGCATAGAGCCGCATGTCGTCGATTAGTGCGTCTGTAAAGTCGCATGTCGCAGGGAACGGCGACGTAATGGTTATCCGGGCCGCACCAGGGGTAGTTCCGAGCGCGGCCAGTGCTTCTGCGTCGCCAACGACGGCTTCGAACCCCGTAAGACTGTCGGTGCTTTCCGAGAGCATGCGACTGACCTGGCGCGTGAACGCGGGCACCTCGTGCTGCGTGGCATCGCCATACTGATGGACCTCCGCGCCGCATTCAGCCAGCCAACCTGCCGCGATACGCGTCGCGACGGTCTGTCCCACGGTGAGAACCCGCAGCCCCGCAAGCGTGTGGTTATGACTCTTGTTGGTCATTTGGTGCTCCTCTGCGATCTTTTGTTTTGGGCTACGCGGTCGATCTGCTCAGACAGAAGTCCGGCCGCGTATCAGGCGTCCCGGTCAAGCGCCCGTTAACTCGCTGACCTGGCGTGCAACTTCGCCGGCAACAATCGTAGCCGCATGATCCTGGTAGGACTGCAGCAGGCGTGGTGCGTATGCGGTGAGGTCTTAGTCCATGCGGAGAGTCTGGAGTAACCAGCAGTCCATCCGCGGTCAGCTCTCGTTTCGCCGGGGCCAGGTTCGGGCCGACGCGGGTCACCTTGCCGTTTCTTACGGCAATATAGGCGGTATGCGCAGAGGCGCCGCTGCGGTCAATGACGCGTCCACTTCTGATAATCAGATCACGCATGGTTGTTGCTCCCTGGCACTGCCCGATCTGGTCAGATACCGATGCCGGGCACTTTGCCAAACGCATGAAGTTCCGGGCTGCGTCCCGCCTGGCACATCCAGGCCTCACCGCTAAGTCCTGACGTAATGGCCCGGACCACGCCTTCAGCAATGGCGGCCGGGTCCATAAGGTCCACGCCGCGCTCGCGCATGGTGTCTATAGTTTCTGGCGGGCCAATGATATTGGTGGCCACGCCGCCTGGGCAGATCGCGTTGATGGTGACGTTCTGTTTGGCCAGGATCCGCGCAAGTGACCGAACCATACCGATGACGAAATGTTTGGTCCCTGCGTAGACGGCGTCGGTAGGGTAAGCCAGCAACCCTGCAAGCGAAGACGTCGCAACGATCGCTCCGCCGCCCCGCGCACTGATGGCTGGCAACGATGCTTGGATACCAAACACAACACCGTCCACGTTGATCGACATGACCCGTTGGTAATCTTCGAGCGGCAGGTTGGCAACATCAATCCGCACGATGCCCC
Organism: Gammaproteobacteria bacterium; assembly: GCA_002714125.1. The sequence goes on from PAWP01000053.1 coordinate 15,816, forward strand.
GCTCGGTGGCGGGTTGGGTCATGATGCCGGCGTTGAGGAAGGCGATGTCGAGTCCGCCGTGGCGTGTTGTGATCTCCTCGATGGCCGCGGTCCAGGCATCCCGGTCACCTACATCGAATGGCAGGAAGTCCGCGCCAAGTTCCGCCGCACGATCGGCAGCGGTTGGGTCGACGTCCGCCACAACCACGGTCGCNCCCTCCGCAAGCAGCCGGGANGTGGTGCTAAAGCCGATGCCCGAGCCGCCGCCGGTGACCAGCGCGACGCGATTTTTGAAGCCCTTAAACGGGCCCGTTGCCTCACTCATTGTGCCTCTCCAAAGTTGTGCAAATTGCGAGCTTCGCGCGCGCCGGTAACGCTGTCAGTCCGCTGCGACTCAGGATTCAACCTCGGTCCAGATCACGCCATCTGCTGCAAGTTGTGCGATGGCTGCATCGTCATAGCCCNCGTCACGCAGGACTTCCGCGTTGTGTTGCCCCGCGAGCGGGGGTCCGCCAAGCGAGCGATCGTGGCGACCGTCAAAAAACGACATAGGGCCATGCCGGCGATAGGGTCCCCAGGAAGGGTGTTCCGCGGCGGTNGTCATACCCATTGCGTTCGATTGCTCACCACCCAACCAGAACTGCGCGGGTGCGAGGGTATCGGCGCGCAGACATGGCACGCGGTATGGCACCAGGTCNGCTTGCCAGGCATCGGCGCTCCGCGTGGCAAACAGGTTCTCGAGTTTAACGGCGAGATCTTCGNCNCCGCCAAGTTNGTCGGCTGACGGCCCGTCGATGCCAAGTGCGGCCAAGGCCGCCGCGAAGCGCTGCTGTTCTGCGGCGTTGGTTGCCGCCAAGAATACCCAGCCCTCGCTGCAGCGGTACAACCGGTAGGTGGCTGAGAGCCCGTGCAGGCCTTCNTCAGGCATGGGCCGGGCGGGTTTGCCGGGGTAAGCCAGGAAGTCGTCGTGGTTGGCGTAGGCGTTGGCGCCAAACATGTCAATGAAGATCTGCTGCCCTTTACCAGTTCTGGCTCTTGCGTTGAGCCCGAGCATGCAGGAGGTTGCAACGACCAGCGCGGTGTTCGGGTCAGGGTTGACCTCGTTGGCTTTCATCAGCCGCCGCGTCCAGGTGATGAGGCTGTCGATGTCCTGTACTTCTNTGGGAACGCGCTCGCCAACCTGATACATCACGCCGCCCATCGCCGCGCCGGGGATCGGGTGGGTACTTGGCCGTAGGGCGCCGGGTCCATCCGGCCCGTAGCCGTTACTTTGCAGATAGACGAGCCTGGGGTTGCGCGCGGACACAGTCTTGTAATCTATGCCAAGACGTTCTGGAACCCCGGGGCGGAAGTTGTGGATGAGGATGTCCGCCGCGGCAATCAGTTTCAGTACCGCCTCACGGCCGGCATCGGACTTGAGGTCAACGGACAGGCTGCGTTTGCCGGCGTTTNCCCGCGCCGAGCCGATCCCGACGCCCAGGCTGCGATAAGGGTCGCCACCAATCTGTTCTACCTTCGTGACGTCCGCGCCAAGCTCAGCCAGGAAGGATGCGCCGAAGGGTGCAGCGATAATGGTGGCCAACTCGACAACCTTGATGCCCGTCAGCGGTGGTTCGTAGCGCGCGGCGCGCGTGGGTGCTGCCCTCGGACTTTNTCGCCAAGCTTCGATCCGGGCAGCGCCGTCGACTGCGTCCGGTCCTGGGCGCGCCGGGGTCTCGGTCAGGCGTGCGAGCGGGCCGAGCTGAACGCCGCCTGTCGCACGTTCGATTACATGCCCGTTGGCAACAACGTCAGGGTCTTCAAGCGCCTGCTGAGTGGTCTGGTATTTGGTGGCGACAACGCCGCCATCGGCAATGAAGTCGTTCATCCAGTCCTCAGTTGGGCGATCCTGGATGCGGGTCAGCATCCTTTTCCGGAACGCCTCATGCTTCTCATCGGGGAGCATCATCTGTGCAGCGTCCCAANCGGGATCCGCGATCACGTCTATAAGCTCGGTGACAATCAGGAAGTTATCGAATAGGTGTGGTAGCAGATTGCCAAACTGCATCCAACGTCCGTCTCCTGCCTGAGCAGGATGGTAGTAAAGCGATGGCATCGGAGGCTCCCAGGACGTGTTCTGCAAAGCGCCGAAGAGATCCCCAAACTGTTCGGGAAACTGTGCGGCGATCATCGCGCCCTGCTCGTACGGCAGGATGCCCTGCAGCATGCTCGTTTCTATAAGACGCCCTGTGCCATGTTCGCCCCGTTCCGCCAGCGCTGCGAGTACNCCGGTTGCGGTGGACTGCGCACAGGCNTGTATACCCACCTGCAACGCAGAGAAGACTGGGCCTTCCCGCGGTGCGACGCCCGAAAAGCCGAGCATCCTGCCCGCCGCGGCGGCCGCCATGTGCTCGTAGCCGGGCAGGTCGGCAAACGGGCCGGCAGAACCAAAGCCGGTAAGGTGACAAAAGATTAAATGTGGGTGGCGCTCGTGCAGAGCCGTCCAGTCGAAGCCAGTTTCATCGAGGGTATGCTGCCGCCAGGTACAGATCGCTGCATCCGCCGCGGCGCAGAGTTCGTGCAGCGTTGACCGTTCAGCCTCGTTGCCTGCATCCAGCGTGACGACCTGCTTGCCCCGGCGCCACATTGGCGAGGCTGCAAGCCTCGGTGCAAGATCCCTCTCGCCGGGTCCCAGTACCGTAATGACCTCCGCGCCGAAGTCCGCGAGGATCATGGATGCAATGCCGCCAGCTGGACCGTTGGTCAGGTCGAGAATGCGGATGCCCGCAAGTGCTTCAGTCATGGTGTGTTCTCCTCCCGCTCCCGATGTTACGCGCACTCGGGTCAGGCTGCGCGTTGCGGACAGTCCGAGCGCTGACCATGTAGGCTCTAGCCCATAAGGGGACGTTTTATGACAGGCGACGCAGAAGACGGTGTTGGTTCGGACGAGGAACGCTTGTGGACCTTTGATGCGGTTGAGGTAGGTCAGCGCGGTGTGCCGGTGTCTGTCGTCATTACCGCAGCAGACATTGCTGAGTATGCTCGCGTCTCGCAGAACTCTGACCCGTTCTACCAGGTGGTAGGGGCGCCTGCGATGCCTACCATGCTGCTCTCGTACGCGCCGCTCTTTCGCGACCAAGTTGCGGCAAACAACGGGTTTACTGCCCTGGAAGTATCTAGGACTGCGCGGCGACAGACGCCCTTCACGAAGTGTGAATGCCGGTGGCAGGCCCAGGTTCATGCTGGTGATGAGATTACTTCCGAGCGCTGGGTGCAGGAAAAGTACGAACGCCGCGGCAGCCGTTTCGTCGTGTTCCGTGTCACTGCGCGCAATCAACACGGCTTGCNGGTCGGAGAATATGACTACACCTGTATTTTTGACTACGCCAAGGGTCAGCGCAGCGATGCCAACCTACCGCGTCCAGACCAGCTGCCGGCTTGGGACAGGATCGGACCGGCCCGACTTGGGCAGGTTGTCCCTGGCGCGGCTCTTGTCCCATTCGAGGTGATGGAGACTCAGGGGTCNATGGACGCCAAGGACGCCTTCCGCCTGTTCGGCGAACGCGTGGTTGGTAGCAATATCCACACTGATGAGGAATTTGCCAAGCGCAACATCTTTGGCACTACAGTAAACAGCGGGCCGGCGACCATGGCTTATGTTGATCGGATGCTCGAACGAAATTTTGCGCCGGAAACGCTTGTTGCNGGCGGGCGGCTGCTCATGCGCGCTATCACCCCGTTCCGCTCCGGCGATCGGGTGAGCCTTGGCGGTCAGATCGATGTGGTGAACGGCACCGATGTGCGTTGCAGTATCAAAGGCATCAACCAGGTGGGTGCTCTGGTGTGCATTGCCGAGGTCGAGTTGAAAGGTGTGACGGGACCTCGCGACTGATCAGGCAGTGGGCGTATAGTGCTGTATCAGTGTTTGGTGGAGCCCACGATGGACATCGAAACCCTGCAATACCTGTTAGATCTAAACGGCTACATCGTCATTGAGGACGTGTTGTCCGCGGGTGAGATTGCAGCGCTCGAGGCAGGCATCGATGCGCAACACCTTGATCCGCCAAACCCGAAGTTCCCGCGTTTTGGCAGTGCCGCGGGTGCGGTGCGGGCGACTGGAGCGGGGTTTCTCGACTATGGCCAGCCGTTTGTTGACCTGATGGACAACGATACGGTCATGTCGGTGTTGCGCTTTCGCCTGGGTGACCACTTTCGCCTAGAGCGGCTGTACGGGATTCATCAGACCANTGGGATGGANAAGGGTGCCCTGCATGCTGATTACGGGGCAAGTGCGCCCAACTCCACGGCCACTCGTGGCGAGTTCTACCCTTTCCTCGACAGCCGCCAGACCGGCGCGTTCTGTGTGGCGGCGTGGAACCTCAGGGATACCGGTCCGGGTAGAGGCGGTTTTGCCTGCATCCCAGGCAGCCACAAGAGCCACTTTCGGATTCCGGAAGGGTTACATGCTGACCATCAGGATGGCCGGTGGACCCAAGTGCTGGAAGCCCCTGCGGGTAGCGTGACGCTGTTCANCGAGGCGCTGACCCATGGCACCGCGCGTTGGGACGCGCCTTACGAGCGCCGGACGCTGCTTTTCAAGTACTGCGTGTCGAACATGAGCTGGGGTGCGACGAGGGTTACGGCACCAGACGGCATCCGGCTCTCGCCTAGGCAGCGCCAGTTGCTGGCGGACCCGGGAGACCCGAAGACACACTTCAAGTCGCTGTTTGATGAGGCTGGGCTCGAAGCCTAGGCGGCCTCGCCCCATTGAGGGGACGTAGTCCGTTCGGGCCAAGATTACGCCAGGCGTCAGCAAATCCGTAGTGGCTGGTGAGGCACTCCTATGGGAACGCGCCCTTGCAGGTCAAGTCTGTGCCAGTGCTGGGGTTGAGATTTGGTGGCCAGCGGGCTGGTGGCGCGAGCCAGCCGGCCTCGTTACGGGGTTGCTCTAATCTGCGGGGTGGTGGCAATCACCATCACGAGCGGCCAGTGATCGGAGAGGCCGGTGGCATCAGGTAACTCAAAGCGTTTCGGTGTGCCTGCTGGAGTGACCTGAGCAGGCGTGTTGTTCGCAAGGTAGCTGCCTGACATGCGCCAGGGGTCGGCTGGGCGCCACAGCACCATATCGAGGAATGACCAGTCGTCCGTGGGCGGGTAGTAGCTGGTGCCCTGGCAGGCCTCGCANNGGTCGTGGGCGAGCTGCCAGGCCGGGCGGACCCATNGGTCGAGCATCTTCTTCTTCGTGTCTTCCTCGCGCGTCGTNTTGAAGTCGCCGGCGGCAAAGGCCGGGTGTTTCGCAGGTACCTGCGCCAGCAACGCGTTCAGCGTCTTATAGGCACTCTCGCGCATTTCTGTTGGGTGAAAGGGGGCGGGAAAGTGCGCAGCGAACCCGATCAACCGGCTGCCGTCAGGGAGCTGAAACGTCGCTTGCAGAATTGGGCGGGTGTCGCCCACGCGATTACGCTGGGATGCCGAAAATCTGANCTCGTGTAGCTTGGCGTCCTGCATGGGAAACCGAGAGAGGAAGGCCACATCGATCCCACGAACGTCCTTGCCTTCGAGCAGCAGGGCGGGTTCATAACCCAGCCCGGCCAGTTGTTCAGTCCGAAGCCGCTCGAGAATGCGCCGGTTTTCCACTTCCTGGAAGGCAATGATGTCCGGGCCCTGGCCGTCGTTGACCTGCCTGATTGCGGCAGCGATCACGGTGAGTTTTCGATTGACCACCGTTTCGTTCCAATCCCAGTGCAGACATTGTTCACGCCAGCGCCTTACCTGGATTTNGTTGCATTTNTCGATATGACGTTCAGACCCCTTNTCGCTGAGTGGCAGATATGTCTCATCGTTCTTGCCAGCGTCATGCCGGGTGTCGAACAGGTTTTCGACGTTGAAAGTCATGATGCTGACCGATTCCGCATACGCGGGGAGCGCTGTCAGCAACAGGGNGAGTGCCAGCCATCGCATGGTTCATTGGCTCCGCAACCAGAAGGCGTGCTGATCCTACACCCGGTGTGTGCTGAATTCGTGAGCTGTGATGCGCTCTGCCAGACAGGCGCTGCTGGCAAGGGCGTCGGTGGCTACTGAGATGGAGCGAGTTTCACGGNGAGCACTTGCTTGATGTCAGACCGAAATTGCGTCCATCGGTGCCCAGCATGCATGTGTGCCGGAGCAGATTCGCTGCGGCAGGGCGATTCGGGCAATCGGCCCGCCGCTCACATCGTTGGCGGCGAAAAGCTCGCACCAGGAGGCGTCTCTGTTCATNTCGGTTGTGAACGTCATCACACAGCCTTCCGACTCGCCACCTCCGGGCTTGAACGGTGCCATCGGACTTTCGCTGGCGTAGACCCCGTCAGGGAAATTGTAGCTCTCGCGTCTGCCGGTTGTNACGTCCAACTGGTGCAGACCATCGAACAGAAACCAGCCTGGCTTGGTCGTCATCTCCCAGGTGTATCGATAGGGTTTGCCGGCACGTTGTTGATTGATCACGCCGAATTCGCTGATCCCTTCGGCCAGTGGTCCTTCAGTTGTAGCGCCGGTTTTGAGGTTGAAACGCCAGCGATAGGCGTGGGCACCTACCGAATGCACGTCGAGCATGCTGAAGGGTTTCAGCGCGTCCGGCAGCTTGACCTTCGCGCCGCGCGACGGGTCCTGTCGGTAGCCGTCTAGGACCACCTCATCACCTTCCTCAAAGGCATTGATCCAGTGCAGGACGTACGTGGGTTTAGCGTCGAACCAGCGTATGTCTTCGGGCTGGCCATGTCGGGGGATCACCGCGAAACGGCTGCCAAGTTTAGGGAAGAACCGCACCGAGTGGGCACCCTTGGCCAGTGCCTCTGGGTCCCAAAAGAGTGGCAGGTCATTGAGGATCGCAAACCGGTCCGTAAACGCCATGTCGTGGGGCAGGCGTGGACCAGGCAGTTCGATCGGAACATAGTGCTTGAGCTGCCCGGCGGCGTCCACGACGCCGTAGTGCATGTAGGGTGCTTCTTTTGAATAGTTGAAGAACAGCAGTTCGCCCGTTGCCTCATCAACCTTGGTATGGGCCGAGACGCCCCAGCCAGGNGTGATGTCCCGCGCCCATGCAGCCTTGCCGAGTGGCGCCAGCGTCAGCGGATCGCTCTCGTAGAGATCACCACATTGGTAAAAGCTGGTCAGAGCCCNGCCGTTGTGAACGACAACATCCGTGCTTGATGAGTCCTTGAGCCCTGTGCGCGCGCCCCAGCCAGCTCTTTCGGAACGCTCGGGCCGTTCCATTAGGCCTGCCCACAGTGCGCGTCCGGCATCTGCTTCCGCGACCAGACCATCTGTTGCCACAAACCGGTTGCGGTACTGCACGCGGCCGTTGTCGAACACAATGCTGTGCAGCATGCCGTCTCCGTCAAAGGGGTGATAACGCCCTATAGCGTCATGCAGCGGATTCTCGGTGTTACGCAGGTAGACGCCCCGTAGGCCCACCGGGATCTCGCCTTCGACCTCGAGTTCAGTCGCGTCGTATTCGCGATGGTTGGGTTGCCAGGCGCCGGAGCGATATGGATGGGTATCGTCCGTTGGCAGATTGCCATCGTGTTCCGCGATAAGCGTAGTGGTCATGACCGGTTTCCTTCTTCAGGCTCGGTCTGCGCCGGAGCTTGATTGCGCATGTGATCTGCGAGCGGGACGATGCGTTCGAGTAGTGCCAANANTAAGCTTTCTTCCAGCTCCATCGTGCGCAGGGCATTGACCATACATATCAACCAGGCGTCCCGTTCTGGAACGCTAATGGCGATGTGGAGATGCCTGGCGCGAAGCCTTGGGTGGCCGTACTTAGAGGTATAGAGGGGCGGGCCGCCCAGCCAGCCACTGAAGTACTCAAAGAGCTTCTGGCGGGCTTCTTCGAGGTTGGCGTGGAGCGGTAGGATGGCGGCAGCATCCGGATTACGCTCCATCTCATCATAGAATTCGGTCACGAGGCGGCGCACGCCGGCTTCGCCTCCCAGGCGATCGTAGATGGAGGTATTTTCGGTCATCTGGCATTCAGATCTGGGAGTAACCGGAACCATGGCTCTCGAGGCCCCGCCCTTGGGCCCTATTAAGCAGGCCATACTCAGCTAGGATCTGCTGATCGTAGGTCACCCGGCCGTTGACCTTTAAAGCGGGTTCGGTGGCCAGCAGCAATGCCGCTTGGGCCATGTAGTCCGCGGGTTCGCCGCGCGGATCATTGGGCCCGGACACGAGCTTGTGGTAGACCGTGCCAGGTGTCGCAACTACCTGCGAAGGTGAGAAGCAGGTGACGGCGATGTTCTGGCCGGAAACTTCCTGGGCGAAACCCTGGGTGAAACGTTCGAGCGCCGCCTTGGTTGCTCCGTACATCGTGCCGCCGTGGCCGGTGTTCTCGTAAGGTCCGCGACCGGGGCCGATTGCCGCGCCGGATGAGATGTTGACGACTGCGCCTCCGCCCTGCGCGAGCATATGTGGCAACGCCATCTTTGAGAGCATGAAAGGGCCGTGGACGTTGACACCAAAAGCGCGCATCCAGCGGTTTGGATCCAAATCCGCAATGGGTACAAAGTAGGACAGTGCGGCGTTGTTGATGAGAATGTCGAGGCGACCATAAAGACGGATTGTTTCGTCGATCAGGTTCTTACAATCACGCTCGGCCGATACATTGGCGGCGACTGCGGCAGCTCTGCCGCCTGCGTCCTCAATACTTGCGACGGTGCTCGCAAGCGAGCCTTCGAGCATGTGGTCGCCTTCATTCACGGTGCGCGCGGCGCAGATCACCGCCGCGCCCTCACTCGCGAACAGTTCCGCAATCGTCTGGCCAATGCCGCGGCTTGCGCCCGTGACTATGGTCACTTTTCCGTCGAGTTTGCCCATGGAATCCTCCTGTGAGTCTGGCGTGGATCAGACGAGGCGGATGGTTGTGCGCCCGAACTCGAATGCTTCGCCCACGCGATCGCGATCTGTTGCTGTCATGTCGATTCCGGTCAGCCGGTCGCGCTGGCCGGCTGATGAAGGCACAAAGCGGACCTCGCCTTCGTCGAGGGCCATGGTCCGGCCTGTAGCGGGTCGGCCAACAAATGCTGCGAAGCGCTCGGTCACGGCGTCGGGGTCAGCGCAGGCGATTTCCGCACCGACAATGCCGGAGACAACATCCGTGCGCTGGTGCCACGGCCAGGCGGCGCCGCCCCATGCCCAGGCATCCCAGTCCTCCATCCAGTCGAGTGAGGTCAGCACCCCACCTGTGTCGGCAGGGTGTAGGTGAATCGATGCGCCTGTGGTGCCGTGGTAATCGCGTTTCGGCATGTCCATGACAATACGTACTCCGGCAGCTTCGGCACGGTCGCGCGCGGCGTCGTGGTCGTCAACCTGGAGCAGCAGCATGTAGCCGCCGGCGCCGCCTTGCTTCTGCAGGAACTTCGTAGTGGGCGCCTCTTCACGCTCAGGTTGGAGGATTTCAAGAAAGGTGTTNCCAACCGCGAGGACTGAGTTGCGCATCCAGATGGGTGCGCCNGGTTTGTCNCGATGCACNGGCGTGANCTCAAGGGTCCGGGTTACCTCGGATTCAACNGGCCAGATGTCAGNGCAGCAGATTGCNATTTGGCGAATCCGAATACGTTTTGCAGGGGCTGGCAGGTCGGCCATGGTTGAGTCCGCGTTTGTCATCTNGGCGTCGAAAAGTACCACCTGNGGGATGAGCGAACCAGAGGTCTGCTAGGNTGGGCGGCATGCATCTGATTCAGANAGTTGGCACTGGGCTGCTTGCGCTNGCAGTGTTTNCGNGTCANGGATCTTGAGGTCGGCGTTGCGGCGGGTGTCATCACATTCGGGGATGCCGCGGTTGTTGCCGGGGCGCGCGCTGGCTTACGGTAACCCCAGGAACTCGGGCTTGCGCCGTATGCTTCAGACTGGCATGGCTGGCTACCTTCGCGCGACTTCGAGTTGCCCTCGGCCGGGTGACAGCAACATCGTATAATTTGTCGCTGTTTGAGTTGGAAGAGAAACGACGTGTATCTGTTGATTGATGAGGCCGGACGCTGCCTGCGGGCTGGTAACGAATTAACCCGGGAGAATGTCGCGGATGACGCCTGCCTTTGGCGTCAGGATGGCGGTGCGATTGCCCCGGTTGTGGGACAGACCCGCCTGACGCTTACGAGCGGTGAACTGGCGCACGGGGAGACAGTGGTCCTGAACGAAGGGGCGTTTCGGGTCCAGGTTGGTCCAATCCGACCTATGTCAGAGCATCTTGCTGAGCTCAGCGAAGCAGGTTTTACGGTGCTCGAGAACGTCGTAACGCCCGAGGGTATCCTGCGGATCAGAGAGGCTGCGATGGCAGCGCTCGCCAGGCAGTCTCCGGATGCCGGGGACCACGACGGTCGGGTGGGTATCCGAAATGGGGTTGCCTGGAGTCCCGATGTGGCCCGCGCTATCACAAATCCGTTTGCGCTCTGGCTCATGCAGACGTACATGGGTACTGACGAGATCCATCATTGTCATGCACCGAGCGTGACCACCATGCGCCCGGCCAGAGAATTGCTGGGTACCTTCCCTGAGTCGGGATGGCACAGCGATTACCCTTATCACCCGGGTGTCCTGCCGTTCGAGAACTGGGCGGATGCAAAAGTGATGGGCGTGCAGTTCAATATTTGCATCGATGAGTTCCGCGCCGACAATGCAGCGACCCAGTATCAACCCGGTTCCCATGCNCTGTGCCGGTTCCCGCCGAAGGAGTTCAACGAAGGCGGCACGCGCATGGGTGAAGGCGTACACAAAGAGGTCAGGCAAATGCTTGCGCCGGCCGGTGCGGCGCTGGTTTACGACTCCCGCACGTGGCACCGCGCGTGTGATGAACTGAACGTCAGTGGCGAGCATCGGGTCGCAATTTTGAACGCGGTTGCCCCAAGCTGGGTGATTCCGATGATTGACAAGCGTGGCGGTGCAAGGGCCTACCGGCGCTCGAGCACTAAGGCGGCGCTTAACGCGCGGGAACGTGCCATCATTGAGCGACTGTGCAATGACGCAACCTATCAGGCACCGGTGGGTGCGCCGCGAATTCGTCGACATTACTGAGCTGACGCGGCTAGGGTTGCCAAGCGTTCGAGGAGTAGATNTGGGCTTGGCGGACTTTCAGCCCGGCTATTGGACTTGGGACTGATCCAGGCTCGTTTGTCGCAGCTCGAAGGCGGGCGGGCCTTAGTCGCAACAGGACCCGAGCCCTTGCTCTGCAACCGACCCCTCAGGGCTCGATGAGGTCTCTGTCGATCTCTATTCCNAGTCCAGGNTTGTCCGGTACGCGCAGTACGCCGTCCACCACNGTCGGGCCATCAGNAAACATGGCGAAGCGGTGCTNATAGTCCCCGGTAGGGGGATCATGGAGCAATTCCATGAATGGCGCATGGGGCCATGATGCGACCAGGTGNAGGTGCGCAATTACACCGATATCGCCCCCGCCGTGGTGAGGTACGCAGCCTTTGCCGAATGCCTGCGTCAGAGTACCAATGGCGCGCAGCGTGGTGATACCCTGCAGAACCATGCTCTCCGGCTGCAGCACGTCATAGACGTCCTCGCGNAGCATCCGAGTGAATTCATGCAAGCCCACGTTGTTTTCGCCGCCCGCGATGCGCAGGCCGGTTGCNTCGTTGAGTCTCGCAATGTCGTCAAACGCATAGCGAGGGAGTGGCTCTTCGAGCCAGTAGACGCCGAGTTGTTCGAGTTCTTTTGCAGTAGCAAGTGCACGCGNGAAGTCCCAGCGTACACCCGGCTGCCAAGGGGTAGCCGACTGCGCTTGGTTCGCATCAACCATGATGGTCATGGTGTCACCAACCGCCTCGCGTACCTGCCGTACTGTCTCCAAATCCTCGCTGATCGTGTCATGGTGGAGGCGCAGTTTGATGGCCTGCCAGCCTTCGCCGGCAAGCCGGGTANCCTGCTCGGCACGCTCCGAAGGGACCGAGAGCTGAATCAAACTGGCGTAGGGGACCACTGCGCTATCNCCGCCGCCAAANATGTTGACCAGTGGTTCACCCGCCGCCTTGCCCGCTAGATCCCAGAGCGCGATGTCGAACCCGGCACTACCGCCATAGCCACCTCCGCGCAGGTAGTGGGCCATTTGCTCGGCATGGCGTTCGATACGCAGGGGATTGGTGCCAANGAGCAGTTCACGAGCACGTTCGACAAGCGCAGGGCTGGCGCCTGGGCCGATGCCGGTCAGACCCGCATCGGTCTCGATTTCAACAAANGCACCGCCGCCACGCTTAAAGCGCATGTTTGCACCNGGCCAGGCCGGGGTGAGTTCNCCCACGGTTTCCAGTGTTCTGAGACGATGGAGCTTGATGTCGGTGATTTTCACGGCAGACTCNCTGGGATGACTGAAGGAGTATCCATATGGAGAAAAGAAAGATACTGGTTACGGGCATGGCAGGCCAGATTGGCGCCATTCTGAGACGCTCGCTGGGTGACAGATACGAGTTTGTCGGGATAGACCGCAGAGTTGCTGACGACGTTGATCTGCTTACGGCGGACCTGGCCGACCTTGCTGCCATTGCGCCCGCGTTTGCAGGCGTGGATACGGTGATCCATCTCGGTGCCGACTCCAGCCCCCGGGCATCCTGGGAATCGGTCTTGGACAACAACATTGTGGGTACGCGCAACGTTTATGAAGCCGCGCGCACAGCCGGTGTCAATCGCGTCATCTTCGCGAGTAGCAATCATGCCGTCGGTTACTACCCAATTAAGGATGAACCCTACAAAGCGGTATTCGACGGAAGATTGAGCGAGGTCCGTCAGCCCATACCCCCGCTCTCGGCCGAACACCTTCGCCCGGACAGCTACTACGGTGTCAGTAAAGCCTTTGGCGAGTCGCTGGGGAGCTACTTCCACGACGCCTTCGGGATTTCGGTNATCTGTATTCGAATCGGTTGGGTGATGACCCCCGATGACCCTTCCTTCCACCCGGCCGCATTGTCGCTCTGGTTGTCCCATGCTGACACGACGCAGGTGTTTGAGAAGTGTATCGAGGCGCCGCCCTCGGTTGGATTCGCCATCGTACACGGCATGTCGAATAATCGGCTTCGAATCTGGGAGTCAGAGGAGACCCGCAAGATCATTGGCTTCGACCCCGGCGACGACTCAGGCGTCGAGTGGACCGAACGCCCAGATGGCCCGAGCTTCATCTGAGTACCTGAGCGCTCGGCCCTTACTACAGGTAGGTCTCAGTGTCTGAGGTCGTCCGCGTGCCGACGTCGGACCATACGTCTGCCGGTGGAGTACCGAAGAAGTTCGCATAGCACATAAGTGTCTTTGCGTGACCGTCATAGTACTTCGTATTCTCTGGGCCGCCGCATGGCGTTGGTCTTTGATGCAGAATGGCGCCCAGCACATCCGGCCAGAATGTCCTCCAGTGGTCGTGAGTGTAGGTCAGGTGCAGGTGACAGGCTTGGTCAACCTGATCTGAAGGCGTCACAGTGTGAACAACTGGGAAGCAAAAGCGCTGATATTCCTTCAAGACCTGCTGCGTTTATTCATCCATTTATGCATTCTCCCTCACGAATCACGCTGAGAATGTGAGCGCGTCTCCCGGGACATACAGCGCATGTTGCTCGATACGTCCGAGTGTGGCGTGTTGTTGAGTGGTCGGTGATTGCTGCATAGGTTCTCCCCACTGTAGGTGCGTTGCTTCACTCGCCCTGGCCATCCCGAGCGAGCGCATCTCATCGCCTTGTCAGCTGTTGCATTGACTAATTTGATCGAAAAGCGCGATGCTTTTTTGAATAAAAATGGAGAAATTGGTCAAACGGTGTTGAGGTGCCTTAGGTATTCTGCATCTGAGTGAACCAACCCGCTCGGGCTTGCACCTTTGACCGATTGTTAGAAAGTTACACCCTTGGCGGCGTTTTCTGCTTCAGCAAAGTCACCCTGCTGATGCCATGCGTGTCCGAAGGGGTGGTAAGGGTAACGTCGTGATTTGGGCAGGCGAAACACTGCCGATTCGCACCGTGCAAGCTCGCGTCGTTTCCCGCTGACCATGAGCCCGGTGTCCCGCCAAATGCCATCTGCCATCTGGAAGGCATCATCAGCGCGATACTGGAACACAATGCCACGCCGTGGCGCGCCAGTATGGTTGGGACCGGAGCCATGTACCATGAGGCAGTGGTGGATAGAGATACCACCTGACCTTGGAGTGATATCGGTTATATGGTCGGGGGCCTGATTCCAGACCGGCTCCTGGCACTGGCTCGAGAACATGCCTGCCTCATTGCTGTGATCAAGCAAGCCTCTCTTGTGGCTGCCCCGGACCATGCGCATGCAGCCGTTGTCAGGTGTTGCGTCATCAAGCATGACCATAACCGCAACGAGATCAGTATTGGTGTGCGGGAAGAAGGCAAAGTCCTGGTGCCAGTCGAAACCACCTTTGCTAGGGGTTGCGGGTTGGGCGGCCAGTTTCGAGTGCTGCAGTTGGATATCTTCACCTATCAGCCCACGGAGCCTAGCGACGATGCGCTCATCCTGCGCCAACTGCAGGAATAGTGGGTGGCGCAGCGTGATTTCAAGTGCATGCACGGTATGCTGGGCTTCCAGCCATTTCTGATCCGGCGGCGCCTGCAGCGCGTCCTTCAAGGCTTCGATCTCCGCAGCATCAAAGAGCCCGTTCTCTATGAGGAAGCCGTCCTGCTCAAAACGCCCGATCTGCTCGCTGCTGAGTCCTTGCATGGGAGCTACTCCGTGCCGATGTCTGGGTAGTTGAATGGCGTCTCGGCTGGATGTACGCGGGTGCGTTCGGCGATGGCGTCCGCGGTGACCCGGTGTGCAGCCTCAAAGCCGTTCTGGGGCCAGCGATCACCGGCGAGGCGGATGTCTTCCAAGTGATCCATGTGAAAGTAGATCGTTCGTCGCAGATCGCTCGAACGGTTCCAGAAGCTTCCGTGGATGACTGTCGTGGCGTGGAAGATCACGTCTCCGGGTTCTGCCGCGACCGGGATTGCCCGAGGAGCACCTGCCTCGATGCCGTTGGTCCAGCTTCCGATGAAGCCCGGGTTGTACGTCGGATTATGATAGCCCGCGAGGTGACTGCCCGGGATCACCCAAAGGCCGCCGTTATCCGGGTTGGCGGCATCGAGATAGATGTCGGTGTTGAATACTGGAAAGCGAAATACTTTCACGGGGTCCTGGTGCCACGGTGCCGGGACCCCGTGGTACGGCAGCTTGAAAACCAACGAGTGTACCGAAGCGGCAAACGTGTCACCGCCCATCAATTGCGAGACAGCATGCAGTAGCGGCGGATACGCCAGCAGCATCTGGAAGCTGCGCGGCATGTCATCCGCCTGCAATTGATTGACCCGGTATAGACAGTTCTTGTTTCCATGCTCTGGGTCTGTCCGGTATTGCCAGCGTTTGTCACCAAACGGACCGTTGCGACCTTTGTCGATGAGAGCCATGGAATCCCTGTCGACAGCGGCGCGTTCTGATTCGGTCACTAGGCCCTTGGCGAGCAGGAAACCGTTGCGCGCGAAGAATTCAAGCTGTTCGGGTGAGAGTGGTGGTTCGGTCTGGATGGAAGCAGGAGTCATGGTGCGATTGTGCGTTATTGTCCAGCCCTCGTGAAGGACGCCTGTTCCGGAGTCAGCTTTGCCCCGTAAACGTTACCAATCGCCTGGCCCTTCGATGCGCATCGAGAATGCGCTCGAGGGCACTGTGTGCGGTGTAGACGAAGTGGGTTACTCGCCCGTCGCGGGCCCAGTGGTGGCTGCCGCGGTGGTTCTGCCGAGAGGCCAGCGCTCCAGGCGGCTCGCGGGGCTGAGGGATTCGAAACAGTTATCACGCGAACGACGTGAGCGGTTTTTTGCCGAAATTGACGCCATCGCCGATGTATCCGTGGCTGAGGCAAGCGTTGCCGAGATCGATCAACTGAATATTTATCAGGCCAATCGGCTCGCCATGGCACGAGCGGTTGCGGGTCTCAATGGCGCACCGGATGTTGCCCTAGTGGATGGCCATTTCAAGCCGGATCTGCCCTGCCGGTTCGAGAACCTCATCAAAGGTGACGAGCGTTCGCTGTCGATTGCTTGCGCGTCGATCATGGCCAAAGTCACGCGGGACCGGTTCATGACTGTGCAGGGCGAGCGCTACCCCGGCTATGCCTGGGCGTCGAATGTGGGCTATGGGACCGAGGCGCACCACCTCGGCCTGCTTCGATTTGGCCCAACGCCGCTGCACCGCAGGAGTTTCGCACCGCTCAATTCCTGGGTCACCGAAACCAGGATAGATGCCTTCCGTTTCGTGCCGATAGTCCGTCGGGTGTGCCCGGCGGAGCTGTTTGAGCTTCGCGCGGGGTTGGTCGCCGTGTTTGACACGCAGCGCAGGCACCTTGGCATGCTGACCCGTGGCGCCCAGGGCTGGCGGATCCGTGCCTATGCCTACACTG
Organism: Gammaproteobacteria bacterium; assembly: GCA_002714125.1. Next base: position 32,170 of record PAWP01000053.1, read on the forward strand.
ATGAGATGGCGGACCCTGCCGTCGGCGAAGGGCCACTAGGCGCGGTCCACAACAGAATTGTGCGGGAACCGGGACTGGCGGCACTTACCGAGGTAGTGAGGTCGGCATAGGCTTCCGTTTGCACTGGCTCGAATCTGTAGTGCCGGCGGCAACGCCTCAGGTCAGGTCCATGGAACTCGTGCTGTCACCAAACCCGGATACTGGTGCACCCGCCAGGTCGAGCATCGCCGTGAACAGGTTGGCGATGGGCTCATCTTGTCTGCGGATGTGACGACCGGTGTCTAGCTGGCCCGACGCGCCGCCTGCTAGTAGCACGGGCAGGTTCTCGTGCCGGTGCGAGTTGCCGTCTTCGATCTCGCTGGAGAAAAACACCATCGAGTTGTCGAGCAGAGTTGTGCCGTCCTCCTCGGTAAAGTTTTTCATCTGCTGCAGCAAGTAGGCAAACTGTTGTACTTCCCACGTGGCGATCGTGCGCAGATCTGCAAGCTTTTGTGGATCGTCCTGGTGGTGGGATATCTCGTGGTGTGCACCCTCGACGCCCAGGAACGGGTAGTGCCGATTGCTGCCTGCATTATTCAGCATGAACGTTGCAACCCGCGTTATGTCGCAGCGGAATGCGGTCACCATCAGATCGGTCATGATCTTCACGTGCTGCTGATAGTCGAAGGTCTCGGGCGGTGAGTCGCCAGGGCCACACTGGCCGGCGATGGACTTTTCGAGGCTACGCAATCCGGTCAGGTATTCATCCAGTTTGTGTTTGTCGGCGGCACTAATCCTGCTCTGTAGGTGTTTGGCGTCACCCGTCACGTAATCCAGAATGCTTCGTTTGTGTGCCTGACGCTCTGCGCGCTCCGCCGCGCTGGCTGTGCGGTCGAAACCGCCAAACATCAGGTCGAAAAGTCCCTGCGGGTGGGTAAGTTTATTCAGTGGCGTATGCGGACCGGCCCAGGAGATATTGCGCGAATAGGCGCAGCTATAGCCTGAGTCGCAGCCGCCGTTACTGCTGCCGCCTTCGATCCCCAACTGTAGAGAAGCAAACCGTGTTGCGCCGCCAATGCGGTTCGCTAAAACCTGGTCCATAGAGATCCCATTTACGATGTGGGACTCGGACTTGTAGACGTGGGCGCACGTCAGGAAGGAGCCGGTTCCCGCGGCGTGGTCGCCCGGTCCATCAGGTTTGGCAGGATCATTGCGCAAACCACTTATAACGAGAACGTCGTCTTTGACGTCTACATTCGCACTAGCGTCTGCCAGGGGTTGCAGAATGGGTGTCAGCGCCCACTCGGCGCCTTCGGAAGAGGGGGTCCACCCGGTCATCTGGATGCCGTTAGGCACGTAGTACGCAAGCATCCGGGGTTTTTTCTTGGTTGTCGTGCTGGCCAACGTTGGCAGGTGAGGCAGCGCAATAGCTGCAGCGGCGCCACCCAGAAACAGTCTGCGGGAAACCTGGATCATAGTGCGTTCATAGCCTTAACCTGAGGTGCATGATTACGGAACACTTCGCTAGTAGCAATGATCGAGACGAGGTCTCTGAGTCCGGCTCCATTGGCGCTCCATCTGGCTGCAAGCTGATTGACCACAAGAAGGTCCGGCTCGCGACCCAACGCGTATGTCATCATTTGGCGGGTGACACACTGTGGGTAGCGGGGGTCTGTCGCAATTAGCCTGGCCAGTTCGACGCCGCCGTCGAAGGTCCGGCCGTCGGGCAGGGCACCGGTAGCGTTGATGGCATGCCGACCATCAAGGTCTCGCCATTTGCCTGTTCCGTCATAGTGCTCAAGCCCAAAACCAATCGGGTCCATGATTTTGTGGCATCCGGCGCAGACGGGGTCCGTGCGATGCTGTTCCATACGCTCCCTGAGGGAAGCCGATACCTGCTCCCCGTTTGGCAACCCCTCGACTGCCGGTGGCGGTGGGGGCGGTGCGCTGCAGAGCAACTGCTCTAGGACCCACTTACCCCGCTTTACTGGAGAGGTCCGGTTTGGGTGCGAGGTTGCGGTGAGCACGCTCGCGTGGCCCAGCAGACCCAGTCGTGTTGCGGGCAGTGTTGCGCGCACGAACCCGCCCGTTGCACTCGTTGCTAATGGGGTCAGGTCGTAATGCTCGGCGAGGCGTGGAGTGGTAAAGGTGTAATTGGCAGTGAGGAGTTCGGCTGCCGGGCGGTTGCCGGCCAGTAGCGCAGCGAACAGTTGTTTGGTTTCTCCGATCATGTCGGCCTTAAGGGAAAGATCGTAGTCCGGGTAGGTTTTGCGGTTGGGTTCATGGGCGGCGAGACCGCGGAGCGTGAGCCATTGTCCGACAAAGTTGTCGACGAAGGCGGCTGACTTTGGATCGGCCAGCATCCGCTCAATCTGTGCTTCGAGTTCTGCCTGCGTACCGAGGGCGTCATTAGCTGCAGCTTCAAACAACCGGGCGTCGGGCATGCTGCTCCACAAGAAGTAGGCAAGGCGGGAAGCCAGCTCATAAGGTGACAGCGGCGCCGGTTTACCGGAGCGCGGCTGAGTCTCGACCCTGAATACAAAATGCGGGGAGGTCAGCACGGCCGTCAGTGCAAGATTGATGGCCGCCTCGAATGCCGCTTGGTCTTCGACCGTAGCGGGCCCTGCAAGCGCCTCAAGCGAGGTCAGTTCCTCGTCCCGTATCGGGCGCCTCCATGCCCGGGTAGCGAACTTCCCAATGATCTCGCGGCCACATACTGCCGGCTGCGCAAGGTCTGGCTCACAGGTAACGATCCGTGCCCTTAGCGGATTGGGTTCCGTCTCGCCAATGGGTCCCTCGAGCGTTACTGAATCGACCAGCAGGTTGCGCCATCGGCTGCCCGTATCGAAGTCGTTGGTATAACGGAGCGCAAACGGTTGGGTACCATCGAATGTTACGTCAGCCTGGTACTGCTCCGGCTTGTCGGCTTCTGCAAGGACGTCAAAGGCTTTTACCGTGGTCCCGCCAAGTTCAACGTTCATTCGCACAGGCGTGGGACCGGCCCGTTCGACCCAAGCACGGATCGTGACGCGGTAGGTGCCGGGGGCGGGAATGGGTAGACGCAGCGACGACTCGGAGACAAACTTCCAGGCATGCGGCGTCCTGGCTCCAACCCTGTAAGTTCGTCCTAGCGAGTCTTCACTCTCATCCTCGGCGTATTGGTCAAGTGGCTGAACGGGTGCTGTTCCCGTGACTTCGGCAACCGCTTTCCCCTGAAGGTCCTCCAGTTCTATGACCTGTGCCGGCGTCCGCTCCTGTACCAGTGCGTCAGCAATTAGCTGCTCAGCAGCCCGGTGGTACATCTCGACCTGAACGGGTGAAAGCGAAAGTACGCTTGCGATGTTGTCGAAACCGTGACTGACGTCGTCCTGTGGGAAGTGATCGGCAGGGCGCAGCGTTGTACCCAGCAGGTCACGCACCGTGTTGTTGTATTCAGCCTGGTTCAACCGATGCAGGTGATAGGTTGAGTTTGCATCGGACACCGGCTCTTCGCTGCAGGCGGCAAGCAGGGTGATGGCCAAGGAGGCGATGAGGCAACGCTTCATGGGTGCGTGGCGCGGTGGTGGGGTGTTAGCTCGATTCTAACCAATGCTAACTGTCACGGCTCCCAAGCTGGAGTAGGATAGGTGGGACATGTGCAGTGTAAGGTGAATCTATGGCATTAGCGGATTACGAGGTCTACCCGGACGTCGACAATCTGATGGCCGACATCAAGAAGTACGATCTTTTTGAGCATGTCGTCGAGCTCGAGGCCTATGGGATGACCGTTGTCCCACCGGAAAAAATGCAGGCATCAGAGGGGTTCATCGAGCGCCTGCGCGACGCCATCATCCGTGTTTGTGAGGAACGTAACGGCATAGAGCTAGGTGATCACCTTACCGCAAAGCCTGACATGGCTAGCGTTGGCAAGAACAGCTGGGACCTGCTCGAAGAAGACGAGGTGTTTGTCGAGGCGGCCATTAACCCCGTCAACCTCGCCCTGGTGCGCTGGCTGCTTGGTCAAAGCGCGGTGTTCTCAGGACAGACCTGGATCATTAAGGCTCAGGGCGCGCCTGGCCTTGGATTGCACAGCGACTCCCACGGGATTCCGCCGGGAGCGGGACAGATTGCTCACATGTGCAATGCGTCATGGATCTGCACGGACTATCAAGGTGAGGAAGACGGCCCCACGATCTTCGTCCCGGGCAGCCATCATTACGGCCGTGCCACTTTGCCGCACGAGGCAGATATATCCAGCACCCCATACAAGTTTGTACCGCTGATTGGCAAGGCGGGATCGCTCGCCATCTGGAACGGTGCTACCTGGCATGCGTCTGCCGCTCGTAAGAACCCGGGTCTGCGGGTAACGCTCGTGCAGAACTACATGCGCAGCTACATGCGTGTGCAGCACAACTACGAGACAACTTCGCCGCAGCTGCTGGAGAAGTACCCTGAACTCGCGCGGGTGATAGGCAAGTCGCTCTACCCGTATGAGAATTCACAGGGCCCGGACTACAGCAGGGTTGCGGCCATGATGAAGACTGGCACCGATCCGTTTGCTTGATGCGAGGGTTGATGGCCTTTGTCGGTTGCGGACGGTTGGGACGCAGTTAGTGTGATTGGCGAGCGGACGGGGTGGCCGCCCTTTTGCTGTTCCCTGCCCGTTGCCCGCCGGATTCCAGCGCAAGTGATGCAGGCACATAGAGGGCTGTAGCTGCGATGCACGAGCTCTTTAATCAGGCAGTCGCGTAGCCTGAGCTCAAGCGGATTCGGCGTACTCCGTTAGCGTCCGGGATGAAGTCCTTTGGCTTACGATGGGTTCGAACCCCGCATGCTTGCGGTTCCTGAGTTTTGCGACCTGGCAGGACATATCTTTAACAAAAAATGCGTAAAGCGGAGAGGCGCAATTAGGAAATGTATGCGCAGCAATACACCCTGTTCCGCCGTTGCTCGGCGATGACGGCTTAAGCGGGCAAGTAGGGGCAAAGGGGCGAAAAAAGAGCGTTGCAAGGCGGGTTTGTTGGCGCGGTTGAGGTTGGTAAAGCGTCAATAGAGGCGCTTGCCGTTTTCTTTCCAGGCGGTGTCGCCATACTGAACTTATCCAACGATGGTTAGCGAGCAAGGGCCCGTGATCCGTACCGCTCCGTCAACTCAGCTTCACCAGCATTTTGCCAATGTTCTCGCCCGCCATCAGCCCTATTAACGCATCAGGCGCTCGCTCGATCCCCTCCATTATGGTTTCGCGATAGCGCATCTCACCGCTTGTAAGCCAGCCTTTCATGTCGGACTCGAATTGGGCGCGCTGGTCCTCAAAGTCGGGCACAACAAAACCTTCCATGCGCACGCGCATGTAGATCATATTCGAAAGGGTGGTTACCCCGGTCGAACGTGCGCCCGGCGTGTTGTACGCTGAGATCATGCCGCAGACGGGGATACGACCACCCAGATTCATTCGTGGCATGGCGGCATCCAGGTGATCGCCTCCGACGTTCTCGAAGTACACGTCGATGCCGTTTTTTGCTGCGGCCTTGAGTGACTTCCGCAATGTACCTTCCCGGTAGTTGATAGCAACGTCGATGCCGAGTTCTTCCGTGAGCCATGCACACTTCTCGGCGGAGCCTGCGCTGCCGATTACATAGCAGCCTTTGATGCGGGCGATCTGTACCGCAACGCTGCCCACGGCACCGGCGGCCGCGGAAACAAACACGTTTTCTCCGTCCCGCAACGCACCCGTCACGAGCAGGCCGCCCCAGGCGGTAAAGCCTGTGCCACCGAGTGCGTGCATATAAACGGTCACCGGAAGGTCACCCGGGGCCAGCACCCTTACGCCGGTTCCGTCACTTGTCGCGAATTCACGGAAGCCCAGTCCGTGCTGAACCAGATCACCTTCTTTGAGGGCGGGGTTACGACTTGCTGCAACAACGCCAACCGCGCCACCGGACATTACTGTGTTGAGCGGTTGCTGGCCCGGCGTCAGGCGTGGGCGCATGGCAGGGTCAACCGACATGTACTGGTTGCAGATCACGATCTCGCCTTCACCTGGGTCGGGTAGGTTTACCTCCCGGAGCGCGAAGTCTGCGGGTGCGGGCATACCGTCCGGGTAGGCGACTAGGTGAACTTCCTGGCTTTGAAATGGCATGTGGACCTCTTATGTGTACCGGCAATCTCGGCCCAATACGGTAGCGGGGCCTTTGGCTCAGTATTGAGCGTTACAAGAGGGATCAGTGCAAGTTGCCCCCTCTGCTACACCGGTAGAAAGGGTCCCCAAAAGCAAAACGGGGCCCCGAGGGCCCCGTTTGCGACATCCGTGGTGCCTGGCTAGTTCACGGAGTTTTCTTCAACAAAACGATGCGGTGCACGCGAGTCCTCGTTGCGGGTTTTCACGTCCAGCATCACCGACTTGCCTTCCTTGTTGAGCTTCTCAGCCTCCTTAATCGCTGCTGGCAGTTCAGAAGCCTCAGATACACGAATGCCCTCAGCGCCCATGCCCATCGCAATCTGTGCGTAATCGCCGGTCATTCTTGTGACCCCAAACTGCTCACGCGCCGTTGGCGTACCGCCTGGGTAGGTAGCCATGATCCCGTTGTTCAGCAGCACAACGGTGATGGGCAGCTCAGCCCTTACCGAGGTCTCAATATCGAGACCGGACATGCCAAACGCGGCATCACCCATGAATGCTACGCACATGCGCTCCGGCATGGCCTTCTTCGCGCCAATCATGAGGGGGATAGACGCACCAAGGTGGGTGGTCTTGCCCCAGCCGACGTAGCTGTGCGGTGTGGTTGCGGTGTAGAAGGGTGCCATCTCGTCCCGCGGCGCACCTGCGTCGTGAGTAACAATGGAATTCTCTCTGTCTAGGTTCTGATCGAGCTCCCATATCACCCTGTACGGGCTGATGGGTTTGCTGTCGTTGGTCAGATAAGGCTTCCACGATTCCCACCATGCGTCTTTTTCAGTCTTGATCCGGGCGAGTGCGCCCGTTTCGCGCCCGTCTTCACCAATAAGACCTTTGATCTGATCGATGAGCAGTTGCAGCGTGTACTTGGCGTGGCCCACAAGGCCAATGTCGCAGATGGTGTCCTTGTTCATTTCGTTCACGTCGTTGACGGCGTGAATCAGGAATTTCTCCTGTGGGAAGCGCTGACCGTAGGGCGTCGTAGTCAGCGAGGTGCCGACCGCAAGCATGCAATCGGACTCCTGCAGCCACTTGCGTGCAGGGCCGGTGGTGGTGAGACCGCCCGAACCGATGGCTAGCGGGTGGCGTTCGTCGATCGCGGACTTGCCGGGCAGCGACGTGTAAACAGGCACCTCCAGGAGTTCGGCCAGTTGTTTGAGTTCTTCCGTCGCGTCTGCGGACATAACTCCGCCGCCGGCCCAGATCATTGGATCTTTTGCACCAACTAGAGCTTTGGCGGCATCCGCGAGGTCGCCTGCCGAAGGTACGCCAATTACCTCGCGCGGTGACTGATAGTTCATGCCCGCGTCCGGCAGATCCGCGCTGGTCACCTCGGGCGGTAGTTCCACGACAACAGGGCCTGGTGCAGAGGACTTAAGGCGGTGGAATGCTCGCCGCATGACGTTGCCGGTCTGGTCGGGTGCTGTAATGAACTCTGCGTGACGCGAGACTGTCGCCCAGGACTGTACCGCGGAGAAGTTGGGCCGCACAAAGAGCATATTAACGGGGTTGCCGCCGGGCAGAACGAGAATGGGGACGTTGTCCGCATTGGCCTGAGCGAGCCCGCCCATGGAGTTTTCGGCACCCGCCTGCGATTGCATTCCGACGACACCAATATTCTTGCGGTCGCTGACCCGCGCGTACCCGTCGGCTGCCATCACTGCGCCCCGCTCGTGACGGAATGCGATCGGTCGGATGCCCTCTTTGGCCAGGGCCTCAATCATGGGGTTGCTCGGGAAGCAGGACAGCCAGGAGACGCCTTCTTCTTTCAGAATCTTCGCGATGTACTCGGCACCGTTCATCTAATAGTTATTCCTGCGCGTAAAAACTGGATGCGGAGCATACTGTTTTCCCGATGACTGTGCCTGGGCAGAGGTTGGATACCTGCGTAGAGACGTTGAATTTAGCTGCCAATTGGGCCATCTTGGCCATTGAAGCGTTTGGAGATGAACGATGAAACCACTCGTTTTATTCGTGTCCTTCACGGTCACATTCTTCGCTTGGGGAGAGCCTCCCCAACAACAGAAGCAACCGGGTACGTTGGGACTTGATCCACTGGGCGATCTCGCGATTGACGCGCTGCTGGCTACCGACCCGATCAAGGTCCGGCGCGACTACGAAAAAGGCATGCGCCTATACGACAGGGGCAACTACCGGGAAGCACGCCCTTTCCTTACGACTGCAGCCAAACACGGCTATGTCCAGGCCCAGGCCCGGGTTGGCGGTTTGTTTCTTTACGGTTACGGCGTTGAGCGCAATGATCTGCAAGGCCTTGCTTGGCTTGGCGTGGCGGCGCGTGCTGACGATGAAGGCATCAAGGAAGCCTTCAAGGGTGTATGGGAAAAGGTACCTGAAGCGCAGATTTCGCGGGTGCTTGCTTTGATCGATGACTATGCACGGCGGTACGCTCGCAAGAGCAAGCTGGCCGAAATAGAGGAGGTCAGCGAGCGCGTTGATAAATGTGTCATCTCACGCGCAGCGGGATCAGCTATCAAAAAAGAGAGTTGTGGGGTCACCGAGGCGACAGCAGAGTATCTTGACGAACTGAGGCGTGTCACCAAAAACCAGGCCACCATCGGCACGCGGCGTGGCGAACTGCACGAGCAGGATCCGACAACTATCCGTCACGATCAGTCCACCATGCCATTCTGAGCCTGGCTTCAGTTACTAGGCCTCTGGCCGTTTGCTGAACAATGCCCGGGAGCGCTCATCCCACCAGGAGGTACCCGATACTCCTTGGGGCAGCGTGTTCATGAACAGGGGGTATGCGCGCTCCCAAAACAGTGCCTGGCCACTAGGTCCACTCGCTGGCAGAGTGGCCATCATCCTCACTGCTGAATAGACCGCCGCGGCGGGCTGCAGGTGCGCGACGTCTCGACCCCAGATTCCTGTGTTGGTAGGTCCGGGGATGAGGGAGTTCACCAGTATGTCCGTATCCCGCGTTTCGCGTGCCGCGACTCGGCCGGCGGCCCATAGGGCTGCCTTGCTTGCTGCATAGCCGGCATCCCGGTCTGCTTCTGCGCCCCTTGAGATCGTGTTGATCACCCGGCCATAGCCGTTGCGGCGCATGATCGGGAGCGCCGCGCGCATCGCGTAAACCGGACCAAAGAGGTGTATAGCAAGCATCTGCTCGAACTCACCATCCGGCAGGTCTTCGATGCGTGTGCCATGGGCAATTCCAGCATTGTTGAAGAGTACGTCGATGCGACCTGTATCATGCTCGGCGCGGCTTATCATTGCGCGTACATCGGCATCTCGTGCAACGTCTGTTTCGAGACCGATCGCCCCAATCGCCTCCAGTGCTTCAAGTCCAGCGGTGTCGATATCTGCGCCGTAGACGGTGGCGCCGTCCGCGATGAAGCCTTCTGCGCACGCAAAGCCAATACCGCTGCCGGCGCCCGTGATTACAATGGTCCTGCCTTCAAGTTTGCTCAAGATCCTTGCCCATTTGTCTGTCTGCTACGCAAGCTTAAGGCAGATTGTCGGAGGGGGATGCTCTTTCCCTCACTCTGCCCTTTGGGCATGTTCGATGGCAGATGTCCGATGTGAGTTGATTGCTCGGTGTAGATCGATCATTTTCGTAGGCCGTGTCCGACCTTGAAGCCGGCACTCGGTAGCCGAGATTAGGCCGCGGGATTCATGGATGCGTTGGTGGTCGGCACCCTGATACCGCTCGACACTTGCGACAACGACAAACGCGCGTTCTGCGAGGGGCTGATCAAGAGGCTAAAACTCGCGCTCAGGGACCTGCTTCATGGCTGGGCGGCAGCTGGCGATGAATTGGCTGGCACAACTGGTACACGGGAGATCCGGAAAACGGATTGCCGGATCTTTTCCTACCCATCAGTGCTGAAGTTCAGTTCAGGCGAGGGCATTTGCCTGATCGGTTATCGCGAACTGATTGATATGCTGACTTCACACCAGCACTGAGTCACGTCGTTCCCCGGGAACTTGGGCCTGCGTGCATCGCAGCGCTCACGTCGTTGCTTCGCTCTTTGCAATCACGATCCTAGCGTCGACGGCAACAGCTCCGTTTTCATTTACGAGTATGGGGTTCAGGTCGAGTTCGCGGACCTGCGGGTTCGCGCTGACAAAGTCAGCAACCTTCAGTAGGGCATCCTGGATGGCTTCCACGTCGGCCGGCGGCGCGCCACGGACGCCGTCGAGGATGACCCGACCCTTGATGTCCGCCACCATCTGACGCACGTCGCGTTTGGTGAGCGGCAGGACCCTGAAGGTGACGTCTTTCATTACCTCGACCATGACACCGCCTAGGCCAAACATCACCACTGGCCCAAACTGCGGATCAGTGGTCATCCCAACGATCACCTCCGTTCCTGCTGGCGCCATATTCTGTACGGCAACACCCTCGATTTCAGCTCCTGGAACAGCCGCCAACGAATTGCTGAGGATTGCCTCATATGCGACTGCTACCGCGTCGGAGTCGGCGATATCCAGCATTACGCCGCCGGCGTCGCTTTTGTGGGTGATGTCTTCAGACACCACTTTCAGAGCAACAGGGTAACCAAGCTCGCCAGCGATCTCTTTTGCCTGCTCGCTGCTGTCCGCCAGCACGGTCCGAACCACTGGCACGCCGGCCTCATGCATAAGGGTTTTGGCCTCAACCTCGTTGAGCAGTTCTCGGCCCTGCTGTTGCGCCGCCGTAATGATGTCATTCATTTGCGATTCTCCATTGCAGTGTCAAAGAGATCAGGCAGGCCGTCCCGGCCGGCGCGCCATTCGAGAATCTGCGCGACTGTGTGAGCCGCGCGCGTGACGCTGGGGTAAGCGCCGACACCGCGTTTGTAGCATGCGACCATGAATGATTCGGGGCCGACACCCATCATCCTCGCCATGCGCCCGCTTCGGAGTATGCCCACCACGGGTTTGCCGATGGCTGTGCCGGTGCGAACAAGCAGATCAGCCGCTTCCTCAGCCATTTCTCGGTCGGCGTCTGGTTGATCGATGGAACGGTTCCACTTCGATCGATCGGTCTGTGGCGAAAGAAACATGGTGTCAATCACATCAGACCTGCCCACGGTGTTCAGCATCCGCTCAACATCTGCACCATCGGGAAAGGCGTCGATGGGGTTGTTGACGCTGCTGCCGGCGACGGGGATGTACTCTCGCATCTCAGCAACCGCTTCAGGAGGAAGCTTAGGTACATTTAGTCCGGCCCGGTCGATCGCGTCAGACGACAACACCGCGAAGCCGCCGCCACCGCCACCTACCAGCGCCACGCCGCGCCCCTCCACGTAGCGGGTGTTGGTTGAACAGGCGATAACCAGGTCGAGCAGATCTTCCATCGTTTCCGCGCGCAGTGCACCAGCTTGTCGGCACACCGCGTCGAAGACTTCAATTGACCCAGCAAGTGAGCCCGTGTGGCTGTGCGCTGCATGTGAACCGGAACTGGTCCGGCCGCCTTTAAGGATCACCACGGGTTTGACGGCTGCACACCGCTTAAGGGCGGCGAAAAACGCAGGCCCGTCCTGTACCCCTTCAACGTAGGCAGCGACCACCTTCGATTCCGGATCTGCCGCCGCGTAGTCAAGGAAATCATGAGCGCGCAAGTCGGAGCCGTTGCCGTATGAGACCACCTTCGAGAACCGCACGCCGCGCCCCGTCAGATCATGAACGATCTCACCCGCGTTGGCGCCTGACTGGGACAGCAGAAAGACACTGCCCGACTCCATCGGAAATCCATCCATAAACGCCAGTCGGCTCGAGGGGACGTAGAGGCCCATGCAGTTTGGGCCGATGACGCGTATTCCTGCCTCCTTCAGTTTGGCCACCATGGTTCGCTCCATGCCGGCCATGTCGGAGTCCCCCGTTTCGGAGAAACCCGCGGTGAAGAAATGAATTGAGCGCACGCCCTTTTCGATGCACTGATCCACCAGAGCCGGCACTGCGGGGGCCGGGACCTGGGAGATCACGTGGTCGACCGGATCTGGGGCATCCAGCAGTGTGGCGTAGCAGGGCGCGTCACCAATCTTGTCGACCTTCGGGTTGATCGGGTATAGGCCTCCACGTTTGGGGAAGCCTGACTCCAGCATGGAATGATAAAAGCCGCGCATGCGAGCTGCGTCAGGGTTTGAGGGCACGCCCACAACCGCAACGGCGCGTGGATGAAAGATGGGGTCGAGGGGATGGTCGGACAACTTCGGTTTCTCATTTGGGCGACGGCCGCGGATACTAGCATTCCGGCCGTTGCCGCACCCCGCGCCCTACGNTCNGANTCCCGCNTGATTATGNTCNGGCGCCGGGCCGCGGCACCCCTCAGGCTGGCTATCAGTAGCTATAGTCAAAGCCTGACGCAGATTGCGTTTCGAATCTGAATCACGCATGCTGCGCGCCATCCAAAACGGGGAACAGAAATGGTCAAGCCAGTCGTCTCGATTCTGATCGCCACGGCGTTGATTTTGGTTTTCGGACTTGTCATGGTGACGTACGCCCCCTCCGGCAAAAAGCTGGCCGGTGAGCAGGTNTATGATGTCAAGATGAAGGCTGATAAAGGCCAGGCCGGCCACTGATACGGGCCTGCGCCCNCGNTATTCCCGCGCCTCTTCCTGAGCTGGGAATCCTCTCTCTCCCGCGCCTGCCATCGGTTGGCGCCCTGCTTGACACCGCCATGGGACTTATGTCGTGGAAATAGAAGTCATCTGTACTGGTGACGAGGTGCTGACGGGCAAAACAGTCAACACAAACTTCTCTTGGATAGCGAACACGCTCGAAGACTATGGCTTGGCTGTGCGCCGAGGCATCACTGTCGGCGACGACCCCGATGAGTTGCTGCGCGCGTTCCANGATGCAGGCGCCCGTGCGGATGTCGTCATTGTCAACGGCGGGCTCGGTCCGACCATAGATGATCTGTCGCAACAGATTGCGGCGGAGGCCGCCGGGGTCGAGCTGATTCTCAATGATTACTGGCTCGAGCGTCTGCACCAGATGTTCACCGCGCGTGGCAGGCGCATGACCGAGAACAACAAGATCCAGGCAATGTTGCCGGAGGGCTCCGAGCTGATTGAAAACCCGATAGGTACTGCCTGTGGGTTCGCCATCGACATCGGTCAAGCGCGCTTTTACTTCACCCCTGGCGTACCCCGGGAAATGCGCCGGATGGTGCAGGATGAGTTGCTGCCGCGCGTACTAGAGAAAAGTGGTGAGCGGAGTTTCATTCACCTCAAGCGGTTTCATTCCTTCGGCCTGGGTGAGTCTCATGTTGACGAAATGCTGGATGGTGTCGAAGAGATGGCGACCGACGGCAGTGTGAAACTTGGCTTTCGCACACATTACCCGCANCTCGAGACCAAGCTGCTGGTGCGCGCACCGGATGAATCGGAGGCCATGACACGATTGGCTCCGCTTGCAGAGGAAGTCCGTGCCCGTATGGGCAACTTCATCGTGGCAGAGGATGACGGATCCCTTGAGGGGGTCATTAATACTGCACTGGCTGAGGCCGGTCAGACCCTCGCGCTGGTGGAGGACTTCTCCGGCGGCCAGATCGCGGCGCGGCTTTCTTTGGTCCCGGGCAGTGAAGCGGTCCTGAAAGCGGGGCACGTGGCGCTGGGAGACGAGGCCCGTGCGCGTATCCTTGGTGACGACATTATGGATCTGACCGGACTGCCTCTTGCCCGAGCGCTCGCGCTGAACGCACGAGTTGCGGCCAGGGCGAGTCTTGGTGTGGCTGCGGTGGTTGAAAGTGCTGCGTCGCTGGAGGCAGCCCGCCCAGGTGTCGAGGAGATGAGAATCGCAATAGCTATCGATGACTCAAATAAGGGTGCAGCCGAGAAAACCTCGTCGTTTACCGGTGCCCGGGACTGGATTCGGCTGGGCGCGGTCGAGATGACGCTCGACTGTATCCGCAGGCACCTGCAGGGCCGGCCTGTCGATCAGAAGAACGATTTCGAGCGATAGCGACCGGCCCGCCGCCGCCTTTAGCTCGCGGGCGTGGGCTGTACCTGCGCTCTGCGATCCGCCAGTTCTTCCAGCATTTCTGCATGACGCTCCGGCGTGAGCCGGTATTGTGTGTAGAAAATGACTGAAATGAAACCCAGCGAGGCAATCATTGGCCCGTAGAAGAGGCCCATGTTCGTGAGGGTCTCGGCCGGCACGTCCGCTGCAGTGCGAATGTGGCTCCCGACCGGCCAGTCGATGAGTTCGAGTGCAAGACCGGCGATGATGCCGCCAAANCCGCTGGTAGCCTTGGCAGANAATGCAACTGCGGCGAAGAAGGCGCCTTCCTGCCGGCGGCCGGTCTGATGTTCATGCTCATCGCAGACGTCCGCCATCATTGAGCCGTAGCCGACGTTAGCCTGCGCCGTCGCGAAGCCCTGCAGAACCTTCATGACTACTAGAAGGGGCAGTACGGTCTGTGTGNTGCCACCGAAGAGCTCGATCGTGTCGGAGTTTTCTGGGAACCAGCCGAGTAGCCGCAGCACCACGGGCAACGTCTGGAAGAACGCCCACGCCAGCCCGCCAAAAATTAGGCACGCCTTCTTGCCAAACTTCGCAAAAAGCGGCACGGAGACCATGGTGCCAAGTGCGTTGCCAATAGCGTATGCAACGATCACAGGCAGAATGATCCTGTCATCTAACTCCCAGAAGTAAGTGAACATGTAGATGTCGAGGGTTCCTGTGACGCCGACCATCACGAACACGACGAAGACACCCGTAAACAAAAACCGGAAATTCCTGTTCTTCGCGACATCAAGGAAATCGCGGAACATCTGCNTGAACAAGGTGATCAGAGAAAACTTTGCCGACTCTGTGACCTTTGGCAGATGCGGGATACAGGAGCGGGTACCCCAGGCGCTCCAGAGGATGGTGCCTCCGACGACAAATGCCATAAACATGGCCCAGGGCACATACGCACCTGGGTTGAAACGACCGTCACCCTCGCCAAAGAAGCGCGAGAAGATCAGGAAAAAAGTGAACAGCGCCACAAGGCCGCCTATGTTCGAAAAAAACTGGCGGTATGCGACCAGGGCTGACCGATCGCGGATGTCTTCAGTAATCTCGGCCCCGAGTGCCAGGTGCGGGACGTGGTACATCGACATCATGGTGCGGGCGAGGTTGGTAAACACCGCGAGCCAGATAAAGAGGCCGGTCTGTGACTCCACCATCGGGTAGAACAGCAGGAAAAAGCAGGCCGACAGGGGCACAAACGAGGCATACATAAAGGGGTGTCGCCGCCCCTGGTTCGACTTCCAGTGGTCTGAGATGGAACCCGCGATGACGTCGGAGAACGCATCGAATATGACCGCGAGGCCAATGGCCGTGCCGGCCAATCCCGGAGACAAGCCCAGAATCTGGCTGTAATAGAACAGCAGAAAAAAGCTGAGCCCTGTGCCGAACACGCCTTCGCCGGCCTGACCGACGCCGTATGCGACTTTGAAGTTAAAAGAAAGTTTCTCTCTTACCATTGGGCCACCTGCTGTATTCCCCCGTCAGCGACCGATACTACACCGAGCGGCGGCTTGGAATGTGGCCAATCGCAGAGAGCTATTTCGGGCTAAAGTCCCACTCGGCTGGAGCTGAGCCGCGGTCTATGGATCGCTCTTTTGCAGGGCCTCCTGCTGCGCTCAGCGCTGTGCTCGCTCAAGTAGCTCGCGCCACTGTGGGTACTCAGCCCAGGCTTTTTCGTTCCAGACCGTTTCCATATCCTTGCGCGCCACCTGTGGGTCAACGCCGCCACGCAATACACGGTGCAGGTAGGTGAACGCCGAGGCACGGTAGTTGGCGAAACAGTGGACCAGGACGTGTTTGCCTTTGGTCGCGTCCATGAGATTCAGGAACAAGTCGAGGTCCGCGTCCGAGGGTACGTCCCACACGACGGGAATGTTGAAGTAGGCAATCCCCTGCGCCGCTATNGCAAATGCCTCGTCCTGGTTGCGCTCTGGGTCCGCAACGGAGAGATTGATTACTACGTCGACGCCTGCGTCACGCAATTGANCCGCGTGAATTGGGCTGATCTGGCCNGCAGTGANAAGNTGTGCATTGATNCGATGGTAATTGAGGACCGCTTCCACCTCCGCTGGGGCAACNGCGTGGTGATCTGCTGCTGAGCGCGNCGCCACAAGGGTCAACAGGNCTGCGAGCATGAGGCAAGACGCGAGGGCCGGCNCGATCNTTGCCAGTCCATTGACCATTGGCTTCATGCTCCTGGCTCCAGCTGCTGGGATGATTCGGCCTGCGCTTCTATATCCTCCCAATCCCAGAGTTGTGGCACGGTTTCGACGTTCGCCCAGAGTGTGCGCTGGTCCGCATAGTGCGGGCTGCCGGGATGGCCCGAGGCGCCGAGTGGGACGATCCAGCGCGAGTTGGTCCAGTNGGATGGGTCTTGGATGTAGCGGTTGACGCTCATNACAATCGACGTAAATGGCCCGGCTGCCGCGTGGCCGCCGGCGAGCGGTGTGTCGGAGTCGCCATGCGTTGGAGTTGCCGGTGGGTCCAGCAAACTGGCCACGTCGGGGAACACCCGCGACAACGGATGGCGCGGCGCTGTTTGGTGCATGTTGCCCCAGATCCAGTCGCTCGGGTCATCCCCGTGTTTGTCCTTGAGCAGTTGGATGCCTTTTGCGAGTGCCTCTTCCAGCATTGTGCTCCAAGTGTNACCGGNGGGAAGTAAGGAGATGTCNTCGNTTGCAAGCGCATTGATCGCGCGAGCGCCAAGCTGNTTGAGNTGTGTTGCCGCTCCGCGCCCGATCCCGCTTGGCCCGGAAAAGCCAGCCTGCGCCGCGTCTCCTAGGGCGTAGGCGATAACAGTGGTGAAGATNTGCGANCGAGTCGCGGCGTATACCCCNGCTGCGGTGCTGTCCCTGTCCATCTNTCCATCCCAATCGGCAAGGAGTCTCGCNGCCTGTTGCGCATNGGGGTTGGTCAGTTCGAGTTTGGCTACCCTAGCCGTCAACGCGCGTGCTGGGATCGACTCCCGATCCGCATGGATTGCGCCCATGTCTGCAACTGTGGCCGAACCNGAGACCATGGCCTCCAGTCGTGCAGTGATGCGCCGGGCCCGAGTGTCGGGAGCAAAGTAGGTATTTATGTAATGCGGATAGTCTGTCGTGGTGGGTGGGTTGTTGCAGGTTACAACCCAGCCGGTGGCGGGGTTGCGCGCGTGGGGCAGTTCTTCGAACGGAATCTGGCCGGTCCACTCCCCCTCGCCGTTCCAGCCAGCAACTGGGGTCCATGCGTTGGCAGCGGCCCGAACAGGTATCCGGCCGCGATAACGATAGCCAAAGTCGCCGTGCACGTCCGCATAGACAAAATTGTTCACCGGTTCCGTCCATTCTCTGAGGGCCTCTTCGGCCNCATTGGCATTTTTAGCCAGCAACAGNTCGTAGACCGTGTTNGGCCATGCGGTCCCGCTATTGGTGCCCGTATGACTGAACGCTAGGCCATAGCCTNGCGTNGGATCGCCNGCGACAATCGGNCCGTGGCGCGTGCGTACCACTCGCAACTGCTCGCTGGNCGCGTCTCGTACGNNGAGGACCTCGTTTGAAATGTCTGCNNGCAGCCAGCCATGCTCGGTNTCGTATTCGAGCGTTCCNTNGNGGGTACGAAAGCGCTCTATGAACAGATCCTGGTAGTCGGCGAACCCGTGTGTCATGCCCCAGCCGACAAATTCGGAGTGGCTGAAGTGTGGCATGCCGGGCANGCCNGGTAACGCGTACCCGCTGCAGCGAAACGCCGGGCATGTGATGTGAGTCTGGTAGTAAACANTGGGCGTATCGAGCGCTCGGTGGGAGTCGCCNGCAACCATCGGCAGGCCGGACTCAGTCAGTTCGCCTGAGACTGCCCAGGCATTGCTGCCGCCGTCGACCTCTCCAAGCCAGTTCATCTCCGCAAGAGTTTCGGCGAGCTTGTCGAGGCCGTCGACCTCAAGCGTGCCAAAGAGCTCTCCGGGTGGAATCGAGACCAGGGCTTCGTCCGGATAGCCGCGCATGAGCGGAGCGGCCTTGTCAGCACCGAGCATCAAGGCCAGGCGGGCGCGCCACAGCTTCATTTCGTAGGTGCCCATAAGCATGTTGCGAACCTTGTATACCGCNATGCAGTGCCATGGCTCCCAGACTTTTGGGGTTNCCCCGACCAGNTTGTACTCAACCGGNAGGGCTTGGGTNGTTGTGATGAACGCGTTGATGCCCGCGGTGTAGGCGACGAGCATCTGGCGNGCCTCACTGCTGCAGGCCTCATAGTCGGCATGGGAGGCNTTGGTCAGATCGAATGTGCGCATCATCCGGTCTTCGCCGAGCCCGGTTNTCCCGGCNAGTTCCGACCATCGGCCCAGAGCACGGAAACGGTCGTAGTCCATATGCCAAAGCCGGTCCTGTGCGGTGGCGAAACCCTGCGCGAAGAAAGCGTCGGACTCGGTTTCGGCTCGGATGTGGGGCACTCCCCAGTTGTCGCGCACGATCTGCACCGGCTTGGCGAGNCCCNCCAACTGCAGNNTTGAAGTGACATCGGGCAGTGCGGCTTCGAGGTCGGCTTGGNACAANGTCATGACGGGGATCCGGGTCAGATGAAACGTCTTCGAGTATGCCGCACAGGGTTGATCCTTGGCTTGTCCTTTACAGGGGAGGGCCGAAAGGNGATCNTTCGGCCTTTCTGGACAAAAGAGATAACCCATGAGTGATGCGGCACGGGGCGATACATCGGAGCAGGCTGAGTTCAGGGCCCATTGCCGGGACTGGCTGAGCAGGCATCANCCGGGCCAACCGCCGGTCCAACTGCCGCTGTCCGCGCTGGAGTTGTCCGATCCGGCGGCGATNGNCTGGCTGCGGGATTGGCAGAGAGCAGCNTACGAGGGTGGGCTAATTGGGTGTGANTACCCGTCTGAATACGGCGGTGGCGGTCGGCAGAATTGCCAGGCTATCGCCAATGCCGAAATGCACCGGGCGAAGACGCCGTATCTGCCCAATATTGTCGGCATGGGTATGGCGGGACCAACCTTGCTCCACCATGCCCGGGAACAGGTAAAGCAGGAGCTCATCGGNCCTCTGCTGTCGGCCGAGCATATCTGGTGTCAGGGCTTCAGCGAACCAGGTGCGGGCTCAGATCTGGCCAGCCAGCAGACCTTTGCCGAGCGCAACGGAGACAACTGGATGGTGAGCGGGCACAAAGTCTGGACCTCGCTTGCTCACTTTGCAGACTGGATGATCCTGCTCTGTCGGACGGACAAATCCGACAAGTACAACGGGCTTTCCTACTTTGTCCTTCCCATCAACGGCAACCTCGACAAAGGCATTACGGTGCGACCACTGATCAAGATGACCGGTGAGACCGGCTTTAATGAGGTGCTGTTCGACAACGTCGTGGTACCGGATCGCTACCGTTTAGACGCCGAAGGTGCGGGCTGGAAGGTCGCCATGACGACCCTTACCCATGAACGCGGCGCCGGGGCTCTGGTCAATCCGGCTTCCGGCGGCATGGCGCTCGAAGAGGAATCGGCGGTGAACACAGGGAGCGTAGCATCGCTCATTGCNCTGGCNAAGTCCCAGCAGCGCGGCGCTGCGACCGCGGCGGATGACCCGGTGATCCGTGATGAACTCATGCAACTNGCCATTCGCGAAGAAGCCAACCGGCAGAACACGCGCCGCGCGCAGGTGCCTGCACTCACCGATCAGGCCATGCGGATACCGCTGCAAAGCAAGGTGACCGGCACAGAGCTGCGCCAGGATCTGGCGGAATTGTCGCTCACGATCGAAGGCATGGCGAGTACGCGCTACGTGGCCGATGCCGCCGCGCCTGCTGGTGGCCGATTTCCGCTTGCGTACATGAACAGCTTTGGCGGCACGATTGCGGCGGGTACCAGCGAAATCCAGCGCAACATCCTAGGCGAGCGCGTACTTGGCCTCGCCAAATCCAAATAGCGCCAGTGCGGGGAGAAGAACATGGCACAACCCAACAATTTTGGCTTTGGCGAAGATGAAACCATGCTGCGGGATTCCGCCCGACGCTGGTTTGCAGAGAACTATAGTGCCGAGCGCCTTCACGGACTGGTCGCGGCGAACAATGACCCCCACCGACCTAACGACGTGGTCTGGGTGCGTGAAGACTGGCAGGCGATCACCCAGCTTGGTTGGGCGGCAGCCTGTGTACCCGAATNTGCAGGAGGTGCCGGGTTGCCTTTCGTGGCAGCAGTGGGCCTCGCCGAGGAAGCAGGGCGCGCAAGTTATCCCGGGCCCCTTGCGGCAACGCTCACGGCAACGGCTGTACTCAATGCTTGTGGTGGCACGGTCGCTGAGGCGGCTTTGGGTGAAGTGGCTGCGGGGCGGGCTTTTGGTGTGGCTGTTGCAGGTGCGCAGGGCGTGGTTGACGGCAGCACCGACGTCCGTAATGAGGCTGGCCGCCTGAATGGTATGGCTCAGTGGGTCCAGGACGCCCGCAAGGTCGACCGATTTGTGGTGGCAGCTGGCGATTCAAGCGGCACGGGCCTTTATCTAGTTGACGCCGGCGCCGCTGGGCTGACTATTGCCCCGGATGCCATCGTGGACCTCACCCGGGATCAGGCGTGCCTGCGCTTTGAAAACTGTGAAGCTGCTGAGCTGGTTGCACCAGGCCACGGTGAGGCGGCACTTGAAGCTGCGCTGCCTGCATTGCTCATACTGGCCTGCGCCGACATGGTGGGAGCGGGTGAGTGGCTCCTGCAGACCACAGCGGATTATGCCCGGACCCGCGAACAGTTCGACCGGCCGTTGGGTTTCTTCCAGGCTATTAAACACCCGCTGGTGAACGTAATGATAGCCATTGACCGGGCACGTTCTCTGACCTGGCATGCTGGCTGTGCGATAGATCACGAACCTGCCGACGCTCTGCGCCTGGCACGCATGGCCAAGTCCGAGGCAAGCGATATGGCAGGTTTTGCTGCAAGCCGTGCCGTACAGTTTCATGGCGGAATCGGGTTTACGTGGGAGTGTTATGTCCACCTCTTCTTTAAACGCCAGATCCACAGCCAGGTTCTGCTGGGCGACGCTCGCTATCACCGCGCACTTCTGGCTGAAGTGATGATTGACGCGGCTTGAACTGAAATAGGAGTACGACAAGGGGAAGCGCGATGTCATGGGAATTCGAAATGGATCAGGTTCGACGCATGCGTGAACTTGGCAAACGCATGGGTGGGCCGGAAGGGATTGAACGGCAAAAATCGCAGGGTCGCTTGACGGTGCGAGAGCGTATTGACAGGTTGGTCGACCCCGGTACATTCGAAGAGATTGGTACCACTCACGGGATTTCGACCTTTGATGATGACGGCGCGGTAACGTCGTTCAGACCTGGATCCAGCGTACGCGGCTTCGGGCGTGTTAACGGCCGCCCGATCCTGCTGACGGGGCAGGACTTCACGATTCGCGGCGGTGCGGCTGACGGTATGGTGAATTGGCGCAGCCGAGGTTCCACCCAATTGGCTGAGGAATTTCGGTTACCGTTTGTGAAACTGCTCGACGGCGCCGGCGGCAGCGTCAGGAACTACGATACACAGCAGAAGATCGGCTCAGCCAACTCCATTGTTCATCACAAGCCGGGCGAGTCGGAATTGGGGGTTGAACTGGCGGCGACGGGCGTGCCCGGTAGCATCGATTTGCCGCAGAAGTTTGATCACCAGGTATCTGTCACTAGCAATCGTGATGATCTGACCAATGGGCTCGTGCGCGGCAACCTGCTTGCGCAGGTGCCTGTTGTGTCAGCGGTGCTGGGTTCGGTGGCCGGTGGCCCTGCCGTTGAGGTGGGCAACTGCCATTTCAGCGTCATGACCAAGGGTAGCGAGACCTTTGTGGGTGGTCCGCCCATGGTGCGCCAGGCGCTGGGCGTCGAGATGACGAAGCAGGAACTGGGTAACTACAAAGTGCAGGCGCGCGCAGCAGGGTGTGTGAACAATGTTGCCGAAGATGAGGCAGANGCGCTAGCGCAGGTCCGCCAGTTCCTGTCCTACATGCCGGCCAACGTATGGGAACCGCCGCCGCGCGCTGAGCCCACAGATGACCCGAATCGTCGTGATCCAACGTTGGCCGACTTCATGCCACGGGACCGGCGCCGGGTCCACGATGTCCGCAAGCTGATGGCCATGGTGATGGACCAGGGTTCGTGTTTCGAGATCTCGAAACTCTACGGGCGCTCCCTTGTCACTATGTTGGCACGGGTGGATGGGTTCCCTGTGGCGGTCATGGCCAATGATTGCCGCCACCANGGGGGTGCGATGACCGTCNCGGCGTGTATCAAGCTGGAGCGATTTATCGACTTTGCGGACACGTTCCATCTGCCCGTTGTGTATTTCTGCGACGTGCCCGGTTTCATGGTCGGGTTGCAGTCCGAGCAGGACGGNATCATCCGTTTTGCCAACCGGGCAATGGCGGCAGTTGGGGAGGCAACGATTCCGTACATCACCATTGTGACCCGTCGTCTGTACGGGGTAGCGGGCGGTAGTGCTAAAGCCAATGGTCTGGGTATCCGGTATGCGTGGCCCTCTGCGGAGTCAGGCTCGCTGGTNGCTGAGGGTGGNGTGATGGCGGCTTATCGNCGTGATATTGAGGCCGCGCAGGATCCTGAAGCCCGGCGCNTGGAACTCGAACATCGCTTTATTCGTATGGCATCGGTCCTGCGCCAACCCGGTATAGCCACGCCGATGGAAATCATTGATCCCTGCGATACACGGCCGGCAGTGGTTGACTACATCCGCAAGACTCACNNAGTGAACAACGCGCAGCTCGGGCCCAAACTCAGGGTTGGCATGCGCCCATGACTGCTCCCAGGCACATGGCGTCGCTGACGTTCGACTTCGACTCTGTTTCAATCTGGATGGCCCAGGGGCAGACCTCGCCAACGATGATGTCGAGNGGTNAGTTTGGTGTCGTGGGTGTTGAGCGCATNATCAGGCTCTTGGGTGACGAAGGGGTCAAAGGTACGTTCTACATTCCTGGCCGTACGCTGCAGGCTTTTCCAGAAGCGTGCCGCGATCTGCATGCGGCTGGTCACGAGCTTGCCCATCACGGCTTCGATCACGTCTCGCCGGTCAACCTTTCGTGCGCTGAAGAGTTGGATCAGATTCGGCGTGGTAATGCGCTNTTGGCAGAGATTACGGGTGCACCTGCAGTGGGGTATCGCTCGCCAGCATGGGATCTCAGCACCAACTCGGTCGATCTGCTGCTGCAGGAGGGTTTTGTCTACGACAGCAGCATGATGGCCCATGACTCNCAGCCTTATGCGGCACGGCGCGGTGACAGNATCGATGCGTCCGGGAGGTTCAGTCAGGGTGAAGAAACGGCCTTGATCGAGTTGCCGATCGCTTGGAGTCTGGATGACTTTCCGCACTTTGAGTACTTTCGCGGCGGCGGCCTGCGGTCTGCCTCGGGGGTTCTCGAGAATTGGCTGGCTGACTTCGACTATATGGCGCGTTTCGAACCCTGGGGTGCCCTGACCTACACTTGTCANCCATTTGTGATCGGGCGGGGGCACCGCATGCTGATGCTCGAAGCGCTGATTCATGCACTGAAAGAACGGGGCGCGACATTCCTGACTGCAGCNGAGTTGGCGAGTGAGTATTGTGAGCGTGTTGTTCGGTAGGCTGTGCGATGATGCGCGGTGAGGCAATTCAATCTCCCCGCCCTCTCAACTATGGAGCCTGCCATGCAGCACAATGCCGACAAGATCGATTCCCTCCTGCGCGCGCCCCTGGAGCAGTTCCCCGGGCTTGATATCACCCGTGAAAACGTCGTTCAGCTTCGTGCAGCGATGGCCGGGATGCCCAAANCCGAGACGCCGTTTGCCATCCAGTCGGAGTCGATGANGNTACCGGGTGAGGTGGACGTGCCGGTCCANGTCTNTCGCGAGTCTGATCGCCCNAANCAGCCTGCTTTGTTGTGGATCCACGGCGGNGGCTATCTTTTTGGCTCCGCTGAAGACGAGCGAGCGAAGCTTATCGCGCACACACACGACGTAACCGTGGTCTCCGTCGAGTACCGTATGGCGCCAGAACATCCCTTTCCGGCGGGGCCTAACGACTGTTATACCGCGCTGGGCTGGATGTTTTCGGATGCGTGTCCGCTTGACATAGACCGCAGCCGCATCGCGATTGGTGGGGCGAGTGCGGGCGGTGGGATGTCGGCGGGGCTAGCGTTGATGAACCGGGACAAAGGCAACTACCCGATTGTCTTCCAGTTACTGATCTACCCGATGATCGACAACCTCCACGAGACGGATTCCGGTAGCCTTGAAGGGCACGCCATCTGGCATCGCAAGACTTCCTTCAATGCGTGGGAGATGTATCTTGACGGAGTACCGGGAGAAGCGGCGTCCCCTTATGCCGCGGCAACTCGTGCAAAAGATCTTGCCGGCCTGCCACCGGCCTTTGTCTGCGTTGGCGCCGAGGACCTCTTCCGGGATGAAGATATCGATTACGCCCGTCGCCTTATTGCCGCCGGTGTTCCGACCGAGCTGGTGGTGGTACCGGGCATGTATCACGGGGGTGAAAGCATGGTGCCGGACGCGCCGGTCAGTCAGCGATTGAACCAGAGCATCATGACTGCCATTGGTCATGCGTTGGCATGAGGAAACTCTCATGGGAGCTCCTTCCATCCGCATGCCGCTCTATTGCCGCATGCCGCGGGATTTTGATGTGCCAGCGTTGGTGACTGGCAGCGCCCTGGACCCGGTGACCTGGATCTTTGCAATCCGGGAGATGGCTGGTTGCAAACGGGATTGCCGGTTTGAAGCTTGTGCAGACGCCGGTCATGGCGTGCACCGGGACACTGAGGACGTCTTCACGGGGTTGGCTGCGTTCATCACGGTATGAGGCCCTGATCGGAAGGGCCGCTGTGTTAGGGTCTGCTCAAAAGCAGGGGAGTGCTTTATGGCTGGCGTAAATGACGCACCGGTAGACGTTCTTATTNTTGGCGCGGGCGCTTCAGGTGCTGCGGTGGCCTGGAGCCTGGCTGAGACCCGCATGCACATTGTGTGTCTAGAGCAGGGTGGCTGGACTAATCCAACGGATTACCCAACCAATCATCAGGACTGGCAACAGCAGCAGGCAGGCGCCTGGGCGATTGATCCCAATGTGCGCGGCCGGGACACAGACTACCCAATCAATAACGACGCATCACCCATATCGGTAGTCAATTTCAACGGCGTCGGTGGTAGCACCGTGTTGTATGCGGCGCACTTCCCGCGCCTTTCGCCGTCAGACTTTCGGGTCAAGACGCTTGATGGCGTGGCTGACAACTGGCCCATCAGCTATGACACGCTGGAGCCCTTCTTCGCAACCAATGACCGGATGATGGGCGTTTCCGGGCTGGCGGGCGATCCCATGTATCCACCGAAGCAGCCACCCTTGCCCCCGATTCCTCTGGGTCTTGTTGGTGAGACCGTTGCGCGNGGTTTCAACAAGCTTGGTTGGCACTGGTGGCCCTCCGANAGCGCTATTATNTCGCGGCCCTATGATGGTCGGGATCAATGCAAGAACCTTGGACCGTGCACGTCGGGCTGCTCTCAGGGTGGTAAATCCAGCACCGACATTACCTATTGGCCCAACGCAATTCGAAGCGGCGTCGAACTACGGACCAACTGCCGCGTGCGCGAAGTGACGGTCGACGATGAGGGTATGGCAGACGGCGTCATCTACTACGACGCTGATGGGAACGAAGTCCATCAGAAAGCCGAGGTGGTCATCATGGCCTGCAACGGTGTCGGCACACCGCGGATTCTGCTGAACTCAAAGTCGGAACATTTCCCCGATGGCCTTGCCAACAGCAGCGGGCAGTTGGGAAAAAACCTCATGTTCCACCCGGTGGGTTTCATACAAGGGCTCTTCGAGGAGCGCCTTGACAGTCACAAGGGCCCNCAGGGCTGCTGCATCATGAGCAAGGAGTTCTACGAAACGGGTGCGGACCGTGACTTCGTACGCGGCTACCAGATGCAGATCACCCGGGGTGCGGCGCCGCTNGGGACCGCAATGCAGGGGCTTGGTGCGGGTACGATCCCTTGGGGTCCGGGACACCATGAGGCCTTTGATAAACGCTTCGACCATACGGCGTCGATAGGCATCACGGTGGAAGACTTGCCTGAAGCGCACAACACGGTGACACTTGATCCTGACATTGTTGACTCTGACGGCATTCCCGCACCCAAGATCAGCTACACNATGAGCGAGAACAGCCGACGCATGCTGGATCACGGACTGGCGAAGGGTACCGAGGTAATGGAGGCGGCCGGAGCGATTGAGATCAACGCTTTTGGTCCGATCCGCGTGGGCGGCTGGCACCTGATGGGTACGGCAAGAATGGGCAACGACCCGAAAACCTCGGTTGTGAACCACTGGGGCCGCGCGCACGACGTCAAAAACCTATTCATTGTTGACGGGAGTCTGTTTGTGACTTCNGGCGGCGTGAACCCGACCTCGACGATCCAGGCACTGGCACTCTACGTGGCCGACTCGATCAAGAAGAACCTTGCAAATCTCTTTGATTAAGGAGCGCGGCCATGAGTGATGACGTGATCACAAGTTCGGCCACGCTGGACGACGAGCGCAGGGCCATCCTGAATGCNATAGCGGANACGCTGTTGCCCGCGAGCACAGATGGCCGCATGCCGAGTGCGGGGGAACTGGATGTCTGGGCCTACCTTGCTNANTTCGAACCGGACGGAANCGGCGAGGTCCTGGAGATGGTGGGGCAGTTCGACGCCGATTTTGCCGCACTCCCACTGGATGAGCGAGTCGGCGCNATGACGGCGTTNAGCGAATCGGAGCCCGGGCTGTTCCGTGCAGTGCTGACCCGTGTGTATGGGTGTTACTACCAGCACGATGCGGTCATGGAAGGAATCGGGCTCGCGAAGGGTCCACCTTTCCCGCGAGGCAACTCGGTTGAGTCTGGTGACCTTTCGCTACTCGATCCTGTCAATGAGCTGGACCGAACGTATCGGACCAAGTAGTGCAGAGGTTGGGATGAATCGCTATCGGGTTGCTTGATAAAGCTCGATTTCGTAGCCGTCTGGGTCGTTGAAGAAAAGGATTATTGGCCCTTCTTTGGGACTGAAATCGCGTATCTCTGCTCCCCATTGCTCGGCTCGCTTAGCGAGTGCCCATGCATCGTTGGTATTGATGAGAATGCGGCCATAACGGCTCTTGGCATCGGGTAGAGGATCGTCATTTAGGTGCGCGAGAATGAGGCCAGCGCTTGGTTGGTCTTTTGACGCTAGTCCGATTTCCATNGGGGTACCTTCTGGCGGGTATTGCCATGCCCGTTTCATACCAAAGACTGCGTAGTAGTATTTTTCTGACCTTTCGATGCTGTTCACGTTTAACGCGATAGAACTAAGGTTCGTGCTNGCCTTGGGCGGGGCGTCCATCTCGTGGCCTTTGTGGTCTCCCTTGCCGTGCCCTTTCTCATGCGGCAGATGTCCGCCTGCGAGCGCAGGGCAGGCTAGCGCGACACAAACCGCAACTANCAAACCGCCTTTCAGTGTCTTCATGTTCTTCTCGTTATTGTTCTGAAGGCCTATCGTAGCAGCTTGGGTATGCCGTTGATGAAGGCATNTCGGAACGGTGGGTTATGGCCGTGGTNCTAGGATACCNCCCCTATGAGTCGCAGGCGGCAACTCTGAGCACCCCTCCGGCCAGTTCCGCCCGGGCAGNNCCCGGCTTCTTCTNCGGTTACGCCCTCACGGGCTACTCCTTTGTCATCCTCTTTCTTGCNTCGAGTTTCTTTCTGCATTCGCGTGGCATCTTTTTTCCTTCCTGGATGNAAGATTTCGAGGTAGGTCGCAGCGAGATTTCTCTTGCTNTCACGCTCACACNATTTANCGGTAGCTGCCTCGCGCCGTTCATGGGTTGGCTCANTGATCGGTTCCCTGTACCGNGTCATCACNTCAATAGGTTCGGNCTGGCTCGCGACCGGTTANTTCACCTATCAGTTTGTGGACAGCTACTACGCATTNNTCGCCTGTTTGCTGTNTTTTCAGAGTTTGGNGTGGGTNTNTGTNGGGCCACTGACCCACACCAAGCTCATAGTCAACTGGTTTGAGCGCAACCNTGGCATGGCGCTCGNGATCGCGATCATGGGGATCNCGGCGGCCGGGATTGTGTCGGCGANNGNGCGGCTGCCAGATCGCNAGGACGCNGTGCGGTAAATACTCCCAGATNGAAAATGACTGCTGCAGCGTTATCGATGTCTGTTTGGCAGCGCATAATNGGTGTTGTGCGAAGTCGTATATTGAGCNACTGGCGTANACTCTGCCNNAACTTTAAAGCCNGGCTGAACCATGATGCGTAAGCTGACTCTCTGTGCGACCCTNCTCTTTTCCCTGGCCCTTGCCGNGGGTGCTTCCTGGGCGGTGCCGTCCTGGCAGCCCGATACNGCGCCAGTAGTCCAGCANAACATCCGGCTGAGCGATACGGTATGGCTGATNGAGCCGCGGCCNGGTTACGGCGGCAACGTTGCGGCGTCCGTGGGACCGGACGGGATTTTGCTGGTGGATGACCAACTGATGTCGCTAGTGCCGAAAATCCGGGCAGCCGTGGCTGAAATNGAGGCCGAGGCCGGTGTCTACCACGGCGGTTACGTCAAGTTCATGGTGAACAGCCATTACCACTANGACCACGCGGGCGGCAACGAAGCGTTCGGTGACACGTCAACGATCGTTGCTCACAAGAACGTTCGGATGCGCCTCGCTGAAGGGCGAGAGGCCGGGGCGCTTTTTGTCGACGGCGGGCATCCCAAAGCCGCCCTGCCGGTTATCACCTTCGATGAGAAGGCGACTTTCCACTTCAACGGTGAAGCAATCGAAGCCTGGTTTGGCCCTAATCCATCACATACCGATGGTGACACGGTGATCTTCTTCCGCACGTCAAACGTCATGCATACGGGTGACCAATATGTGAACCTGAATGGCTTTCCCTACATTGACCTCGATGTGGGCGGCAGTGCGACTGGGCTGCGTGACAACATCGCGAAAATGCTAGAGTTGNCNAACGACGAGACCAAGATCATTCCAGGCCACGGGCCGCTCGCAACCAAGGCCGAACTGCAGGCTTACCATGACCGAATATCTGCAACGATTGCACATGTCGCCGCTATGAAGGCCGATGGCATGACGCTCGAAGAGGTGCAGTCGGCTGGTCTGCAGGAAGAGTATAAACCGTTCACGGGCTTTCAGCCTGAAGTCGCTTGGGTTGCCTACGTCTACGCAAGCCTGCCCTAAGCCGCATACTTACCTCCGCAAGCGGCGGGATTCCTGTTACTCGAAGACGCTCCGGCCTGTTTCCCAGGCCTCGAGTTTCTCCCAGTCATACTCGATACCCAGCCCTGGGCCGATGGGCACTGGCACGCANCCATCAGACCCGACGTTCTCAACCCGATCGCCATAGTCGTCCGCATATATGGGCGGCTGCATCAGGTTCCATGGCCCGTCCGGNCGCACAAGGCCCAGTTCGTAAAAGAGCGTGTTGGGGATNGCAGCCATCAGATGCCGGTGCATCGGGCCNGCGGTATGCAACTGCACTTCCATCCCAATAGCGTCACAGAANTGCGCNAGCTTCATGGTNCCTGTGATGCCGCCGTCCAGCTCCGGATCGATGTGCATGATGTCCGTTCCGCCGGCTAGTACAAAGTCNGCTTTTTGCTCGAAGCCGCGGATGTGCTCTGCCGTCATGATGGGCGTCTTGATAAAGTCCCGCAGACGTTTATGCGCGACTGCTGATGACGACGCATCCCGGTACGGGTCCTCGTACCAGAAGAAACCGAGATCGTCACAGGCACGACCAACCTCAACGGTATCCANAAACGACTTCAAGGAGGACGCTGGGTCTGTCATGAGTTTCATGTCGCCACCGACCCTGTCCCGGATGGCCTGCATTATGGCGATCTCGGTCTTGGGGTTGCCATCGAAGAAACTATGGATTTTGAAGGCAGGTATGCCATGTTCCCAGCAGGCCTCGGCAAACTCGGCATATTTTTCCACGCTGTCGAGACCGCCCGGAGCCTTCTGGCCGGATGCAGTGCTGGCATAGACCGGCAGGCGTTCGCGATAGCCCCCAAGCAGCTTTGAGANCGGTATGNCGTATTTCTTCCCCGCCAGGTCCCAGAGTGCGGTGTCGAGGATTGCAATCCCTGACTTGTCATAGTGTCGGTGTGAGAGCTTCAGGNGCTCGAAGATGGCCTCACGCTGTTCAGCGTCCCAGCCGATCAGACCACGAGCCATATCCATGACCTGTGCTAACGCCTGGGGAGAGGCGCCAAAATGCGGTGCATAGGCGCCAGTCAGGCCGTCGTCGGTTTCGATCTCAACCAGGAACTTCGACTGGCGGATCGTGCCGCCCTTCTGATAGATAGCTCCAGGGCCAAAGTCCTGCAGCTCATAGCTGTAGGTTCGTGTCGTAATNCGCTTGATCGTGCTCATAACTANGCTGCCTCGCGNANGGATCGANATACNGCCATTTGNCGCTCCGCAAGTTCTGCCATGCTAATTTCGCTAAAGCCAAATACNAGCGGCTTGATGGTGTCGTTGAGTGGGCCAATGAGGTTGGACGACAGCGCAGCGGTACCCGCCGCGGCGCCGACTATCGAGCCGCATGTGGCNCCGTTGCAGTCAGTGTCGAGTCCGCACGCGACGGAAGTACAGATGGTNCGGTGGAAATCCATCCTGCCTAAGATCATTGAGCCAATGACAATCAATGCGTTGTTGANGGTATGTACAGGNGACAGATTGCCGTAGTTCGCTTCAACTCTGTCCATGTAGGTTTCGAAGTCGGCACTGTCNGNGGCCCAGCCGAGAGCATCGTTGACCGCAACGGCCAGACGCGAGCGTTGGGGGATCTCGGACAGCCCGATCTTCACTAGTCTTACCGGGTCCGATTCGACAAACGCCGCGGCGGTCATGGCGGCGCAGAACATCTCGCCGTAGATCCCGTTGGCCCGGTGGGTCCAACAGGCGTCACGGTAGGCGAACTCTGCAGCAAGTTCCGGGTTGCCTGCACAGGCGTACCCCCAGCCGTCCGCGCGGATCTGCGCGCCGATCCACTCGCGGTAGGGGTTGCGATAGTTGCTGGTGAATTCAGGGGTTGCGTTCGAGCCGGTACGCATGCGGGTGGTTGTCATGCAGTAGTTCAGGATTCCCTGGGTTTCTGCAGTACAGATGGCGTTGTAGGGCAGGCAGGAATTCCAGGCATCGGCAACGTGGGTCCAGACAAAGTCCTTGCCGTGCTGTTCCATGACATGCAACGCAATCAGGGTGTAGTGGATGTCGTCATCCGGCTCCATGTACTGGATGTTCTCGCGCAGTGAGGCCGGGCAGGCGAGTTCAATGCCGTCGCCGGTGTCCTGCCCCGTGAAATAATTGTTGAGCGGCCAATCGTTGCGATTCTGCAGGTAGGTCTTGATTGACGCTCGCCCGGTCATCCCTTGCGTGCCGCGCATACCGAGGCGTTCGACGGGTTTGCCCAACGCGCAGCCCGCGGCGCGACCAATCCAGGCTCCGTGAAAGCGGTCGAGCAGTGCGGTTTCGTCGGGCATAGCCAACTGGCGTGGGCCGGCGGGGCGTTCCGCTCGGATGCCTTCCAGGTCGTTGGGCTGCACATACTCGAAGTCGGGGTCCGTCTCGCACGCAGCAAGTGCATCCCAGAGGGGTTCTATCGTGTCCGCGTTCCAGGGATCGTCGGCGTCAAGGGTAGAGATCTGTGCTTTCAGATCTTGAGGGACGATCCCGCCTTCATAGGCTCGCTGGAATACCTCAAGTCGGAGCAGCGATAGAGGGGTGTCCCATCCCGCGGTCAGCATGTTGTTCTCCTTATCGGCATGTTCGAATACGAATGACGGCGACGAGTGTGTCACGATTTTGCTCGCAGCAGAGTCAGCAAGTGTTTTATGAGCGTGGTCTTGCCGGCACCGTTTACCCTGGCAAGGCTGTACATGATGGATAATCCTACTCTGTAGGATGCCTCGGACAGGGTCTGTTTGGTACCGAAACGGCGGGACAGTTGCTCGACTTCGACGATGGCCCCCGTGGCGATAACTCCGAGCCACGGCATAGATTTGGCGTAGTTTGGCAAGTCCGTGAACCCGCTCAGCCTTTAGTGGTGCGGCGAAAGAGCGCCATAGCGCGTTTAGCGCAGGTTGTCAGCATGCGAGTGTTGCGCGACTATCGGGGCGCGCCGGCTTGCGGCGAAACAGCAGAGAAGGGGGAGAACGCGGTGGGAGACATCCGATTTGACTACGATGCCGTCGTGATTGGGGCTGGCTTTTCTGGCCTTGGCATGTTGTATCGCCTGCGCGAGCAAATGGGGCTTAAGGTGCGGGTTTTCGAACGTGGAGATGACGTTGGCGGTACCTGGTACTGGAACCGTTACCCAGGTGCGCGGTGCGATTCGGAGAGCTACATCTATTGCTTTTCCTTCTCTGAAGAGCTGCTTCAGGACTGGAACTGGAGCGGCAAGTATCCGGAACAGCCGGAAATTCTGCGCTACCTGCAGCACGTGGCTGACAGGTTTGATCTGCGCCGCGACATTCAGTTCGAGACGAGCGTCACGGCCGCGCACTGGGATGCCGGAAACCGCTGCTGGCGGGTGACCACTGATGACGGTGTTACCGCTACCGCGCAATATCTCATCAGCGGTATTGGCTGCATCTCAACGGGTAATATCCCGGACATTCCCGGTCTCGACTCTTTTGAAGGGCAATGGCACCACACTGGCGCATGGCCCCACGAAGGCGTCGATTTTGCGGGCAAACGGGTCGCCGTCATCGGTACAGGGTCGAGCGGTGTGCAGTCGATTCCGGTCATCGCGGAGCAGGCAGAACATCTGACAGTCTTCCAACGTACGGCCCAATACACCATTCCCGCTCGCCACGGCACGGTGGACAGGAAATTTCTTGAGGAGCAGGTCAAACCCAATTACGCGGCAATCCTTGAAAAGGCAAAGTGGTCAGCAGGTGGAATCGACGTCGACTTCACTGACCGCCTGGCTTTTGAGGTGTCAGATCAGGAACGCGAGGCGATCTACGAAGCGGGCTGGCAGACCGGGGGGCACAGGTTCATTTTTGGCTCGTTCCGCGACATTACGATGGATCTTAAGTCGAACCATACCGCGTCCGAATTCATACGCGACAAAATCCGTGCGACTGTCCAAGACCCTGAGATGGTCGAAAAGCTTGTGCCCCTCGATCATCCGCTTGGATCGAAGCGTGCGCTGATCGATACCCACTACTTTGAAACCTATAACAGGGAAAACGTCGATCTGGTATGTCTGAAGCAAGATCCTATCGAATCCATTACTGCAAAAGGCGTTAAAACACTTGCTGATGAACGCGAATTTGACGTCATTGTGTTTGCCACCGGCTTTGATGCGATGACCGGCAGCTTCTTCAGAATGGACATTAGGGGGGAAAAGGGGCAGGCCCTGAAATCGGTCTGGTCTGAAGGGCCCAAGACCTACCTTGGTTTGCAGATCAATCAGTTCCCGAACTTCTTCATGATTACTGGCCCGGGCAGCCCGTCAGTTTTGTCCAACATGCCGGTTTCTATTGAGCAGCACATTGAGTACATCGGCGATCTAATCGCACACATGCGCGATCGAGGTGCCGAGACGGTAGATGTTGATGCCGCGGCCCAAGCGAATTGGGTCCAGCACGTCAACGACGTTGCCTCCAAGACGCTCTACATGCAGGCCAACTCTTGGTATCTGGGAGCGAACATTCCCGGCAAACCCCGGGTGTTCATGCCATATGCNGGAGGCGTGGGCCCATACCGGCAGCACTGTAACGAGATCGCTGAAGCGGGCTACACTGGGTTTGTGTTCGATGGCGACCACGACGAGGCGCGTCTGGCGAGCGGCTGATCGAGCCTGCTTGGTTTCATCCTCTAGACAAGTGCGTCCCAGGGTCCGGTTATGGCGAANGTGACACCGGGTGTCTGGATGTTGGCGTAAAGGGTGGTGCCGTCGGGAGAAAAGGTTGCGCCTGCCCACTCAGCGCCGCGGTAGTCCCCGGCCGGCATCCCCAACGCATTGCCTTCTTCAAGCACAATGTTGTTCTCTGCGATGGCCGCGGCAGCGCGCCCTGATGCCAGCGCCAGCATTCTGGCGCCGCCCCCTTCGCGGCTGGGACCGTCTTCGCAGGCTACNATAAGGCCGGCGTCGCTGACAGCGACGTTGTCAATGTGGTTGGATTCCTCGATGCTAGGGGAGGAATAGATGAGCTGGAGTGTTGAAGCGGCGAGGTCATAGGCCCAAAGCGTACCCCGGCCGGCGAGCCCCCCTGACGTGTCAGTGAAGTACACAATGCCATCACTGTAGTAGCAACCTTCTAAGCGTCGAAAAGTGGCGCCGCCTTGGCGAGCACCCTGCAGGTAGGGGCCAGAGCGGCCGCCCCCGATGATCTCGGCAGTGCCTCCAGGAGCTGCGGTCAGNTGTTCGGGGTCCTGGTCTGGGTTGTCGATGTTGACCCAGTCGGCGTCGAATNTTGTGCCTGCCTCGACTGCCTGTAGGTCACCCGCTGCGGAGCCGTCAGGCTTGCGGGCACGAAGCATCTGCAGCGTACCGCCTTCATCTAGCGCGCCTACGCGGGCACCTCTGTTTCGCGGCAGCATCCGGTAAAAGCCNGAGGATGGGCCATTGTCCTCGGTCAGATAAACATTGCCGTCGCTCGCAACAACCGCAGCTTCATGTCTCATGAAACCCATATCGATGATCGGCATGGCGCTTGCCCGTATGCCAGGNCCNGGCACTTCAAATACGTACCCGTGATCTTTGGCGTCGCCTTGGTCGGTGCGAAGTCTTGAACCACGCAGCAGAGTCTCTTCACAGGTAAGCCAACTGCCCCAGGGAGTAGTTCCGCCGGCACAGTTCTGCGCNGTTCCAGCGAGCAAAGGTATCGACCGATCGGCCTGGGCGCCTTCGAGCGCGACGCCGGTGACGCCGCCGCCGAAACCGGGGAAGCCGTCAGGCANNTCTTTACTGGCTCCGGGCGCNATCATGAGTCCGTCGTACACAGCGGGGCTGCCNCCNATCGGCGTGCCCAGNGTNACTTCATGGTTGCGCAAGAGCACGGGTCCGTTCTGNCCCTGCCCCCAGCCCATGCCGTCGTGCTTGCCGGGTGTGGCGCTGCCCTCNGTCATAGTCTGACCGGTCCAGGCAAGCGNGCGATAGGAAAACCCTGGCGGAACCTTAATCAGCGAGAGTCCGGTCACGGCATCGCGGCCAGGCTCTACTGCGCGCAGCGCGGTGCGCGGGGTACAGGAGACTCCAACAAATGGCAGTGTCGCGAACGCGAGTGCCGGAGCACGAAGCAAGGAACGTCGTTGCATGAATGGGACTCCTTAGTTTTCAGTCATTCTGACCAATGGCTAATCGTGGTTGTATAAAGCGCTGAACAAGTTCAGTGTCTTGGTGGCGCATAGCACATTCGACAAGCCGGGAGTACTTGCGAGTCGGTGCGGTCTCTTACGCGACGATGACAGTTACCGAGGCCTAGCTGAACTCTTCGGCATGGAATCGTACTACATTGCGTATACTGCTTTTATTTTCTGAGTTGGACGTGACCGCGTCTCACCATTCCTCCAGTCCGTTCTCTGCCGTCGTGTCCTTTTGGCGCAATGCAGAGCTTGTCTGGCAGCTGAGCAAACGTGAGCTGACCGGCAGATACAAGGGGTCCTATCTAGGTTTGTGCTGGGCGCTCGTCAACCCATTGCTGCTGCTGGCGGTATATACGTTCGTGTTCTCGGTTGTTTTCGAGGTGCGTTGGGCACGGGGCGGGGATGAACACCAGTTTCAGTTTGCGCTCATTCTCTTCAGTGGGTTGATTGTCCACGGGATGATTGCTGAGATACTGGGTAAAGGTCCGGCACTGATCCTGCAGAATACAAACTACGTCAAGAAAGTGGTCTTCCCGCTTGAGGTGCTGCCACTTGTGATCACGATAACGGCCCTGTTTCATGCATGTATCAGCTATGGACTCTTGGTGGTGGCACTCGCGCTGCTAAACGGCTCAGTGCATGGAACGGCGCTGCTGCTGCCGGTGGTGCTGTTGCCCTTTCTAGCATTTTTGCTAGGGGTTGGTTGGCTGCTGGCGTCTTTTGGAGTCTTCTTTCGTGACATCTCTCAGCTGACGGGTTTGATTGCCACCGTGCTGCTGTTTGTCTCGCCCATCTTCTTCCCGCTGGACGCGTTACCAGAGGCCTTCAGGCCGCTCTTTCTTGCAAACCCCCTCACGTTTGTCATCGAACAGTCCCGAGGGTTGCTAATCTGGGGCACAGGACCTGACTGGCGTGCGCTTGGCTTCTACTATCTGCTTGCCTTTGCTGTAGCGTGGGCGGGCTTTTATGCGTTTCAGAGGATGCGCAAGGGTTTCGCGGATGTCATCTGAAGCCAACGTGGTGATTGAGGCCCGGGGCCTGGGCAAGCGCTACCAGATCTACGCCGAGCCCATCGACCGGCTGAAACAGTTTGTGCTGCCGCGGCTTGCCAGACTTGTGGGCCGCTGCCCGGCGACGTTCTATAAAGCGTTTTGGGCACTTACAGACGTTGATCTGACCATCGCTAAGGGTGAAACAGTAGGGATTGTTGGTAGGAACGGCTCAGGCAAGTCGACCTTGCTGCAGTTGATTTGTGGCACGCTGACTCCCACCGTGGGTGCGGTAAATACTCGTGGCCGCATTGCCGCGCTGCTGGAACTTGGCTCAGGCTTCAATCCTGAGTACACCGGGCATGAAAACGTCTACCTGAATGCCGCACTGCTGGGACTCTCAAGGGCGGAAATTGATGCCAGGTTTGACGCCATCGTTGAGTTTGCGGAGGTTGGTTCCTTTATCAATCAGCCGGTCAAAACCTATTCTAGTGGCATGTTGATGCGGCTAGCGTTCTCAGTAGCGGTGCATCTGGAGCCTGAGATTCTTGTTATCGATGAGGCCCTGGCGGTCGGTGACGAGCGGTTTCAGCGCAAGTGTTTCGCACGGATCGAGTCTTTTCGGAACGCGGGTAAGACCATTCTTTTGGTCTCACATGCCGGAGGTGCCGTTGTAGAGCTCTGTGATCGGGTGCTGCTGCTTGATGGCGGCGAGGCACTGGCAATGGGGCATCCACGAGACATGATCGCGATGTACCAGAAACTGATCTACGCCGAACCGGCGGCAGGCGAACGGATCCGGCAGCAGATTCGTGATCGTGTAGCCGGATCGGTCGAACCACTCCCTCCTGCTGCAGAGTCCTATGACGCGGGCCTAACTTCGTCCAGTCGAGTCGAATACGAGCCACACG
>PAWP01000054.1 GCA_002714125.1 Gammaproteobacteria bacterium
TATATCGGTTGGGGCAAGACTACCCATCTTGGCTATGGTATACCGCTCGCAATTGGAGCCAAGATTGCCGACCCTTCGAAGTTCTGCCTCAACTTCATGGGTGATCTGGCTTTTGGTCACACAGGTATGGAGATGGAGACAGCGGTCCGTGCCGAGGTCCCGATCACCACGGTTGTGATCAACAACCGGACTATGGGCGGTTACGATGCGTACATGCCGGTTGCCATGGAGAAATACGGTGCCGGCAATCAGGGTGGTGACTATGCCGGTGTTGC
The DNA here is from genome assembly GCA_002714125.1 of Gammaproteobacteria bacterium. The sequence goes on from PAWP01000054.1 coordinate 276, forward strand.
CCAGGCATTGGGCGCCAAGACTTGGCGCGTGGACGACGTCAAAGGTATCGCTCCGGCATTAAAAGAAGCGCAGATTGCTAACAAGGAAGGCCAGGTGGCCATGATCGAGATTGCAACGCGACAGGACACGCGCTTCTCGATTTACTCGAAAGACTACTTCAAGAAGTAGTGCCGCAACCAACCATCGTCGGGGCGTGAACCTATCGCGCCCGGGCGATACCGACTTGGTACGCGGCGGGCGTTTTGTTATTCACAGCTGTCCGGCTTTATTCACCACGTCGGCCATGCCGTCCCAGTCACTCCAGTGGTTACATAAGGTATCGATCGAGGCGCGCCAAGGGTCGTAGCCTTCCTCGAAGTCCAGAAAGCCCCCATCCCACTCACGATCCGGGTGATCGCTATCGCCGAGGGTGACGCTCTGGCCGGGACGTCTGCGCCGTAGACGGAAGTAGACATTCAGACGCGGGTCCGCGCTAAGATTCATAGTGACGCTGTGCGGGCAGGCGTGCAGGGCGATCACCGCATTGCCCTCATCTAGGAGGACGGGCGTTGGCTTTAGCCAGACACGCCCGTCCGCCGTGACTTCCGCTGTGCCCCTGAAGGTGTCTACGATAGAAGGCGGCAGGCTGGTGAACTGGACGCCGTCATTGCCCACAGCCTGCAGTCTTGGCCAGCCATCGCCCTCGGGACCGACGACGCCGCCTGAGTCGCGCTGCATCCGGAAAAAGGCTTCAACCTTCTCATGCGCGCCTGGCAACAAGGCCAGGTTGCCCCGCCCGAACTCCGTTTGGTCATTCAGGGCGACGCCCAAGAAGGCTGTGAAGCTTCCAATGGAGAGCCGGCAGTCTGGGTCCTGAAAGAAGGGAGTCATGTTTTCACCTATTTCATACGCGTCAGCTTTGCCGAAGTGCGCGGTGCGCGGTGCCTGCCAGGAGTCTACCTCTGAGGGTGTCTTGGGAATGTCAGAGGAGTACCACCAGCCATCGACGTGGGGCGCCCAGCCGTAGTTTGGCGGCAGCTGCGCGGGCTCGGCAATTGGGTATTGCAACGCCGCAAAGGCAGACTGTGGTGCATCGTAAGGGCCCATGGCCGATTGCATGATGGGCCCAAGATCACTTTTGTTGAACAGATCCGGCAGTTCAGCGGACTCAAAGTCGTGATAAGGCCGCAGGGTTCCAGTGCGGTGGGTATGGACATTGATGGCGCGGTCGGGACTTGAGGCCGCTTGATGCGGAGTGTCCCGCATCCACGCCTACACATCAGATCTGATAGATTCGCGGGCTGACCTGATGCCCTCTCGCCGATATGAACGACGCCACACCCCTTAGCGAGGTCCCGTTTGCCGGGGCTTCCGTTGACCTGCTTGAGGGCCTAGCAACGACGCGGGCGATTCGTCGCTATCGGGACGAGCCCATCCCTGAGGCAGTGCTGCGCGACATTCTGTTCGCCGCGACACGTGGGCCATCAGGCTCAAATCGGCAGCCGTTTCGCTTTGTGGTTCTGACAGATTCCAGTAAAGCCCAAAAGGCCAAGGCGCTTATCGCCCGTGCGGCCCAGAAGCTGTGGGGTGCCAAGCGTGCGACCGATCAGTATGACAAAGGCAGCGGCGCGGATGCAGCTTCCCCTAAAGCCCGCATGGCACGCACGATGCAGAGTTATGTGGACGCCTTTAGCACCGTGCCGGCACTTATTCTGCCGTGTCTTGTGCGATACCGGGCGCCGAATCCGATGGAAGGCGCGTCGGTGTATCCAGCAGTGCAGAACCTGCTCCTGGCCGCCCGTGGGCTTGGTTACGGTGGCGTCATCACGGGTTTTCACGGCGCCGTGGATGCTGAGCTGAAGCGCTTGGTGGGTATCCCCGAAGAGGTGTTCATTGCATGCACGATCACGCTGGGCAAACCCCAGGGTGGTCATGGCCCGGTGCGGAGGCGGCCGATGGCCGAACTGGTTTATGGCGATACCTGGGAGACCGCGCCAGGATGGGCCATTGACCCACCGGGCACGGAGCACACGAGTGCGGGTCCACCGAAGTCGCCCAGTTGAAGACCCCCTGCGTTTTCCTCGACATTGACGGGGTGCTGAACTCGACCGCCTGGTGGGCTCGGCGCAACACGATGGAGTTTCCATATCGGGAGTTTGACCCCCAGTGTCTTGCGCGTCTTGAAGGCCTGCTCTGCTCGACAGAGGCGGCGCTTGTAATCTCCTCCAGCTGGCGCATTGGCCAGGACCTGCTGGCCCTGCAAGCAATGTTTGCCGAAGTATCGAACTACTGGGGTGAAGGCACGCAGTTACCTGAGCGCATCGTTGGGGCAACCCGAATACTCGAAACTGAGCGCGGCGCCGAAGTAGCAGATTGGTGTGTAACCGAGAGTGTTGAAAGTTACGTGATCTTGGATGACCAGACGGACTTTCAGCCGGAACAGCCACTGGTATGGATCGACCCTACGCACGGCTTACAGGATAAGGATGTCGAGGCGGCCTTGCGGGTACTGGGCGGAATGCTGTGTTAGACGTTCATAGCCCGTACGCATGCCGAGCGCTCTTTCAGCGCCTCCCAATAACGGGTCGCCACTGGGTAGGCGTCGGTTGGCGCTAAACGTTCGCAAAGCATCATGCTGTATCCCACCATAATGTCAGCCGCGCTGAAGGTCTCGCCTAGTAGGAATGGCTTGGTCGCCAGTTCATCGTCGAGTGCCTGCATACACAGGTGCGACCGTGCTTGCATTTCTTCAATGGCATCCGGCCTGGCATCGTCGCCAAACACCCGGTTGTGGTTCACGATCTCTCCGAGTGGACGTGCAAAGGTGGCCTCGGCGAACCAGGACCATTGTAGATAGAGCGCATGTTCGGGGCTGCCTTGTTCGGGCTGCAGCTTGCCGTTGCCGTATCGGTCAAGAATGTACTGTACCATCGCGCCCGACTCGAACATCTTAAGTTCACCGTCGGTCATGGCAGGTACCTTGCCCACTGGGTTCAGCTTGCGCCATTCTGCGCTCTTGCGGTATTCGACGCTGAAATCGACCGTGATGGTTTCATATTCAATGTCCAGTTCTTCACACACCCATATGGGGCGTACAGAACGAGTGCCGGGAACGTGATAGATGGTGATCATGTTGGTGCGTCCTTGCGTTGGTTTGGACAGGGATCGGCTATTGCTGGTCGTCTTGTGGTTCCTGCCTTGCCTGTAGCTGCATGGCTTCTAGCAACTCAGCTTTTTGGGCGCTTGCGAAACGCAACAGGCCTGCGGTGAAGGCCAGGAAACCACTGGCACCAATCATGGATGATTCAAATCCGGGGGCTGCTGAAGGCGTATAGACCAAGGCGGCCAGTCCGCACCAGACAAGAGCGATGGCGATGAGTTTCTGGGAAAGATGAGGATCGTTCAATGCTTGCATGGAGGCCCGATACGAATTCGTAAAGTCGGATCCTAGCAGACTGGCACCTACGGAGCCCGGCGCGCGCGCTTGACATGAGGGACAGAGACCCCCATATACGCTGCAGTCCAACGCGGAGCGAACCCATGAACGCTATGGTTAAAGAAGTCACCGATGCAAACTTCGCCGCTCAAGTCGTCGAGCGCTCCCACGCGCTGCCCGTGATTGTAGATCTATGGGCTCCGTGGTGCGGCCCATGCCGGCAACTAGGGCCTATCCTCGAGAGTGTTGCCAAATCACGCGCGGGGGAGGTCGAACTGGTCAAACTTAACGTGGATGAAAATCCTCAGGTAGCTGCACAGCTGGGGGCACGCAGCATTCCGCTGGTAGTGGGTTTCAGTAAAGGCAAGCTTGCTGGTCAGTTTGTGGGTGTCCAGCCCGAGTCTGGGGTCCAAAGTTTCATTGACACGCTGCTGCCATCTGACTCGGATCGCCTTGTAGCAGTGGCTGCGGCAAAGATTGCGGCAGGCGATGCGGCTGGTGCAGAAGTCGAACTGCGGCAAGTCCTTGAAGAGGATGCCCATCACGAGGAAGCGGCGGTAACCCTTGCGCGCTTGCTGGCGGACACTGAGCGCCGTGATGATGCGCTCGCGCTGCTCGGACGCTTCCCAAGTAACGGGCAGGATGAAGTGGGTAAGCTTGCGGCCGAACTGCGCCTGGGCGACTCTAGCAATCTAGGCGACTTGCGGGCTCGTGTGGAGCGTGTACCGGAGGATCTCGCTGGCGTAATTGAATTTGGTCGCGCCCTGGGCGCTGGTGGTGACTACAAGCAGGCCCTGGCTATTTTGATGGGGGCGGTAGAGAAGGATGCCGGGTTTGAGGACGGTGCGGCGCGCAAGGCCATGTTGGACCTGTTTGGCGTAATGGGTGGCGATAACCCGCTGACCCGGGAGTTCCGCTCGCGGCTTGCACGCGCGTTGCACTGAGGCATTCCGGCCGCATAATCGTCTGTCGCCATTGTGGTCTGTATTACTCGACCAACTTCCGCCAATAGACGATGCCGTCATGGCCTCTGAACTCGCTATACATGGTCGTCTGGGTCCCGTTTGCCTAGTTTAGTAGTTGTAGCGCAGCCACTACGGCGCCGCGGGCGTAATACCCACCGTGCCCGCCTTTCTTCCGCCTAGTACCAACAGCAGCAAACGGGTGCCAGGAGGCACATGAATTGTAATCAAACTGCTATCGACTAGCGGCGAGTCTACAATCACATCCCGTCAACGAGCGATGTGGTAGTGCCCTGTTGCAGTTTCGCCACCTGCGCTTCCGCGGAGGGTGGTTCTACCAGCGCAACATGGCAGAGAAAGGCGGCGGGTACGCGCATCCGGGAAAATACCCCAGCAAGCACAGCATTCAGTTTGGAGCCTGCGGTGCCGGCTACAAGGGCGTCAGACCATGACCGCCAGGATCCTGACGCTTTGAGCGGGCAGAGCGATCAACCCTGGGTGCAGTCGCCGCGCGATTCGCAGATCAGTCCGTCAGAGCGGGAAGTATATAGGTCGATGTTATCTCAAGCGCCTGGCCAGAGTGATCTCCGGTCTCGTAACTGCTACCGGTAAACGCTACAACGAGATCAAAGGCCTCGATGACGATCACATACTGACCGCCGTAACCAATCGCCGCGTACGCATCAACCGGTGTACCGGCGTTNTCCAGAAGAAAACGCCACCACTGGTAGCCNTAGCCTGTACCGAGNAGAGGGGGNAGNTCNGCCTGGTGNGCGCTNGCGGCNTGGATCCAGCNCGCANNCACNATCTGNGTGNCGCCCCACATGCCGTCATCTAGATAGAGTTGGCCAAGTTTNGCCATGTCGCGGACCGATAGAAACAGCCCNGAGCCTGCCTGNGCACGNCCNGTGGGNGCGGCGGGCGACCAGAGNTGCTCGCGTACCTGCAGGGGCNNGAGCANGGTTCGCTGCGCAAAGGCTGTCAGGTCCTCGCCGCTCTGTCGTGATATGACCTCACCNAGGACGTGAGTGGCATGTGTACTGTATGTGAANTCAGTACCNGGCAGTGATGTCAGTGGCAGGTCNAGNANGCAGCGNACATAGTCAGTGCATTGNGTCAGTGCCAAACTTANGCTGTTGCGCTCATCNGTATAGTCATAAGTGAGTTCGTCCCAGGCCAANCCGTGGCGCATAGTGAGGAAATCCTTAAGCGTTGTNCCCGCTTTGCGCTCATCCCAGTTTTCGAATGGGCTGTAGTCCGGGAAGAGCGGATACAGATGGTCTTCGACGCCTCCGATCAAGCCCTGATCCATTGCAATCCCTATCAGCGTCGCTGTCACACTTTTGGTGACCGAATAGACGCGGTGCAGTTGGAGGTTGTCGTTGCCCGCTGCGCCATCGTTGGGGGCCAAGTCGGTTCGCAGTGTCTCATCCAGAACGAGCGTTCCGCGACGAGCAATGGCAACGCCATCAATGCTCTCCCATACGCCTGTCCGTACGTCTCCGAGCATATTGGCCAGCAAGGCTTCATCAATGCCGAGTGCGTCAGCATTGGCCACAGTCCAACCATCGTTGAGGGCGATGGGTGCCTCGTAGGCAAGCGGCGGATCAGGGATGGCTGCAACGGGGGCGAGCAGCGGTGCTGACGTCGATTGAATTGTGCTCGCATTGGTACCACGACCACCACCACCACCGCAGGCGGATAGCACCAAGGCCAACAGNATAGCGAATAGCACATTGGGGTATGGGCGAGCGGACCACCCTGTGTACGTAAGGATCCGGCCTCCACGCACAGACCCACGAAGCCTCTGCCAGGCGAGATTCGGGACAGGATCTGCGGCGTGGGCACTCGGCCCGCATGCGATTACCCTTCTTTGCCCGCTGCCCACTAGAATAGGCGGCGATTCAAGGGTGNCTACAGTAGGACTGAACATGGCGGTCACAATACACGAGGTTCTGGACAAGAGTGTCCCNNCGGGCTCAGAAGTCACAGTCAGTGGTTGGGTAAGAAACGCTAGGCATTCGAAGGCGGGTTATTCCTTCCTGGTGCTCCATGATGGTAGTACGTTCGGGACGCTCCAGGCCGTCGTGCCGGATACGGTTGCAGACTATGCAGAAGCTGTCCTGCACCTCACGACGGGTTGTTCCGTGTCCGTGCAAGGCATGATCGTCGCTGCTGAAAACAATACGGACCTGGTGGAACTGAAGGCCGAACGGGTGGACGTTGTTGGTGGTGTCGAAGATCCGCAGACGTACCCTGTCCCGGCCAAACGNCATACTTTTGAATACTTGCGAACGGTTGCTCATCTGCGCCCGCGCACCAATACTTTCAGCGGGATCACGCGCATTCGCACGCGGCTAGCCAATGCGATTCACAACTTTTTCTTCGCGCGGGATTTTCATTGGATTAATACACCGATCATCACCGGGAATGACTGTGAAGGGGCAGGGGAACTGTTCCGGGTCAGTACGCTGGATGTGGTCAACCTGCCGCGTGACAAACCGATGAACTTCGATGCCGATTTTTTCGGCGCTGAGTCCTTTCTGACAGTATCTGGACAGCTGAACCTCGAGGCCTACTGTTGCGCCATGTCCAGGGTGTATACATTTGGGCCGACTTTCCGGGCCGAGAACTCCAATACATCCCGACACCTGGCTGAGTTCTGGATGGTGGAGCCGGAGATTGCGTTTGCGGATCTTGGCGATAACGCCGACCTGGCCGAGGCCCTGCTCCGGCATCTGTTTACCGTTCTACTTGGAGATTGCAGCGAGGAGCTGAAGTTTTTTGACAAGCCAGACAAGGGCAGGTCGGGTGGCGTCATTGAGCGCCTTACGACCGTTGCTGAGTCAGAGTTTGAGCGGATCGATTACGGCGAAGCCATCCGAATTCTCAAAGGGGCAAAGCGCAAGTTTGAGTTTCCCGTGAGTTGGGGCATCGATCTGCAGTCGGAGCACGAGCGCTTTCTTACCGAAGAACATGTGGGCCGACCGNTGGTGGTGACAAACTATCCGAAGGAGATCAAGGCCTTCTACATGCGCCTGAACGACGACGGAGAAACCGTGGCGGCCATGGATGTACTGGCGCCTGGCATTGGTGAGATCATCGGCGGTAGTCAGCGCGAGGAGCGAATCGATGTGCTGGAGCATCGCATGGCAGAACATGGGCTCAAGGGACAGCTTGGCTGGTACCGCGATCTACGCCGCTATGGCACGGTGCCACACGCCGGGTTCGGGCTCGGGTTTGAGCGTCTGCTCAACTACGTGACGGGGATGGAGAATATTCGCGACGTCATACCTTTTCCGCGCACTCCGGGCAGCGCACCGTTCTAAGCCGGTGCGTGAAGACTGGGCAGCGTTCAGCGCCCTTTGAACTCCGGTAACGGCTCCCCAGCAAGAGTGGCACGCATCGCACGCATCGCATCTTCAGTACGCATCAGTTCGCCAAACAACTCACCTTCCCGGGCCAGGCCCTCGGTTAGGGGCATTTCGATGCCCTCACGTATGGCGCGCTTGGCATTTGCCAATGCTTTGGGCGCCCGCCTTGCGAGCTGCTTTGCGAACGCCATCACGTGGGTCATGAAGTCGTCATGGGGCAGGACCCGGCTAACCACACCAAGCTCGAGCGCTCGTTCAGGACCAAACACCTCACCATGGAGGATGAGATCCAGTGCCCGTGCCACACCCAGCAGGCGGGCTAGGCGTTGTGTGCCGCCACCTCCAGGCAGGATGCCAACGCCGGTTTCCGGCAGTCCGAGACGATAATCTCCGTCGCGCAGTAAGCGGAAATCGCAGCCAAGCGCCAGTTCCAATCCGCCGCCCATGGTGCTGCCATTAATCGCGGCAATGGTGACGACATCCATTGCCTCTAGGCGCAGTATGACCCCCCTGAGGCCGCGATCGGGCTCGGGCAGGGTCCGAGCTGGCGTAAGGGTGTCACCCTGCAAGCGCTCAGACGACGCGACCAGTTCGCCCACCTCGTAATGGCGAACAAAGATGTCTTCACTACCCCCGGTCAGAATCAGCACCCGCAGCGTCGGTTCCGATTCCAGAACGTCCAGCACGTCATGCAACTGTGCTGCCTCTGCTGCCACCATGGTGTGCGTGGGTGGATTCGAGAGGGTGATCACGGTCACGTGACCGTGGGACTCAACGTCGATTCGATGGTTGCTGGATTCGCTCATTGAACCCTTCCTGCGCCAAGGTTAAGTTCGCACCCTAACCAAATTGCGGGATTGTGACCAAATGCCGGATCTCATTGAGACTTTTGAAGAAGGTGTGGCAACTCTCACCATGAACCGCCCGCAGGCACGTAACGCGATGAGTGGCGAGATGATGGTCCTCATGAACGAGGCAGTCAGGCGTCACGCGGCTGATCCGGAAACACGTTGCCTAGTGCTGACTGGCGCGGGTGGCGCGTTCTGTGCGGGCGGGGACGTCAAAGGGTTTGCGAAATCGGCTTCAGCAAATGACCCCGGGCACAGCAAACCGACGCTTGAGGCACGCACCGAGAGCCTACGTGAAGCAGTTGAGCTGTCCCGAATACTGCACGAAATGCCGAAGCCAACTCTGGCGATCATGGGTGGGGCCGCAGCTGGTGGAGGGTTGTCCTTGGCGCTTGCCTGCGACCTTCGGTTTGCGCTCGATACCGCAAAAATTACAACAGCTTTTTCCAAAATTGGTACCTCCGGGGACTATGGCGGGTCCTATTTTCTGCCGTACCTTGTCGGTGCTGCCAAGGCCCGCGAACTCTATTTCACAGGCGATGTGATCTCGGGTGAAGAGGCCTACCGGATTGGATTGGTTACGAAGTTCGCGGCCAGCGATACCTTCGAGGTAGATGCCACCAACTATGCGCGCTACCTTGCGACATTGCCCACCCAAGCAATTGGCTTCATGAAGCAAAATCTGAACTCGGCCTTTCAGGGCACCCTAGATGATGTATTCCGTATTGAATCCGAGAACATGATGCGATCTTTCGATTCCGAAGATCACAAGCGTGCTTCTGTCGCATTCGTTCAGAAGAACCCACCTGTGTTTATAGGACGCTGAAGGGCTTTCGCGGCCCTTTTGACACTCCGAATTCCATTGCAGTAGGCTCGCCGGCCAATTCGTCGGCCGTGTGGCAAGACAACCTTATGTCGGAAACCTTCATGACTATTCAGATCAACCTGAACGGCGAGACGGCGGCGATCGATGCCGACGGCACGACGCCGCTGCTGTGGGTGCTGCGTGATCGCGTAGGCCTAACAGGGACTAAATTTGGCTGCGGTAAAGGCCTTTGCGGGGCCTGCACGATCCATCTTGATGGAAACCCAGTCCGGTCCTGTCAGACCACACTGGAAATGGCCGAGGGGCGTGAAGTCACTACTATTGAAACCTTGGGTGGCGACCATCCTGAGCTCATTGCTGCCTGGCGTGATCACAATGTGCCCCAGTGTGGCTACTGCCAATCAGGGCAACTGATGTCCGCTGCTGCCCTGCTCGAGTCAAACAGCAATCCAAGTGACGCCGATATCGATAGCGCCTTGAGCGGCAACATCTGCCGCTGCGGGACCTATCCTCGGATTAAGGCCGCGATCAAGGATGCTGCGAGGGCCAGATCATGAGCGTACAGGCAGGTGGCAAGGTGAGCAATGTGTCCGGCTTCACACGCCGGGGTTTCCTTACGGCGGCGGGCGGCTTTGTTCTAGCGGCTTCGGTGCCGGGCCTAGTCCGTGCCAACGGGCCGAGGCCGGGACTGCCTGGCATCGAGCAGCGAGGTGAGTTTGCACCCAATCTCTGGCTTGCGATTGAACCGGACGGCAGTGTTCTCGTGACGAGTCATCGCTCTGAAATGGGGCAGGGGATCCGGACTGCTATCGCGCAAATCGTCGCTGATGAACTCGAAGCCGACTGGGACCGTGTGCAGGTCCTGCAGGCTCCGGGTGACAAGGCGTATGGTGATCAGAACACGGACGGCTCGCGCAGCATTCTGCTGTTCTTCGACACCTTGCGGCGGTCAGGCGCAAGTGCGCGGCAGATGCTAGCTAGCGCGGCGGCAGAGCGCTGGGGCGTGCCTGTGGCAGANTGTGTTGCCGCAAGTCACGTTGTGACCCACCGTACCTCTGGNCGCTCACTCAACTACGGTGCTCTTGCGGGTGCCGCGGCTAAGCTGCCGGTACCGGAGCANGTGGAATTCAAGTCGAGGCGAGACTANCGCTACATTGGCAAACCCACGCGGCATGTAGACGTTGACGACATTATCAACGGACGGGGCATCTACGGCGCGGATGTGGTTCTACCCAATATGCTGACCGCAGCTATCGTGCGTGGGCCAGTGCTAGGCGCTGGCGTGAAGTCGGTCCAACCTCCCAAGCCTAGCGTGGGCTATGTTGGCTACGAAGTGCTCGAAGCGCCAAAGGGGGCGCCGGTTTTCGCTCCGCTCGGCGGCGTAGCGGTGCTTGCCGAAGACACGCATACAGCGCGTACGGTCGCCGATAGTCTAGAGATTCAATGGACTGCTTCACCCAACGACAACTTTGACAGTGCAAGCCATCAGCAAGCGCTCAGGCAGGCAGTCGAGTCGCCACAGGCCCCGATGTTTGAAACGGGCGACGTGGATGCAGCGTTTGCTGCTGAGCGTGCACGGATTGTCGAAGCCACCTACGAAACTCCGTTTCTGTCACATGCGCCCATGGAACCGCCTGTCGCAGTCGCCCAGGTCACAGAAGCAGGCGTTGAGGTGTGGGCNCCGGTGCAGGATCCCCAATCCACGCGCGACCTCGTAGCNACGTACATGCAAATCCCGGAATCGCAGGTCTCAATCAACGTCACCCTTCTCGGNGGCGCTTTTGGGCGTAAGTCCAAACCNGACTTTGTTCTTGAAGCCGTGGANCTTGCCAANCGNANGAAGCGNCCNGTAAGGGTTGTCTGGAGCCGCGAAGACGATATTCATCACGACTACTTTCATGCCGCAAGTGCGCAATACCATAAGGCCAAGCTTAGCGGTTCTGGTCTGCCGGACGCTTGGCTGCAGCGGACAGCATTCCCNTCTATCGACACGGTATTCAGTGATACTGCGGAAGCGCCAGCCACCTGGGAGCTGGAGATGGGCTTCTCTAACCTGCCCTATCGGGTTGCCAATCAGCGCTTCGAGTCGAAGGGTATTCGGCCGGGAGTCCGGGTCGGTTGGATGCGTTCCGTGTGCAATATTTTTCACGCCTTTGGGGCGAACGTGTTTGTGGACGAGATGGCTACTATGGCNCGGATCGANCCGATCGANTATCGGCTGCAGTTGATGGGAGANACAAAGGCGCCTTTTGATGTGCCGGGAATGCAAGCCCCGGAAGGCCATGCCATGGACCGCGATCGACTGCGCCGGGTCATGGAAGAGGTGCGCGAGCTTTCTGCCTGGGAGCTTCCGCGTGCACCCGGTCGTGGTCTGGGCTTTGCCGTCCACCACAGCTTCCGCTCGTATGTTGCAACGGTGCTCGAAGTCAGCATTGAAGGCGGTAAGGTCAATGTTCACGACGCCTGGGTAGCTCTGGATTGCGGCACCTATATCAATCCTGACAGCTGCAAAGGACAGATGGAGGGTGCTGTTGTCTTTGGACTGTCGCTTGCACTGCATGGCCAGATCAGTATGCGCGAGGGAGCGGTAACGCAAAGCAACTTTCATGATTATCCGGTATTGCGGATGAATGAGTGCCCGAACGTGGCCGTGAGTCTGATCGACTCGACCGAGTTACCNGCCGGTGTTGGTGAACCTGGGGTNCCGCCAGTTGCGCCCGCACTTGTCAACGCGATCTATGACGCTACTGGTAACCGTTATCGCTCGCTGCCGATCAAGGTCTGACNCCGCNGCCAGCATCAAGAATGAAANTGCAACTCAATTGGAGAAGTTGATTATGGGCGAGACCATTACCATCAAATCGGGCGATGGCTTTGAGGTATCTGCGTACCGCGCGTTGCCGGAGGGAAGACCCAAGGGCGGGATCATGGTGATCCAGGAGATTTTCGGCGTGAATCCGCACATACGGGAGGTAGCCGACGGTTATGCTGCACAAGGCTATGCTGCGATCGCACCCGCGATCTTTGATCGTGCCGAGCCCGGTGTCGAGCTTGGCTACGAGGATGGCGACATGCAACGCGGCGTTGGACTCGCGTTCAGTGGCCTCGAAATGCCGACCACCCTGGCCGACCTTTCAGCAACGGTGAGCGAACTCTCCCAATACGGCAAGGTGGGCGCGGTCGGCTACTGTTTTGGCGGTCTGCTAGCGTTTTTGTCCTCTGCCAACGTTGAGGGTCTGGCTTGCTCGGTTGGCTATTATGGCGGTGGCATTGCAGGTCAGCTTGAGCAGAAGCCAAAGATACCGCTGATGCTGCACTTTGGCGATCAGGACGCGCACATTCCGCTGTCTGATGTAGACAAGATCAAAGCGGCTAATCCAGGCGTGCCGGTGCACGTTTACGGCGCGGATCATGGCTTCAACTGTGACCATCGCGCATCGTACGACGCGGCATCAGCCAGTCAGGCTTTGGAGCGCACGCTGACGTTCTTCGCTGAGCACATCTGAGCGCATGGTTCTCGCCCCAGTGTAAGGAGCGACCAGCTCTTGCGGCCCGGTGTTCAGTAGATGCGCTCGGTGCCAGTAATTCCGGCTTCGACAAGCGCTTCAATCCGGGCATCGTCGATGCCAAGTTCGCGCTGCAGTACTTCTACGGAGTGTTCACCAAAACATGGTGAATAGCGCACATCGGGTAGTTCCCCATCTCGGAACCGGAACGGCAGGGTTGCAACGAGGTGGGTGCCCGCTTCGGGGTGGGTCACCGGTTGTAGGAATCCGCGCGAGGCGAACTGCGGACTGGCGCTCCGATAAATATCCATAAACCCTCTGGACTCTGCCGCGGGGATCCCGAGTGCACCAAGTGCGGCGGCCTCTGCAGCGACTTCTCGGTTCTTGGCCCACTCTGCGACAACTGCGTTGGCGGCCTCCGCATTCTGGACTCTGCTCGCGGAGTCCACGAATCGAGGGTCTGTGGCAAGGTCCGTGCGGCCCATATGCGCTGCGAGCGCCTGCCATTGGCGGTCCGAATGAATCCCGATGGCGAGCCAGGTGTCCTCAGCGGTTTCGAAGTAACCGTAGGGTGCGGCCTCTGCGTGAGAGTTGCCACACGGGCGGCGGATGTTCCCGGTTGCGGATTGCTCGGCGATCGCGTCACCCACCTGAACGGCGACGGCTTCCATCATGGCGAGATCGATGCGCTGACCTTCGCCGGTCTCTTGCCGGTGCAGTACCGCAGCGAGGATGGCTGCCGCCATGTAATAACCGGAGATTGGGTCAGGGATTAGCCCACCCGTATTAGCAGCCTGATCGCCGGGGTACCCGTGAATTGAGGAAAGTCCTGCCATAGGCTCTGTCGTTGCCCCGTTGGCGGGGTACTCAGATAGGGGTCCACCAATGCCATAACCCGATATGGATGCGAAGATCATGTCGGGACGCTTGGCCTGTAACGTCTCGAGAGTGACACCCCAATTCGGCATGACATGTGGGCTAAAGTTATCGACCATGATGTCGAAGTTCGGGACCATGTCCCAGAACATCGCCTTGCCATCCGGGTGCTGCATGTCGAGCGTGATGGCATGTTTGTTCAGGTTCACCGAGTTGTACATTCCGTTCGTGTTGTGCCCGTGTTGCGTGTCACGCTCGCGGCGGATTGCAGGTGGAACTGGAGCGCCCGCACCGCGCCAGACATCCGCGCGCTTGCGGGATTCGATCTGCACAACGTGGGCGCCAAGTAGAGAGAGTAACTCGGTACACCAGGTGCCGGCCCAGGCCTGGGTAAAGGCGAGCACCCTAATGCCTTCCAACGGTCCACCGTTGCCTACCATGGTTGGACCAGGAACTCGCCCTGGCGCTTGCCAGCCGTTGTTACCTGTGAGCTCCGGCGCGGGCTTTGAGAGTTGCCAGGGCGTTGCGGAAAGCTTCGCAGGTGCGCCCGGCGCCTGGACAGTGGCCTCGCCTGCCGAGGTCTCAACGAAAAACCCCCGTGCGTTCAGTTGTTCGTTCACAAGCAGTTCTGCTGAGTCCTGTACAACGCCGGAGATACACCGAAAGCCGGCAAGCGTATGAAAAATATCCCACTTGTTGCGGGCAGCTGAAGCCTCGGCGAGTCCGTCCCGAACAGGCCTGGTATCGTGTTGGTTGCGGCCGAGTTGGGGGATGAGATCAGGGTCATTGGCCAATTCATCCAGACCAAAACTGGAAAGGGCATTGGTCCATTGTCCCCAGTCGCCGTAGCCATAGTTGATCAAGCCGTCAGCGGTTCGCCAAAGGGGCCCGGCGTTCTCCCTAGAGCGTCTGCCTACGGGACCACGCGCAATTCGGTCACCACCAATGTAGATGCCCATGAGCGCCCAAGGTGCGCAGGTCTGGGCAAGCGCCTCGGCTTCGCTCACGTCCACAAGATCGCCGGCCCCGGTGTTTCCACGACGTACCAGTGCTGCCGCGCCGGCTATGAATGCCGCAACCCCCGCGATGTAGCCGGTCTGATGCGTAGGGAGTTGCAGAGGGCCCTCTCCTTCGCAGCGATTGATCTGTGCCCAACCGACAGTCGCGCAGGCCGTTAGGTTNTCACCGGGAATGCCGGCGAGGGGACCGGTCAGCCCATGCGCGGTGACAGACAGATGCACTGAGTTGGCGGGAAGAGCAGCGACTGCATCGGCATTGGTGAGGTTAGTCAGATCTCCTGTCGTGATGAGAACATCCGCGCNAGCGGCGAGCTCAGCTGCATTGGCTTGTGCTGCGGCGCGTTTGTTCCAGTTGCTGTAGGCGTGCTGCAGTGAAGTGTCGCCGACAAAGGGNCCCATGCTACGAAGCGGATGCCCGGCCGAATCCTCGACGAGCAACACGTCGGCACCATAGTCGCCAAACAGCCTCGCGGCCCAGGCGCCTGCCAGGGACGTCGAAAGATCGAGAACTCTTAAGCCTTCAAGGGCTGTTGGCATGGTGGACTACTCCAGAGCTTGTATTGGTCTTGTTTTTCTGATTGTGCCACTCGTTCGGCCCTATGCGGGAAGTCACGAGTGGATTAGTTCTTGATCNTTACCAATATTTGCGTAAACAAACATGCACAGNACTGGCACGGTCCGGGGAAGGGCGTCCTATGCTTGCTTTCAAGGAAATACGGCAGGCCGCATTGGAGAAACTCTGCGCCGAGATGACGGAAAACGAAAACAAAACGCGCAAACAACTGCGCGAAAGCGAGACGCCGACCAGTCTTAAGCGCGATGGAAAGGTTGTCGAGATGGCGGAGGAACCACAGGTGTGCAACGTTGACAGTGGTGGTCCAGGCAATGTTCGCCGGATTGAAAAGGTACGCTTCCGCATCGAACACGGCTCCGAGGGCTATTGCCGCACTTGTCGTGACGAAACCCTCAGGGGAGGTCGGTAGGTGATTCCGTTTGAAGAAATTGTGCCAAATGTGCCTCAGAAGGAACAGTGTTANATGAGCTTGCCTGAGCCTCAGAAGGTGGAGATGCCGGTTGTCTCCATAAGCCAATAAAGTGCGTAACGCCAGAGGTTGCGGCTGCCAAACACCTCGTAGTCGAGCGTGTACGTCTTGCCTTCCTCATTGTTCCAAAGGCGTTCGAATACCNTGATGGCAACTTCGAGCGCGGGCGCATCCACCGGTCCGCGCACGACAACGTCGGTTTCAAGGTTGAAGTCGTCAAGATTGCGGCGCGTGAAATTCGCGGAACCCAGTATCAGTGTGATGCCTTCCCGGTGCTGATGGAGCAACATCTTGCTGTGGCACTGCTCACCCCGAGTATNTGCCCACCGGACCTGCACTCCAGTGGAGACGAGGTCAGTTGCAACCGGTTGGTTGGGGATACCAACCTTACGCATGCCGAAAGCATCCTGATTGGTGTCAAGAATGATCCGTACATCGACCCCTCGCGCGCTCGCGTCGCTAAGCGCTCGCACTATCTCCCGGTCGGATAGGTAGAAAACCATGAGTGAGAGATTATCCCCTTGAACCGTGCCCAGGATTGTGTC
Source organism: Gammaproteobacteria bacterium (assembly GCA_002714125.1). The sequence continues at coordinate 16,691 of PAWP01000054.1, forward strand.
GAGTAACGCGTACTTGATGTTCTTTTCGGTAACTACACGTACGGTTGTCTTTGCATTCGGGGGAGGCTGGGGCAGATTCTGTATTGTAGGCTGATCTATACCTGCCATCTGCAGTACGGCCCGTTCTGTAGTCAGTAAATCCGCAACGGCGGGGCCTGTGAACCGCAACGCAACATTGCCATGGGCACTGCTGGCATCGTGTGGATTAGCCGTGGCGACGAAACCCACCCAATCGCCTGCGCCATCATCGGCAACCACCGTCTTGCGGTGATTCGCTTTCATGTTGAGCATTGCCAACCAACTGCGCAGCGGCACCCGCTCGTCGTTAAGCGGATTGCGGAAGATGCCGCCTGGACTGTTTTGCCATGGTCGGACGAGGAGTCGCCATAGAAAGGAATAGGAGGGATTGCTGTCCCTCAGCTGCAGCAAATCGGTTATCGCAACCACAACCCCGGCTGCGCGCAGTTCTTCTAGATATGGGTTCACCACGCCACCGTAGATGGTGCTCACTGGATCAGTAATGAAATAAACCTCAAGCGCAGGCCGCTGAAGTTTGCGCTGCACAATGGCGTCGGTTAGTTGGCGGGCGAGGGGGCGTCCGCGTTCCCGCGTAGCGGCCGGATAGTCATGAAACAGAAACTGATCGATGACTAATAGCCGGGTAGCGTTTGAAACGAGTGTAAACACCTCATCGAAGATACGTTGGCTGAGTTGGCGACGATCGCTATCATCACGCCAGGCAAGGTCATAGAAGAAACTTACCTGGCCAGGGTGNTCATCTCCGGCAAACCGGATGCCTTCGGGCAGTCGGCTGTACCTGGAATAGCCAAGAGAAANCCATGCAGAGTCGCGCAGTAACCGGTGCAGGCGTGGCTGGCGCTGCGACTCGCCCCTTGTGTCGGAGACCTCCACTGGTTCAGACGGCTGCTGCGATCGCCTCGCCCACGGTTACCGTATCGGCACTGCCGCCGAGATCGGCCGTACGTGGCCCACCAGGCGCCAGGGACATTTCTATGGCNGCCATTACACCGTNAGCCGCCGCTTTCTGGCCCAGGTGCTCAAGCATCATGGCACCGGTCCAGATGGTGCCAATCGGATTGGAAATTCCACGCCCAGCGATGTCCGGTGCTGAACCATGTACTGGCTCGAACATCGAGGGATGGCTGCGCTCTGGGTTCAGGTTCGNCGACGGTGCGATGCCGATGCTGCCGGCTACGGCGGGACCCAGGTCCGAGAGGATGTCGCCAAAAAGGTTGCTGCCAACAACCACGTCGAACCAGTCGGGGTTGCGTACAAAGTGTGCCGTCAGGATGTCTATATGATATTGGTCGGTGGCTACCTCGGGGTAGTCTTTAGACATGGCTGCGAAGCGCTCATCCCAGAATGGCATGGTGTGGATGATGCCGTTGGACTTGGTAGCGGAAGTCAGGTGTTTACTGGGGCGACTCTGTGCGAGGTCAAACGCGTACTTAAGAATCCTGTCNGTGCCCCGTCGTGTGAATACTGACTCCTGCATAACGGTTTCCTGATCTGTACCTTCGTAGATCCTGCCGCCGATGCTGCTGTATTCCCCTTCGGTGTTTTCCCGCACAACCCAAAAGTCGATATCTGCCACACTGCGCCCGGCAAGTGGGCTCTCNACCCCCGGCATCAGTCGGCACGGCCGCAGGTTCACGTATTGATCGAAGGCACGACGTATAGGGATAAGCAACCCCCACAGGGAAATGTGATCGGGTACCCCGGGGAAGCCCACTGCCCCAAGAAAAATGCTGTCGAATTCGGACAATTGCTCGATACCATCAGCGGGCATCATCTGTCCCGTCTCGTGCCAGGTTTCGCAGCTCCAGTCGAAACTACACCAGTCGAAACCGAATCCGTACTTAGCGGCTGCTGCATCGAGCACGCGAATCCCTTCGGGAATTACCTCTTTGCCAATGCCGTCGCCGGGGATGACTGCAATCCTGTACTTTTCCACATCTTTCTCCGTCTAACTGCATCAATCTGAAATGTAACACCTGCACGCTCCGGGCGTTGTATCGCCGAGCTCAGCTAATTCCGCGAGGGCATTGTTGGCATCAGTACCCCGAGCCCAAACTTTGGCATGATTGGGCATTCGGGATGACTGAAGGCTGGGTGCTCATGAGCAAATTTAAGGCTGCTTTGGGAGTGCATTGCAGAGGGGCGTTCCTGGTCGGAATCGTGGTGCTAATCATGNGCTGTTCNGGCCAGCAGAAACCGGTTGCCAAGGACACGGCTGGAGCCGCAGGCATCGCGCCGACGTGGCTTGCTGGCGATCATCACGTTCACAGTAGATTCAGCGTTGGCTGGGATCGCGAGCAGGANCCGCCAGCTCCNATTGTGGGCGGAGACGCGATCTATCCGATTCCAATGAACGCACTGATGGCGCGTCACTATGGGCTGGGCTGGATGGTGACGACCGATCACGGTGGTCCTGAACACAGTCGCGTTACAAGGGATTGGGCGCATCCAGCCTTGCTGCGTTCTAGAACCGTCGTTCCCGACTTACTGCAATATCACGGACTGGAGCTGAACTCGCCAGGAGGGGACCACGCAACGCTCATCGTGCCCCGGAGCAATGAGGAAGCGGCACAGCTCTACCAATATGAAACGGCATACGACCGCAATGAAACCTGGCCGCATGACGGATCACGCAATAACACCCCCCTGATGGTGTCCGCGCTAAAGGAAATGGGTGCCGCCGAGCAAGTGCCGGTTGTCATTGCGAACCATCCATCGAGATCTGGGAGCGCATCCAGCCCCTATGGTCTGTATTCGCCGGCGGAACTAAGGACCTGGAATGATGCCGCACCGCATGTCGCGGTCGGATTTGCAGGAGCACCCGGGCACCAGGCAATTACCCTCGGGCCCGATGGCGCGGTTATCCCTGACCGGCCACGGGGCGGCTATGTATGGCAGGTCACGCGGGGCGGGTTCGACCCGATGACCGCAAAGTTGGGTGGCCTCTGGGACAGCTTGCTTGGAGAGGGACGCAAGTGGTGGATCACCGCGAACTCTGATTCACACCGACACTACACCGAACTGGGTGGAGATTTCTGGCCCGGTGAGTANTCGAAGACNTGGGTACACGCGGCGCCCGAATATGATGCGGTCCTGGAGGGGCTGCGTCAGGGGCGCATGTTCGTAGCAACGGGGGACCTAATAACAGGCTTAAGCATGACGTTGGTAGTCGACAATCGAGCACGTGAAATCTGGCCCGGAGACACCGTTACGTTGCGAGACAGCGAGCCGTTCAGTCTGACTGTGTCCGTCATTGATCCGTCTGGGCCAAACGCGGGTGGGCGAACGCTGGAGGTGGCTCGCCTGGATCTCATCGTGGGGGACATTTCGGGTCTGGCGCCAACCCCCGATCAGGACACGAACCCATCGGCGCGCGTAATCGCAAGATTCTCGCGCTCGCAGATGCAAATCGGCGGTGAACTACTGACTGCGCGTTGGGACGGCGTAGCAGACGGGCACTTTTACGTCCGTCTGCGTGGTACCAACACTGACGAACTTGAACCCGAACCAGATCCAAGGGGGGAGAACCCCTGGGATGATCTGTGGTTCTACAGTAATCCGTTTTTCGTTGACACATTGCAAACATCGGGCGGGTCAGAACAACTATGAGCCTCAGTTTTGGCATTGGNCTCAGGCGTTACGACACTATTGTTGCGGACGCACGCGAAGCGGAAGAGCAGGGTTTCGATTTCGCGAGCATTGGGGAGCATGTGTTTTTTCACGGCCCGATTGGCAATGGATTAATTGCCCTTGCAGCGGCCGCGGGTGCCACTGCAAACATCCGGTTACTGTCGGCCATCACGCTGGTACCACTGTATCCGGCTGCTTTGCTTGCCAAGCAGGTGGCTACGCTCGATGTAGTCTCCGGCGGGCGGTTCGATCTTGGGGTTGGTGTTGGCGGTGAGTATGAACCCGAGTTCATCGCGTGCGGAGTCAAACGATCCCAGCGCGGTGCGCGCACTGACGAGGCACTTGAAGTCATCGCCCGACTCTATGCTGAGGACGAGGTTCATTTTTCCGGCAGGTTTACTCAGTTGGAGGGGGTCACGCTCGCACCGAAGCCGGTTCAGGCCGGCGGGCCGCCAGTATGGGTCTCCGGGCGCAGCGAAGCTGCCATGCGCCGCTGCGCTACCTACGGCGACTACTGGTTACCCTATATGTACACGCCCGAAAAGCTTGCCACGAGCCTCGGCACCATCAGCAGTTTTGCTGGCGACCGTAAAAAATCNGAACCCGTCGAACCTGCACTTTTTCTNTTTTATGCCGTCCATGAAGACCGCGACGTCGCAACGAAGATGGCCATAGACAGACTTTCGGTTCAATACAACCAAGACTTCTCCGGACTTGTTGGAAAATATGCATTAGCAGGCAACTCCGAGGATTGTATTGCTAGGTTGCGCGAGTACGTGGACGCCGGTGCTAGAACGGTCATCCTGAACGCGGCCTGCCCAACGGACTATATGGTCGATAATCAGGCACTGCTTGCGCATAGCGTGTTGCCCGCGTTCGGAGACTGAACTTGGCTGGGATCGGACGAGGCTCCGCGATGTATCAGACGATGCAGCGCCAGCCAGCGGATCTGCACCGGGTGCTNGCCGATGGTTGGCCGCTTGCGCGTGCGGTGGGAGACGCGGTGGCCCATGCACGAAGGACCTGGCTGGTTGGAATTGGCACGAGCTTTCATGCAGCGCTNGCAGGGCAATGGATGCTGCGGGAGTTTGGCATCGCCGCCAACGCCGTTTCTGCCTTCGATTTTGCCAATTACGCTGATCATTACCCGCTTGCGGCCGAAGATACCGTGTTGGTGTTGTCGCATTCCGGGGCGCGCCAGTACTCGCGAACCGCGATCGAACGCGCTGAGGCGTGTGGAGCGACTGCGGTACTGGTCTCAGGTCACGACGCGAAGGAATTGGGAACCGGGATCGTGCTGCGGACCACTGTGCAAGAGCGCTCGGCTGCATTCACTGCTTCGCACCTCGCTGCGATGACGGTGTTGGCACAGATCAGTGCAGGTGCNGCGCAGGCGGTGGGAGATGATCGTGGCGAAGGCCGCGAAGCCGCAATCGACCGACTGCCGGATCAGGTNGCCGATGTTCTTGCAGCTGAGGCGGAGCTGGAGCCGCTTGCTGAACAGTGCCTNGGTGANCACACCTACGTCNTCGGCGCGGGGCCGTGNGAAGTAGNGGCCCTNGAAGCTGTAATCAAATGTCGNGAGGCAGCATANGCCCGNGTCGATGCGCTNGCTCTCGAACAGTTCATCCACGGCCCGATGATCTGTCTNCAGCCCGAAGATCAGTTGGTGTTGATNACGGTANAGGGGGCTGCGCGGCCTCGTAGNGTCGAAGCCTATGGCCTCTTCGCCGAACTNGGTCTCGCGCCCTACGTGGTGGGTGATCTGGCCGACCTGTTNGGCTGTACTGGACTNGCATTACCTGNGACCCATGAGACCCTGGCGCCGGTGCTTGCGACTGTNCCNATGCAAATCCTGGCTTGGCAACTGGCNACGTTGCAGGACTTNGATCCNGATACCTTTCGAACNCAGGAACCGCGCTTTGGCCGNGCGATTCAGAACCTCACGCTTTAAAGGGCGGGGCCGTCGNACTCAAGGCAGAAACTGNCAACAGGGGTTCAGCGAGGNAGGATGATTCTTGGCGTCTCGCCTTCGANGTAGGTGCCGGCCGCGTCTGGNTGTTCACCGCTGGAGTCTGGCCCTAACGGCCCATCTGCGTCATCTCGGTACAGCGCCACGTTGGCAGATGCCTGGTTCGCGTACACCAAGTGCTCAGTGAGGGCCTGATCGACCGTAGTCTCGATCTCAGCTTCGAGCACCTCTCGCAAAACGGTGTTGAAGCGCCGCAGTACCGGCCCCAGGTTGTAGAGGACCTTACGTTGCATGGTGCCAGGCATGAAACGCTGATCCTGCAGGGCATACTCAAAGGTGATCCGCAGCGGAATCTCGACCAAGGCTTCTTCGGCATCGAGGGTGTGCTTGACAATCATTTTGTCTGAAACAAAGATCACAATCCGGATCCATGGTGAGTGTTGCGGAAACGCAACATGCGGCCACTTGCCGCACCGGTGTGCCGCCCCGCGTCCAGTGCAATCTGACCATTGACTACAACCATCCTGATGCCCACAGGTGCTTGTTGCGGATGATCAAAGGTGGCGAGATCGGCCACCAGCCTAGTGTCGAACAACACTAGGTCGGCGAAAAGCCCCGCGCGAATTGCGCCGCGGTCCTGCATGCCGAACGTGGCCGCCGGCAGCGACGTCATTCGGCGAATGGCCTCGGGCATGGCCAGTACCCCCTGATCACGGACGTAACGGGCAAGCACTCGGGGAAAGGTGCCAAACAGTCGGGGATGGGGCTTGCCGGCGAGTTCGGGAATCCCATCTGAGCCAATCATCATGTCCGCGTGCGCAAGATTCGTATCAATGTCGGCTTCGTCGATGATGAACTGAATACAGAGCGTGAGATCACCTTGTGGCGCGTTGAGGATCTCTCGCACCAGTTGCACGGGTGTTTTGCCGCCTTCTGCCCCAATATCCGTCAGGGCGCGTCCTTCATAGTTGGGGAACGCAGGGCAACTGGCAATCCGCGTTACGCTTGCTAGCTCCGCTGACGGGTTTGCCAAATCGAAGTACTCAACCATCCGCCCACTGCCAGCCGTATAGGGGTAAACGTCAAGGGTGACGAGTTGGCCAGCGGCGAGGGCCATGTCCACTTTGGCAAGAGACTCGCGGACCTTGCCCCAATTAGCCGGGCCAGCTGCTTTGTGATGTGAAATGTGCAGGTGTGTATCGCTGTCCCGTCCGATCGCGAGGGCTTCATCGACTGCCTCCAGCAGCCGGTCACCTTCATTGCGCATGTGTGTCGCATAAAGTGCCTCATGACGACCGGCAATCTCGGCGAGTGCCGTTACCTCGTCAGTGTCGCTCCAGCGGCCCGGACGGTAAATCAATCCGGATGAGAAGCCGCAGGCCCCCTGGTCGAGTGCACGTGCCGCATGGTCGGCCATGTCCCGCTGCTCCGCGGTTGTTGGGGCACGCTGCTCCATCCCCATCACCAGCGTTCGCACTGTATTGTGACCCACAAGCATCATGTTGTTGATCGCCGGCCCGCGGCCGAGTACCGCATCGAAATACTCGGCCAGGTCTCGGAAATCGCCCACCAGTCCAGTCAAAATGCCGCCGCTGGCCGCGACCGCATCGGCGGCAGGATCACCTGGAATGGCCGAAAAGCCGCAGTTTCCTGCCACAACCGAAGTTACACCCTGGTCCAGCTTAAAGACCATGTCTGGGTGGCGCAGGAAGGCACCATCGTCGTGAGAGTGGACGTCAATAAAGCCCGGCGCGATTGCAAGACCTTCGGCGTTGGTTTCGGTAATACCGGCTTCGCTCACCGAGCCAACCGTAACAATCCGGTCGCCGTCAATAGCAACGTCACCAACGTAGGGTGTGCGGCCAAATCCGTCGAAAATCTCTGCGTCACGGATGACATGATCGTGCATTGAGCGCTCCCTTGGGTCGGCGGACTCATCATACCCGGCGTAACAGTCCAGAGCCGCGCTCACGCGGTATATGGCAATTGGCTG
>PAWP01000055.1 GCA_002714125.1 Gammaproteobacteria bacterium
ATGCCGTTCGAGTTTGGCAAAAAGGATGGAGAACAGTCCGGTGTGTATTCGAAACTCGATGATGCGCCGGAGCCGAAAGACGAAGTTAATGAAGACAATAAAGATGTGCCTTACTTGACATTTAGCGGAGGCGTCCACGCGATTACATTCACACAGAGCATAAATGATAACGTTGTCGGCGCCACTTATTCGTGGGGAATGAATGTTCGAGCTGATGTTGCATCAGGGGGATCAACAAATTTTGCCGCCTCCATTATTGCTGTATCTGGTCTTTTTTCTGATATCACTTCTTTAAATATAGTTGCGCAACGTAATGCTGCGTGGGCCAAGTATGCGAACTTGGCAACCACGCCTCCGACGCCGGGACTTGTATCGCCAGTATTAAAAGATCAGACAACTACTGCAACGCAACGTCGAAGCCGCCACGCAGCGCCTCCATCCAGGCGAGGTCGGTCTGCCGCGTCTAGCAGTTCATGGTGAGCCGGTACAGGATCAGATCGTCGATGATCCTGCCTACCTGATTGAGCATTGCGGAATAGCGAGCGCTCGGTCAACCAATCAACATCATTCGAGAGCAGATAGCGCAGATAATCCAGCGTGCCTCACCCAGTGACATCCGGTACGTCACGTGCGAGATATCGAAAACCACGGCCTGTTCGCGTGCAGCCTTTTGTTCAGCAATCTGCGAGCCATAGTGCAACGGCATGTTCGAACCACGGAAATTGATAAAGCGCCGTCCGTACGTGGCGTGCCATTCATATAGCAGTGTGCATTCGCCCATCGGCGGACCTCCTTGGTCAGTCGGGTTAAGGTCCCAGAGGCACCGGCTCAGAGCACCTGATGCAAACGCAAGCCATACAGGTCGCGAGGACGGTTGCGTTTGGCTCCGACATCCTGGCTGGAGTTTGAGGACGGGCACACATGGACTGAACTCATCGCCTCGGGCCTTTAACGCCACCGGGTGCCCTCCGACTTAATTCTTGGTACGTTCGGCATCCGTCGGATCGGATTCAACGATGGTTCCCGCCTGTGAGTGATTCCGTGGCTCGATAGCAAACAAGTATTTGATCCTTTGCTACCCGCCATCAATCGCGGGCTTATTGTCAGTATTTGATGGATCGTGCAGAACAGGGCCTACCTTTGCTCTCGGAACCTAGCGACTCGGCCACTTCCACGGCGGCGCTTCGAGCATATGTTGGCCCTGGACATAGGTCGCACTCAGTTGTTTGTCGAGTTCGAGATGATTGCACCCGGAAACTGAGGTCAGTGCCTCGACAAGAACCGAGGAGTGCGAAATGACCCAAAGCTGGGTCTCTTCTGCGCAGACCAGCATCAGCCTGCCAAGGGCGGGCAGCAGTTCCGGGTGCAGACTGGTCTCGGGCTCGTTCAGCACCATCAGAGTCGGCGGCCTTGGGGTCAGCAGCGCGGCAATCCAGAGCAGATAGCGCAGCGTGCCGTCGGAGAGCTCGGCCTGCCGCAATGGGCGCAGCAGGCCGCGCTGGGCAAACTCAAGCTCGAAGCGCCCAGACGTTTCAATGACCGAAACGGATGCGCCCGGAAACGCATCGCAGACAGCTACCTCGAGTGCGCCGGCATCGCCAATCTCTTCAATAGTACGCCACGCCGCTGCAAGGTCATGGCCATCGTTAGCGAGCACCAGAGTACGGGTACCAATCTGTGGCCGTCGGGCTGGCGAGTCGGCGTCGGTACGGAAATGATCGTAGAACCGCCAGGACCTGATCTCTTCCCGCAGCAACAGCGCCTCCGGCGCACGTCCTGGGTCCGCAAGGCGGGACAGCATGCTCTCGAATGCCGGCAGGTGCCGTTCGATCACTTCCCAGCGCCCAGAGTCATCCCGCGCCCGAACCACCGAGCCCCTGCGATCGACCATAGCACGCCGCGCGTGCCAGACGTCCCCAAGCCAGATAGCCTCCCTCTTTACCTCGGGGTCCTTGGAGAACATTGTGCGCGGGACAGGTTGAGGCAGGCCAAAGTCGATGGCATAGGACCACTCGTCGCTCGCAAAACCGAAACGCAGGCTGACCGTGTCGGAACGGGGCCCGCCCTGCACCGACGCATCACCGCGTTTGGCCGCCTTCGTAAATTTCTCGGGCCCGGCCCAGAGCACCGAATCAATGCCCCCCTCACTCGCGAGACTAGCCGTCGCCGTGCCAAAGGCGGTTTGCGACAACAGGCGCAGACCGCGGTAGAGATTCGACTTACCGCTGCCGTTGGGGCCCGTAATCAGGTTCAGCGATTCGAGCGGCAGCACCAAATCGCGGAGCGAGCGGTATCCGGCAACGGCAAGCGAGGTCAGCATACGCTAACGGTAACCTTCCGTTACGGGCCGGCGAGGTAACGCCCACCAGGCTGCTTCGCAGGCCGCGGTCAGCTCATTATCAAACTCGACGTCTAACGCGGNCAGGTTTGCATCCAGTTGATCGGGNCGGCTNGCGCCAATAATGGCCGACGTGATCCCGGCCTGCTCGAGTACCCAGGCCNCCGCNACNGACACCATTGACAAGCCTTTACNTTCAACAACCNNCTTCAAAGTTTCCACCGCGTCGAACTGAACATCNTGCCAGTACCGACTCTGATATCGTTCTGCTGCATTNCCAAGTGTGAAGCGGGTGCCTTCTTNCGGGTCCTGACCCTTGCGGTATTTGCCAGAAAGGAAGCCCCCTGCAAGCGGGTTGTAGACCAGCACGCCAAGGCCTTCTTCGTTCACAAGTGGCAACANCTCAGTTTCGATTTCGCGATATAGAATGTTGTAGCGAGGCTGGACCGAAGCGTAACCCGGCATGCCCAGCTGATCCGCTGCACGCAACGCCTGGCCAAGTCGCCAAGCCGGATAGTTTGAGCAGCCGACATAACGGACCTTGCCCGCGTCTACCAGNTAATCAAACGCGCGCAGCGATTCCTCGATTGGTGTATGCGGGTCAAAGCCATGCGACTGGTAAATGTCGACATAGTCGGTCTGCAGTCGTNCAAGACTCNTGTCGATCGACTCAACAATATGCTGGCGTGAAAGCCCCNGATTNTTTGGTCCGCNANGAGTNGGGGCGAAACACTTGGTTGCGATGATNAGCCGNTCCCGGTTACCGCGAGCCTGCATCCACCGACCAATAATGGCCTCCGTCTCACCAATCGTGTCACGCCCGCCNCCCAGGGGATACGCATCCGCAGTGTCGAGAAACGTCAGACCCATCTCGTANGCGCGATCAAGAATTGCAAAAGACTCGGGCTCAGCTANCTGCAACCCAAAGGTCATCGTGCCAAGGCACAGTGAGGGCACTTCTAGGCCATGACGGCCCAAACGACGATATTCCATTTNGAGANAGTTCCACGTTGGCTTCTAAAGCGATGGCNATCAAACCTAACACAGTCCACGCCAGGCGCCGTGCTGCNAAGCTCAGAGCATCCCACTTGCAACGCGTGCNATCTGAGCTTTGACGAAAGGCAGGTCATTGGTGATGCGCATCCCGCGATTGCGCAGGAACACCAGCNCCGGATTNGTCCGCCCGTAAAGTACGCTGAGGGCCTCCATGGCACCGACTACTGCGGCATTGTAGGGCCCACGGGCAAAGGCATATTCCTGCAGCCAACTGCCATCCCCTNGGGCTTCACCCGCCATCACGGCGGCCTGGGTGAGTTCGGCCAGTTTNTCAACATCGGCGAAACCAAGGTTCACACCCTGACCNCCCAGCGGGTGAATGGCGTGCGCCGCATCACCCGCCAATACCACCCCGCGTCGGGCAACCTGTGGCGTGAACTGCCGCCTGAGTGGGAACGAGAACCGCGTGTCCACGGAAACCGCTTGCCCAACCTCATCGCCAATGCAATAGGTCATTTCTGCNCAGAACNCTGCCGCGTCAAGATCNAGTAGGCGCCCAACCTCTACATCTGCTGCTGACCAAACGATGGATGCCAACTCCGGGTGCTCGGTCGCAACCGGCAGTAGCGCGAGTGGACCGGTAGCAGTGAAGCACTGGTGCGCAGTAGCCGCAAGAGACCGGTCAAGCATCACCGCTGCCACCACCGCGCTCTGGCCATCCTCCCGTTTTAGTGAACGCATCCCAGCCATCCGGCGTATCGACGAGTTGCCACCATCCGCGCCAATCACCAGATCGGCGGTAATCGCCCCGGTTTCGAAGCCAACGCGCATGGCGCCATCCTCACGCTCACACGAGGTTATTTCACCCCGAACGAAGGTCACGTGGTCGGCGCTTTCCAGACTCTGCACCAATACGTTAATCATTGCCGCGTTTGGCACAATGAAGCCAAGCTCGGCACACCCGGCGTCCGCTGCGTCAAACCTGATCTGGGCGGAGCCCAGCTGATCCCATACATGCATATGGGTATAAGGTGAGGCCGGCACTGGCGCGCCGGCTATCCGGGTGAGGAAGGCCATCGAACGCTGGTTGATCGCACTAACGCGCGCTGGCACACCGGATTCAAGTTCAAAGCCGTCGCGCGCCGGGCTGATGGCGAACTCTGACAGCGAAGGCGCTTCTGCATCAATCAATGCAATCGAAAGCTCCGCGTTACGCAACGCCGCCGCAAGCGCCAGACCGGTAAGACCGGCGCCAACAATAGCAATGTCGAAATGACTCATTCTGCGGCCGCCATGCACGCCTCAATCTCGTCGGGGTCTTTGGGGACAGCCGCAGTCAGGACCTCGTGGCCCTTCCGCGTCACGAGCACGTCATCCTCTACGCGGATACCAATACCGCGGTACTCCTTCGGTACTTTCGCATCCGCAGAGACATAAATGCCCGGTTCAACTGTCGTCACCATACCGGCCTCGAACACACGCCAGGCATCGCCCACCTTGTATTCACCCACATCATGCACGTCTAACCCCAGCCAATGGCCGGTGCGGTGCATGAAGAACGCCTTGAAGGCCTCTTCCTCGATGAGCGTCTCAAGATCACCCTCAAGCAGCCCGAGCTCGACGAGGCCGGCGGTGATCACCCGAGTTGCAGCCTCGTGGGGCTCATTCCAGTGATTACCTGGCTGGACCTTCTCGATAGCGGCCAGGTTGGCAGCCAGCACAATGTCGTAAAGAGCGCGCTGCGCGTTGCTGAAGCGGCCGTTTACNGGAAAGGTACGCGTCACGTCGCTTGCGTAGTGCTCGTANTCTGCACCAGCATCAATCAACACCAGGTCGCCATCGGCCATCGGCTGATCGTTCTCGATGTAGTGCAGGATGCAGGCATTGTCGCCTGCGCCAACGATGCTCGGGTATGCCAAGGCACGCGCGCCGCCCAGGCCAAAATGATANTTCAGCTCAACCTCAAAGCGGTGCTCTGGAAGCCCCGGCTCGGCAATCTCCATGAGACGCCTGTGGGCACCCGTCGTGACCGCCGCCGCGTGTTTCATAACAGCAATCTCCTGCGCGCTCTTGAAAAGCCGCAGCTCATGCAAATATTGACCCAATTGCACCATTTCGCCCGGCGGCTGGGCGCCCTCCTGTCGATTGGATTGAATGCTGTGCACCCAGCCAAGTAAACGTTCGTCGAACGTTTTGTCGATACCCATCTGATGGTAGAGCCGCGAACGACCCTCAATAAGCCCCGGCAGAATCTCATCAATGTCCGAAATCGGAAACGCATCATCCAATTGNTAAAGCTGCACCGCCCGCTCGGGGCCGATCATGCGNCCGTACCAGNGTTCATGCTTCGGATCGCGTTCGCGACAGAACAAGATTGCCTCACCATGCTCGCGGCCAAGTGCCAGCACCAGTACAGACTCGGGTTCACTAAAGCCCGTCAGGTAATAAAAGTTGCTGTCCTGGCGAAACGGGAAGTCCACATCGCTGTTGCGCATCTGCAGCCGGCTGCTGGCAAGGATCGCGACACTATTCGGCTCCATCAACGCCATCAGGTCCTCGCGCCGCCGGCGAAATTCATCAAGGCCAATGGTTGGTAGCTGTTTCATCCCGAAACCCAGTGGATCAATGTGTCTGCGCGCGTGCCAATTCGCTGAAAGCAATTAGCACGCCCACGCGAACATGCTCGGCGATGACAGAAAAATCCGATTCGTTCTCCTCACCGTCCTCAACAGCCTCGCTGGCCTGAGCGATCTCCGCCATGTCGGAGAGCACCTCGGTCAAGCCTTCCGAAACCTCCTCNTTACTAAGCCGACCGGCCAGCCCAAATCCCGCCAGGAAGCCTTTGCAGAAGGCCGCCAGCTCTGCCACGCGCTGGGCGACTGGAGAGTCATCGTCCGGCAGCAAAAGCGCAAAGCTCATGCCGGCGTCCTCAAGCTGTAGCAGCATCTCAGCGCAGAGGCCCACGATCTCATCGNGCGGCTCGCGCCCGAGCCATTCCNTGACNGCGGTGGCGTAGTCATCNCGCCCAAAGCGNGTACCTGCGCACAGATGACCGCAGGTCAGACCCTGCAGTTCCGNGGCTGAGACATAACCGCCNACTGAGACAATGGCTGTACTGAGTGATTCGTATTTCAAAGGGGTGTTCAAAACGCGTTTATTGACCTTTCACAAGGCGCTTCTCTATAGTAACTCAGCTCAGCTAAGGCAACTTGACAAGTGGACTTCGCGGAACTCGAAACCAAGATTGACGAACTCATAGCGCTGGTCGACGTCCTCGAGCAGAAGCAGGCTGTCATGATGGCCGAGAAAGAGTCCTTGCAGGCTGAGCGCACGCGCCTGATTGAGAAGAATGAAAACGCACGCACGAAGGTTGAAGCCATGATCTCCCGCCTCAAGTCGCTCGAGCGGGACTGACCCTAACGGGCACCTCTCGTCGGCGCCATCAGCCCTGGCATTGCATCCGGCTCGCCGGGACCGAATAATCTATGCGTTGCCTGCCCGGAAGCCGCTATGAACGACGCCACAACCGTCACCGTCAGAATTCTCGACAAGGATTATCGCATAGGCTGCCCGCCCGATGAGGTGGACAATCTCAAGCGCTCAGCCGCCCATCTCGATGAACGTATGCGGGAAATGAAGTCAGGGAGCAACATCATTGGGCTCGACCGCATTGCCGTCATGGCCGCGCTCAACATTGCCAACGACTACATTCAGCAGGGCGACGAGTCCGACAAGGTCAGCCAGTCCGTTTCCGACAGGGTGCGCGTACTAGATGACAAGCTTGACCGGGCTATCAACCGACTGCGTGCTGCCACCTAAACCAAACTTGCTCTTCCTCCGTCCAGCGTCCGGTTTTGCCGCCGCAAGAGTCCGACGCTCCTTCCGACATCTCGGGGACCCAAAACCAGCCTCCGAGTCCCCATCGTCGGTTATAATNGCATCTAGTTCCCTGGGTTGCATGCCAGTTGTGATGCTCTCAACCCTATGTGCGATACCCCAGGAGGTCTTTTTCCATGGCAGTTGTGCATGTCCGCCCAGGCGGGACGCCTGATGTCAGTTAGAGACCACCGCCTTGAACCGCAGGGTTCAGGGGGCCTCTTCGACAGCGGCAATTTGGGGAACTGATTTTGACCCTTCGCNAGCGCCTANGGTCCCTGCGACGCAAAAAATTGCCGGANGNAAGACGCTNTGCAGCAGTCTCAGTCTGCACGCGAGTAGCCAAATCCGATATGTTCGGAAGCGCATCGCGCCTGGCATTCTATGCACCTTTTGACGGCGAGCTTGACTGCACGCCGCTGCTCGAACGCGCTCAGGCGGACCGCAAACAGTGCTACCTGCCTTCGATCGCCGGGCGGCGTCTTGTCTTCCGCGAAGCAACTGCTGCCAGGATCGACAATAGCTTTGGTATCCGCGAGCCCGACACATCCGCGACCATAATCGATGTCTCCCGACTAGACCTCATCTTCATACCTNTGGTTGGTTTTGACCTGANGGGGCACCGCCTGGGCATGGGCCAGGGGTTTTACGACCGAGCACTGGCGCCGGTCGCGACGAGCCCTTGTCCGATGCGCATAGGCATCGCCTGGGACTGCCAGGAGGTTGANGCCATCACGCCANCCGCACACGACGTTNTGATGCACGCCGTGGTTACNGAGAGCCGCTGGGTCCAACCNCAAATCTAGCGGGGCNCANAACCGGCGCACAAAGCTCTGAATGGCAAGCGTATACTCCCTCCCGTAAGCTCGCGGAGTTCACACATGGCTGTACTCGAAGTCATACGGATGGGGCACCCGACGTTGCGCCAGGTAGCCCGCGAGCTGACCCTGGAAGAAATCAGGTCCGATGCAACCGCCAAGCTGATCGAAGACATGCACGACACCCTGCACTACCAGGGCGGCATCGGTCTCGCCGCGCCCCAGGTAAATGCGCCGGTACGTCTTGCGATCATCGAGATGGCCGAGGGGAGCACGCGTTATGGCGAGGTGGATGCGCACGGCTTCAGCGTATACATCAATCCAATCTTGCGCCCGCAGCCAGGCCTAGAAGCGGGCTACTGGGAGGGTTGCCTTTCAATCCCGGGCATGCGCGGTTACGTCGAGCGNCCCCANCATCTAATCGTTGACTATCAGGACGTCGNGGGTGACGCGCGCACCCTCGAAGTGCGAGGTTTCCTGGCTACGGTGTTCCAGCACGAGTTCGACCATCTAGACGGCACCCTCTACATAGACCGGCTCAGAGACACCCGAAAGCTCGCCTTTGACGACGAATACACCCAGTTCATCAAAGAGGAGAACTGACGTGGACCAGGACGCAATGAAACAGGCCGTTGCACAGGCGGCTGCGGACTACATCGACCCAAAGCTTACTGCTGAAACCATCGTTGGCGTCGGCACCGGCTCTACTACCAACTACTTCATCGACCGACTGGCAGAGGTCAAACACAAATTCGACGGGGCGGTGAGCAGTTCAGTTGTCTCTGAAGAGCGCATGCGGGCCCACGGCATTCCGGTCTACGACCTCAACTCGGTTGACGACATACCGTTATATATCGACGGCGCAGACGAAACGAACGCGGGGCTGGAACTCATTAAGGGGGGTGGAGGCGCGCTGACCCGGGAGAAAATTGTCGCTGCGGTTGCCACCGAGTTTGTATGCATCGCAGATGCATCGAAGCTCGTCGAGACGCTGGGAACTTACCCGCTACCGGTCGAAGTGATCCCCATGGCTCGGAGTCTGGTAGCGCGCGCCCTCGTCCGGCTTGGCGGTGACCCGGTATGGCGCGACAACTTCACCACCGACAACGGCAACATCATCCTGGACGTCCATGGCTTGTCTATAGCTGATGCGACTGAACTCGAAGCCGCCATCAACAACATCACGGGTGTCGTGACCTGCGGCCTGTTTGCAGCCCGCCCNGCAGACCTGCTGCTACTGGCTGGGGCGAACGGCGTAAAGACACTGCGGGCATAACGAACGCCTACCCCTCAGATCCTGTGGTGGAGGNACACACTAAAGGAACATCTGGGCTATAANGAGCAGAGCGGTCGTCTTCTTCAACCTGATAAAGAAACGACTGCGCCCAGGGCTTCCGGCCAAAGTCCATGTTCCAGGGGTACGCGCGTCTATACTGCAGGCAGTACCTTACCGGGGTTCATGATCCCGTTTGGATCAAACACTTGTTTCATAGCGACCATAGTCGCGATCTCGGCCGGCGTGCGTGAGAAGTGCAGCTGATCGCGCTTGAGCAACCCCACCCCATGTTCGGCAGAGATACTGCCGCCAAAGTCCTGCACGATCGACAGCACTTCTTCACTGACAATTTCACATTCGCGCTTGAAGTCATCAACGTCCAGAGAATCTGGACGCAGTATGTTGAGATGCAGATTGCCGTCACCAATGTGACCAAACCAGATGATCTCAAACTCAGGATAACGTCGAACAACCGCCGCCTCCACCGTGTGGAGGAAATCAGGTACCTTGCTGACCGTGACGGAGATATCGTTTTTGTAAGGCGTATACGGCGTGATGGACTCTGAAATACTTTCCCGGAACCGCCACAGGTCCTGGTACTGGCGCCCGTTTTCGCTGACCACACCGTCGAGGGCGATACCGTCTGCGAGGCACTTCTCAAAAGCAGCCAGCGCTGCCGTCTCAATGGCATCGTTGGTCTTTTCAAACTCAAGTAAGGCGTAATAGGTACACGCTTCAGCAAACGGATGTTGACCACCACCATTCGCCACAACCTTCTGTAGCGCTTTCTCTGAGAAGAACTCATAGGCCGTCAGAGGCACATGGGCGCGGAAGCTCTCCATCACCGCTATAAGGTTTTCCATCTCGGGTACGGCGAGAAGCATTACCGTTAGGTTGACAGGTGGCTCCGTGAGCCGCACCGTCGCCTCGACAACAAAGCCCAGGGTACCTTCGGAACCAATAAAGAGATGTCGCAGATCATAGCCGGTGGCGTTTTTCACAAGGCCTTTGTTGACCTCGAGCATGTCACCGTTGCCTGTCACCAGCTTCAGCCCTGCAATCCACTCGCGGGTCATGCCGTATCGCAAAACCTTGATCCCGCCGGCGTTAGTCGCAATGTTGCCGCCTATATGGCTGGATCCAGCCGATGCAAAGTCGACTGGATAGAATAGCCCTTGGGACTCGGCATATTCCTGGAGCGACTGAGTGATGACTCCTGGCTGAACGGTAACCGTGGACTCGGTGCGGTTGAAATCTAGGATCTCGTTCATCTTATCGAACGAGACGACAACCTCGCCTTCCCTTGCGACCGCTCCACCGGAAAGGCCGGTCCGCCCGCCGGACGGCACCAGTGCCACGCCACGCTCGTTTGCGAAGCGCACCAGTGCCTGCACGTCACCGGTAGAGCGTGGGAACACCACGGCAGTCGGATCCGGTTGATAGAAACGGGTCCAATCGAGCCCGTACTGCTGCAGCGTATCGGCATCGCTGCGGACCTTGCCAGCGCCCAGTAAGACCTCTAATGCTGCAGCAACATCGCGACGATCAGTCATTAGCGCGGGCCTCGAGCGCGGCCACCGCGGGTAGGGTTTTGCCTTCTACAAATTCAAGAAATGCGCCGCCACCGGTCGAGATGTATGAGATATGATCACTCACCCCGAACTGCTCGATCGCAGCAAGGGTGTCGCCTCCACCCGCCAGCGAAAATGCCGACGACTCGGCTATGGCGCGCGACAGCGACTCCGTTCCGTCGGCAAACCGGGCATGCTCGAAAACGCCAACCGGCCCGTTCCAGATCACCGTTTTCGCGGTTGCGATGGCGGCCGCCACCGCGGCCGAAGAGCCTGGTCCAAGGTCCAGGATCATGTCGTCCGCGCCAATCTTCGATACGTCAACGGTGCGCGCTTCGGCGCTGTCACTGATCTCGGCTGCCACTACCACATCACTCGGGAGCGGCACCTCAACCTTAGCGAGGATCGCTTTTGCCGTATCCACCAGGTCGGCCTCCTGAAGAGAGNCACCGACCTCGACGCCAGTNGCTGCAAGAAAGGTGTTGGCAATACCCCCGCCGACAACCAGTAGGTCCACCTTGTCNGCCAACGCGTGTAGAACTTGAAGCTTGGTCGAGACNTTGCTGCCACCAACNACGGCGACCACCGGACTCTCCGGCTCGGTTAAGGCCTTGCCCAACGCATCAAGCTCAGCGGCAAGCAGGGGCCCAGCACAGGCCACAGGTGCATGCCGAGCCACGGCTTCAGTNGTGGCTTGAGCGCGGTGCGCGGTGCCGAACGCATCCATCACGAAAATATCGGCAAGCGCNCCCAGGCGGGCGCCCAATTTGTCCGAGTTTTTCTTTTCGCCNGCGTTGACCCGAACNTTCTCGAACAANACCACTTGGGAGTCACCCGGCCAATCAAACCCGTCGAGATAATTCNCAATNAGGGGNACTTCGAAGCCGAGCAGTTCTCCAAGNCGTACCTGTACCGGTGCCATGGAAGACTCAGGCTGCTCAGAAANAGGCTTGCCTTCCCTCGGTCGACCGAGNTGCGACATCACCATCACCTGNGCACCGCCAGCNACAGCAAGCTCGATGGTNGGCAACGCNGCACGGATCCGCGCCTCGGAAACGACCTTCCCGTCTGCGACAGGAACGTTCAGGTCTTCTCGAATCAGGACCCGCTTGCCNGCTATGTCGAGGTCTGCAAATCGCTTCAACGGAAGAGCCCTCTCGCCGCATCGGCCACGTTACTCGCATTNAAGCCGAGCTTNTCCAACACAACCCCACCTGGNGCGGACGCTCCAAACCGGTCAAGCCCTACAACGACACCGCCGAAACCNACCCACTTGTACCANTAGTCCGGGTGTGCGGCTTCTACCGCTACNCGGCGCGTGACTGCGGCTGGCAGCACCTGTTCACGATAGCCTGCAGGCTGAGACTCAAAGGCGCTGACGCTTGGCATTGAGACCACGCGTGTGCGCACGTTCTCCGCTTCAAGCGTTGCAGCGGCATCCATCGTGATGGCCACCTCGGAACCCGTTGCTATCAGAA
This sequence comes from Gammaproteobacteria bacterium, assembly GCA_002714125.1. Next base: position 12,354 of record PAWP01000055.1, read on the forward strand.
TCACATCTGGGTCGTCGTCACCTGACTCCGCCTTGAGCACATAGGCGCCGCGACTAATGTCACGGAGCTGTTCAGCATTACGCTCCTGGTGTGGTAGACCCTGACGGGAGAACACGAGCGCGGTGGGCCCTTCCTGGCGTTCAACCGCTGCGCGCCAGGCAACGACAGTTTCAACAGCGTCACAAGGGCGCCACGTCGCCATATTCGGGGTCGTGCGCAGGTTGGTGAGCTGCTCAACGGGCTGGTGAGTCGGGCCGTCTTCACCCTGCCCGATCGAGTCGTGGGTGTAGACATGTACGTTGCGGATACCCATGAGCGCGGACATCCGCGCAGCATTGCGGGCGTACTCCATGAACATCAGGAACGTGCCGGTGAACGGGATCAGTCCCCCGTGTAACGCAATGCCGTTGGCTATGGCCGTCATGCCAAACTCGCGTACACCGTAGTAAATGTAGTTGGCGTCAGCCTTAGCCGCCGTGAGGGTTTTCGCATCTGGCCAGTTCGTGCAGTTGGAACCCGACAGGTCCGCCGAACCGCCAATCAGCTCCGGCAGCAATCGGGCCATTATGGCAATGACATTTCCTGACGCGTTCCGCGAAGCCGTTGTCTCACCCTTGTTCTGGGTTTCCAACAATAACGAATCCATGGTCGAGGCCCACGCTTCAGGGAGGTCGCCCGAGAGCCGCCGCTCCAGTTCCCGCGCGTCTTCAGGATATTGTTGCGCGTACTCAGCAAAGCGCTGGTTCCACTCATTTTGCAGTGCCGCGCCCTTGGCTTTGCAATCCCATCCTGCGTAGACNCTGGCAGGGATCTCAAAAGGCTCATGCGACCAACCAAGCGCCTCGCGGGTAGCAGCTACCTCATCTTCNCCCAATGGCGACCCGTGGCTGGCGGCGGTNCCCTCCTTTGCNGGCGAGCCAAAACCAATTTTGGTCTTGCAGCANATGAGGGTCGGTCNCGCANTCTCAGCGACAGCCTCCTCCAGCGCAGCGCCAAGCGCNTCGACATCATGACCGTCAACATTCTCAACCACATGCCAACCGTANGCGCGGAAACGGGCNGGAGTGTCGTCAGTAAACCACCCCGAGATCTCCCCGTCGATAGAAATACCGTTTTCGTCATAGACACAGGTCAGCTTGTCCAANCCCAGCGTTCCGGCTAGAGAAGCAGCCTCGTGGGAGATACCCTCCATCAGGCAGCCGTCGCCTGCAAAAGCCCAGGTCCGGTGATCGACAATGTTGTAATCGGTACCGTTCGCGCTACGATTGAAACGCGCCGCCAGGACCTTCTCGGCGATGGCCATCCCGACCGCGTTGGCAAATCCTTGGCCCAGCGGGCCCGTTGTGGTCTCGACTCCCGGCGTATCGCCGTATTCAGGATGTCCAGGTGTCGCGGACTCCCACTGACGGAAATCACGCAGTTCCTGCATCGGCAGGTCGTATCCGGTCAGGTGGAGCAACGAATAGATAAGCATCGAACCGTGACCGTTCGAGAGCACAAAGCGGTCACGGTTGCCCCAACCCGGATCAGCTGGGTTATGACGAAGATGGTCACACCAGAGTACCTGGGCAACATCGGCCATCCCCATAGGGGCACCAGGGTGGCCGGATTTAGCCTTCTGCACTGCGTCCATACTGAGCGCGCGGATAGCGTTAGCAAGTTCACCCATGAGGGTCCACCAGCGTGGTGTCGGTAAGGGGCANCTATTCTCTCTTAAGTCCGTTCCGCGCTTCAATGCTGGAGGCCAGATACCGGCCAACGATTTGTATGGTGCACCGCGTTGGCAGTTCGCAACACCATCCGAAGCGAGGTGTTGCACCTAGTCAGGGAAGGCGAGAACCTCACCGAGCGATGCGGGACCATGTCACAACTTCCATGGCCGGTCCATGTCTACCAGACCGGGCGCACTTGCTGATGAATATGCGGACTTCTCTGTTGAAGTGATCCAAGACCACGGGCCACATGCACAACCGGTTCTGGCGCTAGGCGCTTCGTTGGCAAAGACCACCCCGCACAGACACCGCGGAATCCCCCGCTCAGTTATCTCCAGCGGCAATCGAACCACGGCCGCGGTACTATAGGAGTGGTTGGAAAGCGGGAAGCACACACCCATGACTGAAAAGACCTTATTCACTTCCGAGTCCGTGTCTGAAGGCCACCCGGACAAGATGGCGGATCAGATTTCCGACGCAATCCTCGACGCGATCCTCACCGAGGATCCAGATGGGCGGGTAGCCTGCGAGACCCTGGTTAAAACAGGCCTGACCCTCGTCGCTGGCGAAATCACCACCTCGGCCAACATCGATGTCGAGGCGGTGTGCCGTAAGGCCATCATCGGGATCGGATACGACAAGGCGGAGGTTGGCTTTGACGGGAACACCTGCGCGGTGCTTAACGGTTTGGGTAAGCAGTCACCCGACATCGCGATGGGAGTGGACGAGACCAGTGACCACGAGCAGGGCGCGGGGGACCAGGGCCTAATGTTCGGTTACGCAACCAACGAGACCGAAGTACTAATGCCCGCGCCGATCTACTACTCTCATCTGCTGGTGAAGCAGCAGGCAAAGATGCGCAAAGCGGGGAATCTCAAATTCCTCCGTCCGGATGCCAAGAGCCAGCTTACCTTCCGCTACAACGCAGCCGGGGAGCCGACCGGCATCGATGCCGTGGTACTTTCAACCCAGCACGATCCGGATGTAAGCACAGCAGATCTGCACGAAGGTGTGATGGAAGAAATCATCAAGCCAACGCTGCCGGACAACTGGATTGGNGCAGACACAAAGGTGTTCATCAACCCGACCGGAAATTTTGTAATCGGCGGGCCCGTCGGCGATTGTGGGCTTACAGGGCGCAAAATCATCGTCGACACCTACGGCGGCATGGCACGTCACGGTGGGGGGGCCTTCTCGGGCAAGGACCCCTCGAAGGTCGACCGCAGCGCAGCGTACGCCGGTCGCTACGTCGCAAAGAACATTGTTGCCGCTGGCCTTGCGGATCGTTGTGAGATTCAGGTGTCGTATGCCATTGGCGTNGCGGATCCAACTTCGATCAGCGTCGAGACCTTCGGCACGGGCAAGCTGCCCGACGAAGAGATTGTCTCACTGATTCGTGAGCATTTTGATTTGCGCCCGAAGGGGCTGATTGCCATGCTGGATCTGAAACGGCCCATCTACCAGGCGACAGCCGCCTACGGCCACTTTGGACGTGAAGAAGCTGACTTTACCTGGGAACGCACTGACCGAAAGGATTTGCTTGCAGCTGCCATCTGACTGCTCGAACTTTAGGGGGCAGCGTCAGCCTACCTGGGCCGAACCAAGTATGACCTTGCCACCTATCAGCATCGAGTTCTTCCCGCCAAAAACGCCAGCGGGAGAGCGAAAGCTCGTCAAAGTACGCAAGACACTTGGCGAGCTTGGTCCTCAGCATTACTCGGTAACCTACGGCGCCGGTGGCTCAACCCGAGCAGGCACACGTCAGACCGTCATCGCCATCAACAATGCCGGGGCGAGCGTCGCTCCGCATCTGTCCTTCGGTACGGACGAGCCGGAGGATATCGCTACCCTGATCGAGGAGTACAAGAGCGCCGGGATCAACCGTGTCGTGGCATTGCGCGGCGACGCGCCCTCAGGCATTGGCGCTGGAGGGCAACTGCGCTTTGCCGAAGAACTGGTCCGTTTCATCCGCGACCTCACTGGAGACCATTTCACGATCGATGTTGCGGCCTATCCCGAAATCCACCCTGAGTCAAAATCGGTCGCCCATGACATTCGATTCTTCAAGGCGAAGGTGGACGCCGGTGCGGACGGCGCGATCACGCAGTACTTCTACAACGCCGACGCATATTTCCGCTACGTCGATCTTTGTGCTGCAGAGGACATCAAGATAGATATTGTGCCTGGCATCATGCCCATCACCAATTACGTCAATCTCAAGCGGTTTTCGGCCAACTGTGGGGCGGAGATACCGCGCTGGCTCGACCGACAGTTGGAGTCGTTTGGGGACGACGCCGAATCGCTGATGGCGCTGGGCACTGAGGTCGTGACCAAGCTCTGTGAACGCCTCATCGCGGGAGGCGCGCCAGGCCTGCACTTCTATTCCCTCAACCAGCCTGAGCCAACCAGAGAAATCGTCCGCAACCTTAGCTGAACCCGTGATGGCAAGCCCTCGTTTCTATGTCGAAAAGCCTCTCGCGCCAGGCGCAAATATCATATTGTCCGAGCGGGCGGCGCGCCATGCACGAGTACTCCGGCTCAACAAAAACGATGAAGTTGTCCTGTTCGACGGCAGTGGCGTCGACTTCGCAGGAGTCATAACACGCGGCAGAAAGGGCCAAATTCAGGTCTCAGTTGGCGTAGGCCATGAAGGGCTTGCAGATCCAGTTCTGGATTGGCACCTGGCCATCGCGGTCATCAAACGCGAAGCCATGAACCTGGCGCTGCAGAAGGCCACCGAGGTCGGCGTGACAGCAATCACGCCCGTCTTCACGGAATACACGGACGCGCCCCATGGCAGCGCCGATCGCCGTCACAACAACTGGTTGGGGGTACTGNCCTCGGCCGCGGAACAATGCGGGCGCTCACGGCTGCCAACCCTCAATGCCGCCTGCCAATTTACCGATTGCCTCAAAGTTTGCGCGGACCTGCGGCTGATTCCTGAGCCGGCAGCCGAACTCACNATCGAAACAGTAGCTACGCNGCCACAGAGCCTGTTTACGCTGGTGGGGCCAGAGGGTGGCTTCAGCCCTGCCGAAGTTGCAGCGGCTGAAAAANCCGGGTTTGTTGCNATCTCCCTTGGNCCGCGCATCCTACGGGCCGACACGGTACCGGCCGTGCTTGGGGCGCTCGTGCAGTCGAGATGGGGGGATCTTAGCTAGCGTGTTCTCAGGCCGCATGTTCGAAGCAGAAAGGCGGNGCGATCAACGGTTCGGTGCTCCNTTCAACCCGTTACGCTTTGTACCGCCTGTTCGATGTACTCGATATTTGGGATCGCAACAATGTCTTCACCGAGCCGGGCCCTCGCAAGTTCCGCGTCGGCTGGTTCGCCCTGTATCTCACANAGCACCTCCGCGCTCAAGCTGATCANNNGCGGCAGCGTCTGTGCAACCANTGCNAAATACGGCACTTCTTCGCTGCCCGTGACACTGCGCACAATTACCAGGCACGCGGAAGATACGCTGACGAGGGANAACGTCGCCCCCGCGACCGTTAACACCTCTAGAGNNACGACCGGTACCTGAACTCCACGCCAGCCGAGCACACCAAGAAACCAGTCCGGCGNGTCCTGGATCCGCTGCAGTATCTCGTAGGGAATNATCTCCGCCACCGAGGCACTTGGAATCAGNAGCTTGCGTTTTTGCAGNTCTANGACGTAGGTCGGCAGNTCCGNAATCGATTGCTCACTCATGACTTCNCTCNGGCCCCGCTNTAGGCGGAGTCCAGCACTTCATCAATGGTCTGGAGCAGGTTGGCTTNCTGAAAAGGTTTGCCGAGGAAGCGGTTCGCGCCCAATTCCATCGCCTGCTTGTGATGCTTCTCGCCGNTCCTCGAGGTGATCATGATGATCGGCAGGTCCGCCAAGCGGGCTTCACGCCGCAAAGTCCGCAGCACTTCNAATCCATCCATCCGCGGCATTTTAATATCAAGCAGAANGACGTCAGGCACGGNTTCCTGCAGCTGTTCAACAGCATCAGCNCNNTCTTTCGCCGTTGTCACCTTCCAACCCTGACGTTCCATCATGCNCGAAGNCACTTTTCGCACGGTCACGGAGTCATCANNGATCATGACCGTGCGAACCCGGTTCAAATCGGGNACTNGTTCGGGTTCTGGAACTGCCGTCTNGTCNCATGTGTCNGCATTGCCGACNAGCGCCATGANGTCGAGGACGATNACAACGCTATCGTCCCCCANAACGGTCGCGCCGGACACGCCATCGAGCTCGGAAAACTGCTTGCCAAGAGCCTTCACAACCACCTCGCGANTGCCAATGACACGGTCCACTTGCAGNGCGATNGCNTTTTNCTCCGTTCGAGCNAGAACAACGGGAAGCGGTGTACTCTCGCCTTCGAGATCGGGATTGNCCGACCNCTCAAGAGCCTTGCCCATGTANGTNAGACGGTAAGNCTGGCCGGCATACTCGTACATAGGCGCGTCGGGCTGATAGTAAGCANCCAGCTCATATGGACTGACCCGCACNATGCCTTCGATTGTGTCGAGCNGCAAAGCGTAGGTCTCTTCCTGCACGACGACCATCAGCACGCGGTTTATCGACACGGTGAAGGGTAGGCGGATTACAAACTGAGTCCCGACACCGAGCGTGGAGTCAACATTGATGGTGCCGNCGAGCTGTTTGATNTCACTGNCAACCATATCCATCCCGATGCNCCGACCGGAAATCTGCGTNANCTGTTNGGCGGCNCTGAAGCCGGCCTTCATNATGAACTGCATGATGTTGTGATCGGACAGCTGCGCATCCGGNGCCATCAACCCGCGCTCAATNGCCTTCNCTTTCACGCGGTTTACATCAATGCCGGCACCATCGTCGCTGATCTTCAGGACAAAGTAGCCTCCCTCGCGTGACAGCCGCAGGCNGATGTAGCCGGTCTCGGGTTTGTTTGCGNCGCGGCGCCCGTTGGCGGANTCTATGCCATGGTCAATCGCGTTGCGTAGCACNTGCTCCAACGGAGCCACGATGCGTTCAAGGACTGAACAATCCAGCTCCGCTTCCACGTTGATGGCGTCAAAGCGGACCAACTTGCCCACTTCCGCACTGACCTGCCGAACGAAACGNCGCAGGCGCGGAATCAGGCGCGCAAAGGGCATCATTCGCATNCNGGTCANGCCTTCCTGCAGTTCGGCACCNATCCGGCTTTGCTGATGCAGCTGCGTTTCGGCATCNCGGCGCTTGTTTACAAGCNTATCTTTGAGATCGAGCATGTCCGANGANCCTTCGGTCAGCGAANGGCTGATCTCCTGCAATATCGTATAGCGGTCNATCTCAAGATCCTCAAATGCACCGTCATCCTCGCTACNGGTTCGCGTACGTATGAGCNTCTCTTGCGACTCAACCTCNATTTCGAGTCGCCTGGCCTGCTTCCTGATCCGGTTGATAGTCTCTTCCATCTCGTTCAGCGACTCACCAAAGTCAGAGATCTGCTGTTCGACTCGGCCCCGTGTGATGCTAGATTCAGCCGCAAGAACAGTCAGTCCCTCAAGGAAGTCTGTGCCGACCCTGACCATTTCCTGAGCGGGCGTGCTGATGAAGAGGTTCCGATCGNCTGCTTCGCCTACGCCAACAAGATNGATACTCGCGAGCAGATCTTCCTCTTCAGGCCCCTCCGCTGTCTCGATTTCAATAGCATCGAGCACTGTTGGAATGAGATCGTCTTCGCTTAGTGCAGCCGCAAGGTCAAGCGCTTCGAACCCTGGGTCATCTTCTAGTTCGGGCTCCGGCGCTGCTTCAAGATCAGCCGACCCGATCGGTTCCGCAAAGCCGGTCATGTCGTCAAGTTCGAGATCGTCCAGCCCGTCGGTTTCTGCTTCAAGCAGCCCATTCACATGATCCTTGGCGGGCGACGTCGGTTCGACTGCCACGGAAAGATCCGTTGCGAAAGACAGGTCTTCATTCTCGAGTTCTATCGAGAAGACGTNAGCNTCTGCTGAAGCACTCTCTGCCTTGACTTCCNATTCAGTTAATAGAGCTGCTTCAGGCTCAGCTGAGGGCTCTNACTCGANCGTGACCNTGTCAGACTCGCNCAGCGCAAGATCGAATGCGGCAATGTCATCAACATCCNGTTCGACACNTTCTGACCCGAGATCCAGCGAATCTGCAGGATCTTCTACAGCAAGATCTGTGGCTTCTACNCTGCTCGCAGGCGCTGCGTTAGCCANTGCCGCGGAGTCCAGTTCTTCCTCACTTTCGGGCGCCTCACCTTCAATCTGCACNTCAGCGAAGTTCTTCGAAAGATCCAGGCCNGTCTCGAAAGAAACGNTGTCGTCCTCTACCAAGGGCGGAACCCGCTCGAAAGGCATGCTGTCAGCCGGACCAGGATCCNAGGCCGTGACCTCTATCGTTGAATCTTCAANCGCGACGGACACNANGTCAGCGGCAGACNCCATGTCTTCGGACCNGGCCATGCAAANGTCCGTAGCCAATCCATCANGACGCTCCAGATCGTCGNCTGCATCGGAATCAGGGTCCTCCTGCCCGTCNAGCGTAAGCACAGAATCGTGCNNGGTCTCCAACTCCTTGGGCATCAACGCNCCCAATGACTCGGCTATNGCAGCGGAGTTNACTGGCATCGCCTCANCCGCTTCGNCAGCTTCGGCTTGAAGGTCAATCTCAAGCTCAGTCAGGCTTCTCTCGTCTACGTCNGCTNNANTCTCGACCGCAACATCGACCGAGAGCCCTATCGCGGGTTNAACTTGCGGCTCCGTCGTNGCCGCAGCCTCAGCAATGTCCTCGGCCCNCTGGCTGCCGGTTTCGTCTGCGGCGGCCTCCGGCNCNGTTTNCGCGGCTAATTCGGCCGCCGGTTCTGCTTCTCGTGCCGCACACGCTAGTGCAGCATCAACCTGACACGAAGCCGACTCCACCTCGATCAGTCGCGCCATCGAGGTCTCAGCAACGTCGATCATTTGAATATAGGGATCGTCGACGTTCGCTAGGAGACGCTCGAAGTAGTAGTCGACGCTTGTGATGACATCCGCCAGATCATCCATCTCTTCGAGATCGGGGGTCACATCGGGTTGGTCGAGCAAGCGTCTCTGGCAGTAGCCCGAACAAGCGGCCAGCACCTCGCTGCACCGCAGCTGATCAACGATGAAAAGGCTTCCGCGAAGGCTGATCAGCGTTGCAGGCACATCTTCAAGCTTGCTGCGGTCCCAGCCTGAGGAGATGAACTCGATGACCGCATCCTTGCAGTAGGCAAGACCATTGCGAATCTCACAAACCACTGCGGCCTGGGCCTCGTCCAGATCGGCGAAACGGTCTCCTTCCGCCTCCTCGGTTTCGCCAGACAAGAGTGTAAGCTCGGCCACAACGTGCAGAAAAACATCTGTGATCCGAATTAGCGCCTCGTCGCCCGGGACATTGCCGCTGCTCTCGATATCCCGCAGGGCCTGAATTTGCGTCTCAATCGGCGCTCGATGGTCCGACATGCCCATGGCGAGCATCGTTCTGGACAGCTGTTCAAGGCAAGGCGCCAACCCAGCCAGCTCGGACAGATCCTTGCCCTCCGAGCGCACAAAAAGGTCCAGCTTTTCGCTAACTCCGCGCAGTTTTTCCAGCATGGCTGCCAAGATGGCGGTAACCGCGCCAGAATCCGAGCCGAAGCCAGGTTCAACGTCATCGCTGGCCGGCACGGAAAACAACTCCGCGAACTGCTCCATGCGCGAGGTAAGGTTCCCAGACTGTGCAAAGAGTTCAAGCAAGGTTTCAACCTGCCTCACTTCAACGCCGCGAAAGAGCACTGCGTTCCCATGAGCACCCAGTTCGGCCAGGCTGCGGTCAACGTCACATAGCCAGCGATAAACGCGGTCGTCGAAGCGCAGCGCGCCATCCGCGACACCCTCCACGAGGGCGACACCACCCCGGCCAACGTAGCCTATCGCCGACTCGCCACATAGCTTGGACAGGGTCTGAAAGATCTTGCCCAGTAGCGTCAGGTTATCCCTCGTTTTGACTTTCCTGAGGATCTGCTGGAGCGCGCGCCGATATCGCTGGCGCAGCTTGACGGCATTGCGCGCACCGTTGAGTCGTTCGAAGTCCGCAATCACAGCCACGTCTGCTTCAGCGAGGATCGCAAACCGGTCACCGCCTTCACCGGGAGCCTCATCCGGTTCGATAGCTTCTTCGCCGCGGATGGTTCGAAGATTGTTAATAATCGGCAGCAGCAGCCCAGAATTGTCTGACCGCGCACGCTGGATGCGATTCAGATGCGAGCGTATAAGTAGGATCGCCTGCATCAACACTTTCTGAGCAAGTTTCACGTCGTCGACCGAATGGTTCATCAGCGCCTGGGCGAGGGTTTCCATCTCCTCGATAACCTGGGTCGGGCCCTGCAGCTCGACGCTACGCAAGGTGCTATGCACCTGATGGATCGCCGTCAGGCACGAACGCATGCTCTTATCATCCGACGGATCCTCGGCTAACGATTCGAGCGCGGTCTGGGCCTGCTGCAGGGTGGCGGGAATCTCACCCTTGGTCCAGTCCAACGCGACAAAGTCTTGTGAAACGTCCATCTGCCTGTTCTTCTTCCCCTGGCCCGCAGCGTCTTACCCGCTTGGCAGTTTGAAGCCGATGACCGAAAGCTCCAGCTCGTTCGTGATCTCTACGAGTTCACCAACCGAATCGGCTGTGGATCGCGTAGCTTTCGTGGTCTGCGAGATACATTCCTCAATATTTTTCATGGTGTNCNAGATTTTCNCCGCCGATGCAGCCTGTTTCCGCGCGGCNNCCGAAATGTTCTCGNTATCCTCAGCCAGAGACTTCGACGCGCCTTCGATTTCCTTCAGCACAATGCCAGCCTCCTGGGCCAGGCNTATACCCTGAACNACCTCTACTGTCGTGTATTCCATTGACGAAACGACTTCGTTCGTGTTGCCCTGAATCGTCTTGACCAGAGCCGAGATCTGTCTTGCGGCGGCGCCGGATCGTTCCGACAGACGCTGAACCTCGTCTGCAACCACGGCGAATCCCTTACCCGAGTCCCCCNCCATCGAGGCCTGGATTGCGGCATTCAAAGANAGGATGTTGGTCTGGTCGGCAATGTCGTCCATAAGCNATGCCATATCACCAAGCTCCTGCGAGCTCTCGCCAAGAAGCTTGANACGCTTGGAAGTCGCCAGAATCTGNCGGCTAATNTTNTCCATGCCGCCGATCNTTTTCTGAACNGTCGAGACTCCCTTGCNCGCGATCTCCACCNACTGCTCCGCNGCACTCGAAGAGTCCGCTGCGTTGTATGACGCCTGGTCGATGGAAACCACGATCTCATTAAAAGCGGTCAAAACCGTGAAGATTTCGTTGGCTTGTTGCTCCGAGGCCCCAGACAACGAATCGATCGAGGACCGCGTGACCTCCGCCGCGCTCGACACCTGAGCCGTTGTCTCGTAGATCCTCGAAACCAGAAAACGCAGCTGATCAATCGTAAAGTTGATCGAATCAGCAATGGAATCGGTAGAGCTCCCAGTGACCGTTGCCTGCCCCGTCAAGTCACCGTTAGCCAGTTCGTCCATCAGTTGCAGGATTGCTGCCTGATTCTGCTCGTTCTTTACCCTTGATTCACCCATGATCCGACGAGCGTGCCGAATCACCAGAGCGAGCGTTACGAAAAACAAAACCAATAACAGAGCAGAAAGCCCGATGGGTACAAATGGTGACGCGATCGACGCCGCGGCGGGAATCAGTATCTTCTCAGCCGCTTGGGTTGCAAGGGCGGGCACTCCCTGGGAGGCTTCATACAGCTGGTCTGCTGACGCCTGGACACGCGTCAGCTCTTCGGCAAGCACCTGAACCTCACTGACCCGGTTTGTGACCGTCCGGAACAGCTCGTCCATGCGTGTCAGACTCGCTAGCGCCCGCTCATCCGTGACAGCCGCGAGCGTCAGATTTGCGTCCCTCTTGCCATTGAGCAGTCCATCCTGAATAGAACGGAACAACGAACTGTTGCGTTGGAAACTCTCCGCAAGCGCGGCACTTCCACCGGCTGCCAGGGCATGATCAATCGCCCGCGACATCCGCTCGATGAGCTCCGCCTGCCGCTGCGCCAGCACCAGATCCCCCGGGGCCGCGTTGGTCGTCAGAAGGCTGCGCACCAGCGTGCCATTCTGCTGCTGGATCGCCGACATGGTTATCGTCACGTCGCTGGCCAGATCGTTCAGAGTTTGCTGCGTCTCACCATTCGCCAACAGCCGGTCGACGTGGGCCCGCATGCGGTCCCAGCCATCCTGCAGCCGCTCCAGCTCCGACTCGACCGCCGGATTTACTCGTGGAATGCCACGGCGAGTATCACCATCGTGCAACGCGGCCAGGGCGTTGTCGGTTTCGCTACGTGACTGCCCCAGAGCCACCAGGGCAAGCTGGGTGCCATTGGCTACCGCGAGACCATGTTTGGCTACTTCCTGAGCGAGCGTGCCGACTCGCTGAGCTTCGGCGGACCAAGCTTGCACACCCTGTTGTTGCTGGGCACCGAGCCAGACGCTGGCACCGACTCCCGCAAGTGCCAGCACCATCAACCCCAGCAAGCCCGCTACCGTAGGATTTCCGAGTACGTTAATCGATCGCTCTGCCATGATTCATCCAACTTCCCACCTGCTTCTCCCGCCGCCAGGCCAGTTGCCATTTCAGGTTTGTCGTGCGGCTGATCTCGTCTCAGCTCAGTTTCTCGAGCCCCGGATCTTCCCTCAGCCGCCCAAGACTCAAGACAGGCCACACCATGCCCGCTACCTGATAACTGCCATCCAGGTANGGCTCAATGCGTGCATCAACCGAGCCCACGTTTGTGGTAAACGAATCTGCCAGGAAGTGCTGCATACCCAGGGATTCGTCGACCACAAAGCCAAAATAATGTTCGTCGGCTTCCACCACGAGCACGCATCGCAGCGAGCGCGCGACAGACGCCTCCCCGCCCAGGAAGCGGGCAAGATCCACAAGCGCCATCAACCGCCCTCGTACGTTTGCAACCCCTGCGACAAAAGAGCGTACCCCGGGCAGACGGGTCACCTGTGGGATCCGCATCATCTCAGTGATGTCATCTAGCGGGACCACTAGTCGCTGGCCGAGAAGACAAACGCCGAGCCCGGTCCAATAGGCCTGTGCATCTTCTTTTGCGGGAAGCGCCCGCGCCGTGAGCTGGCTTTTCAGCGCGAGCGATGCAAGCGTCGAAAAAGGACCGGTCGCGTTCATAACAGCCCCTCGACCAGGCCCGACAATTCAGTCTTATTGTCTGGCTTGGTGAGATCACCCCGGGCACCCTGCCGCTCACGCCAGAATTTATCGGTTTTCTGGTCCTTTCGGCTGACAATCCCGACGGAGATGTGCTGTGCATCGCCAAGCCTAGACAGCAGCCGTTTTGCCTGGACGCCGTTCATATCCGGCATCGAAATATCCAAGAGCACAACATCCGGCAGCTGCCGCTGTGCAAAAACAACACCGTCGCGGCCGCTTTCTGCTGTGATGACCTCGTGGCCATGCCCCTTCAGAATCAACTCGAAATGAAAGATCTGGGTCGCTGAGCCATCAAATAAATGCACCTTGACCATCAGCAACTGTCCTCCCGAGCGCGACGGCTCGGCAACGCAACCTCACAAAGTTCCTGGCATCCCCCCGCACTGAACTGGACTGTTTGCGGCCGTTGACCTCCCTCGCCTTGCCATCGCTCAGTCCGTCTCGACGTGTTTCCGTATGGCCGATAGAAGCTCGTCTCTGCTAAACGGTTTTGAAAGGCCCAGATCGGAGCCCGCGATGCGCCTCTTGGCGCGATCAAAAAAGCCCGTCCTTGCCGGACAACATGATCACCAGTTTGCTCCGTAATAGCTGTTGTTCTTGCTGAGTTGGAAGATCTGATAGCCATCCAGATGCCGCATCATTATATCGACGAAGATAATAGTAAGTTCTATATCGGCAACTTTTATCAGCGCGTCAACGCCACCGGTCGCCGTCGCGGCGATCCACCTGGCATTCGTCAGCAAAGTTTCCGCCGCGTGGCGGATGGTCTTCCTGTCGTTCATGCCTATCACATTGACGGCTTCACAATTATTGTCCCTAGCACCTTTCAGGCTGGAAGTGCGAGTGGCCCCATGTCGGGTACGGGATTACGATGGTGCCACCCTATAGGCGAGGGCCGGGCGTCGAGGCGACACAGGAAATTATTTCAATGCCAGTATCCTACGTCATGCTTTGTGTCACATTCGTCAAACACGATCCATAAGTAACGGATAGATATGGCAATTTAGTACAACTGCCTCCGGACTTGTTTACAATTGCGCCAACCCTTGCATGCCTGGGCCAAGTGACCAACCTAAGCAAACTGCGATCGACCCACGCCTTCGACAAGCGTGCCCCACCCGCATTCCCTGAGACGCTGTGTGCACCCTCCGGAGTGACGGACATCGATATGGAGAAATCGATGTTCTGCAAACACACTATAACCGTCGGAGCAAGACTGAACGGGGCCAACGGCGGTACTAGGCAGTTGGCGCCAACCGCCAGTGGCATGCGGCCACACATAGGGAGACCATCCACATGAGTCTGAAACTCGGCGTCGTCATGGATCCGATCGAGACCATCAATCCAAAGAAAGACAGCACGCTCGCCATGCTTCTGGCGGCTCAAGCGCGGGGCTGGTCTCTGACATACATGACTCAGGGGGACCTGTACGTCGAAGGTGGCGAGGTGTTTGCCCACCAGCGCCCCGTCGCAGTGCGTAACGACGATTCCACCTGGTTCAGGTTGGGGGATGCAGCGGATGCGCCCCTGACTGCGCTCGACGTTATTCTCATGCGCAAGGATCCGCCCTTCAACATGGAATACATCTACACCACCTACCTGCTGGAGATGGCAGAACGCGCAGGCGTCGCCGTCTACAACAGGCCCGGCAGCATCCGAGACTGCAACGAGAAGCTGTTTGCACTAAGCTTCCCGGAATGTTGTCCGCCCCACATCGTGAGTACGGACAACGCCGTACTGCGCGCCTTTTTCGAGACACACGAAGACGTGATCTACAAACCGCTTGACGGCATGGGCGGCGCGTCGATCTTCCACGTGACGCCAGACGGGCGAAATCTAGCCGTCATCCTTGACACCCTGACCGCGGATGGCACAACGCCGATCATGGCCCAGCGCTACATCCCGGAAATCAAGGCAGGCGATACCCGCATCCTGCTCATCGACGGCGAGCCCGTGCCCTACGGCCTGGCGCGCGTCCCTGCTGCAGGAGAGACCCGGGGCAACCTCGCTGCCGGCGGCACCGGCGTCGGGCGTGAACTCACCGACCGGGACCGGTGGATTTGCGCCCAAGTCGGGCCCACACTAAAAGGAAAGGGCCTTGCCTTTGTCGGTATTGACGTCATTGGCGATTACTTGACAGAGATCAACGTCACCTGCCCCACATGTATTCGCGAGCTCGACAAAGCGTTCGGCCTGGACATAGCCGACGACTTTATGGAGCACATTGCCAGCCGTGCCTGAGCTGACACCGGAAACAAGCGCCTAACATGGCCGCCGTCGCGCAAGTCCAATCAGGATCTACTCGCCGACAGGCCACAACTGGTCCTGACAACCCGACTGCGGCACATGCACAAGCTCTGGGAGTCAATGCGAGCGACCGTCTTTCCTTTGCCCTCTTTCTCGCCAGCGCGCTGCACGCGGCAATCATTCTCGGTGTGACCTTCACCTTCATCGAGAATACGGAGTCCAGCCGAACTATGAAAGTGACCATTGCGCAGCATCGCAGCAGGAATGTGCCCGAAAAAGCGGACTTTCTAGCGCAGTTTCAGCAGCAGGGCAGTGGCACACTGGAAGAAAAGGAACTGACCACCTCACCCACCAAGACAGATTTTCACGACACCGTCATCAAGGAGACCACCATCCCGAGTGTTGAGCCGACAAGCAAGGCGCCCGCCGATCTTAGAGTCGTTGCGGCGCAAACCAACCACAATAGTTTGACGCCGCTACAGATCGACTCAAAGAAATCACGAGAGGCCGACAACGCCAGCNACAACGAACGGACTCTGCTTGAAAAGAGCCTGCACATTGCGCGCCTCGAAGCGGGCTTCGAACGGCTGCGCCAGGAACACGCGAAACGGCCGAGGATCAAACGCCTGACTTCGCTATCAACCACTTCCAGCATTGATGCCTATTACCTGCATTCCTGGCGCCGCAAAATTGAGAATGTNGGCAACCTGAACTACCCATCTGAAGCACGTCGCAGAAAGCTCTATGGCAACCTGCGNCTTCTGGTTTCCATTTACCCGGACGGCTCTCTCAAGGAAGTGGAAATACTCGAATCCTCACGCCACCAGGTGCTCGACGACGCCGCGGTAAAGATTGTAAAACTTTCAGCTCCATTTGCCCCCTTCCCAGACGAAATGCGCAAGACCACGGATGTGCTCGAGATCATCCGTACCTGGCAGTTTCGGCGTAATTCCTCGCTAAAAAGCCTATAGACGGTGTAGCAGTGAGTACTGGTATAGACGTCCCATGACGCCGGCTTGAATACACCCGTGATGCCTGATTTGAAGCTTTCCGAATGAATGCCTGACGACGTTAGCGTCTGAAGCCCGCTGCCCGAAAAGAGAGCACGGAGATCGCCACAGTCAATAGAGACTGGGTCCAGCCTAGGTGACGTTCAGGCTCGCTGCCCATTCGTTCCGAACAGTCGGCCATGTTGGGTCATTCCTTAAGCGCTACGGCGCTTCTTTGAGTGCTATGCCAGCTTCGTTATTTGCCTAGTAGAGCCGTGCAGATGTCTCCCATCACGCCGTGGCCATATCACTCACAACCACATCCTGCCGGCTTTTGCCGGCGCAGCCACAACTGGCTGGAGCGGGGCAGGGTCACCCTCGCAACGCTGTCCGTTCCGGGCACCACCTCGCGAAATCCGGNAGAGGACTGTCTGCCCCCGCCCGACCAACCCGGGGGACAACCATGGGCCAGTTAACGGTCGTGGCGAGCCCACGACGCGGCAGGCTCGGCGTATACTTGAGTCACTTGCTTACTCTGCCCGGATTCCAATTTGAGCGAAGCAGCTGACCAAGATAGTTTCCGCAATCAGTTTCTGATCGCGCTGCCCGTACTGAAAGAGGACTACTTCAGGAAAACCGTCTGTCTGTTGGCTGATCACAACGATAAAGGCGCATTTGGCCTTGTCATCAACAAGCCGCTCGACATGGAGCTCGAAGATCTTTTTCCGGAGCATGAATTCCGGCTCCGGTGCCCGATCATGGAGGGCGGTCCGGTGGACAACGACCGCCTCTTTTTCCTACATGATACAGAGCACGAATTTAAATCGACCTATCAGATCAGTACAGACCTGGCACTGACCACCTCGACCGACCTGGTCGACTCACTTGTTGACGGTACCGGGCCACAGCCACTGCTGGCAGTGCTCGGCTACGCCGGATGGGATGCAGGCCAGCTTGAGAGGGAAATTGCCGAAGACGTCTGGTTGCTCTCCCCCGCGTCAACGGAAGTGATCTTCGATATCCCCTTTCCACAACGACCTATGGTGGCGGCAAGTACCATGGGTGTTGATCTCAACCTCCTGGCATCCGCAGGCCATGGATAGCCTTTGGCAGCACCCGCCAGCAGTCTTCGTGCAATGGGTTTCGACTTCGGCACCCAGCGAATCGGTGTTGCGGTGGGCCAGACCGTATCGGGCACTGCCGAGGCACTCACTATCCTCAAGGCGCGGGACGGACGGCCGCGGTGGGAAGAAGTTAGCCAGCTCATTGATACCTGGCGACCGGAAATACTCATAGTTGGTGACCCCATCAACATGGACGGCACTGACAGCGACATCTGCCTGCTCGCACGCAAGTTTGCCCGGCGTCTGCACGGACGATTTGGTCTGCCAACCGAGCTCATGGACGAACGCTTGTCATCTTTCGAGGCGCAGACAGACAGTAACGATGGCCACATAGACGCTGAGGCTGCCCGCATTATTCTGCAGAGCTGGTTGAACTCCCGCGAGGCTAAGTCCTGAGCCAGTGGACTTGTATACCCCCNGGGAGTATGTGGGTAAACTCGAAAAATGTCCCGNCGGAGCCACTCGACAGCCACAGACACGGTGCTCCTCNTCGAGGGGATGACCTGCAACCACTGCGTTACCAAAGTTGCCGACGCGCTCGGGTCAGTTGACCCATCACTCATAATTGAAGTCGACCTCAAGTCGGGGAGCGCGAGGCTGCCATCGGTATCTGACCCTACCCCCTGGCTCGACGTTGTGCGCGCGGCAGGCTACGGCGCGGCNGCTGNTACAGGATACAGGATCGAAATCGACGGGATGCATTGCCNAGCCTGCGCNGACCGCGTGACGGACGCGCTGCAAGATTGCAGCGNCGTTTCCAGTGCCCTGGTGCCAGCTGACTTGACCCATGCCACGGTTGTCGGCTTCCCCGACACCAATGCAATGCGTNGGGCCGTGAGCGAGGCAGGTTATNTCCNCCANGCCNTANCGCTGTCGGCGCGAGAACCNACAACCCTTGCCGCGGCAAGCGTTCCGACAAAAGCCAAAACGAGCAAAATAACCCCGGCTGCAATAGCGCAGTCTCACGCCCGAACTTCAGGTCAGCGTCTTGCCATAAAAGGGATGACCTGCGCCAGTTGTGTCCGGGCAATAGAAACTGCGCTCGAGCGGGTCGATGGCGTCGAAGCCGTGGCAGTGAACTACGCCGACGAGAGCGCAACCGTCATAGCAACAGGTGTTNACGTTCGACTCCTCATCAACGCGATCAAACAAGCTGGGTATGATGCGGCGGCAGAAAGTGCCCCCAGCTCAGAGAATGCGGATCGTCCAACGGCGCCAAGCAGCNTTGCCAAAGTAGCCGCGCCGCTCACTCTGGGTGCACTACTGATGGCAGGAATGCAAACCGAGCTGGCGCCCAGAGCCGACTCCTCAGCCTGGCTGGCAGTGGCCATCGCAACCGCTGCGGTAATGGCCTTCAGTGGCGGGCATTTCTTTCGCGCTGCCCTAGCCGCGTTGCGTCGCGGCTCAGCCACAATGGATACGCTGATAGCGCTTGGCACCGGGACGGCTTGGCTCTATTCAACCGCGGTGGTCCTAGTCCCTGACCTCTTTCCTGTGGCCGCAAGACACCTCTATTTCGAAGCCGCAATGTTTGTCATCGGGTTTGTGAGTCTCGGCCGCGCACTGGAGATGCGCGCACGGGGCCGCACGCGGGACGCCATTGCCAGGCTGCTCGAACATCAGCCTGAAACAGCAAATTCGATCTCCGCTGACGGCAAGACCCGCACTATCGCGATCGCAGAGCTCAAACACCAGGACCGAATCCGCGTGCGACCTGGCGAGCACATCCCCATTGATGCGGTCGTGATCGAAGGCACCGGTAACATCAACGAATCCTTGCTTACCGGTGAATCAGATCCAGTGCACAAGGTACCAGGCGACCATCTGATTGGGGGCACGATGAACCTGACCGGTGCATTCATTTGCGAGGTGACAGCTACCGGGAAAGCAACGGTCCTTTCTCGTATCGTCGCAAGGATCGGTGAGGCACAAAACTCCAAGCCCCGGATCGGGCGGCTGGTGGATGACGTCGCCGCAGTGTTTGTCCCTTTCGTGCTGCTCATCGCCGGCATCACGCTGGGTGCCTGGTGGCTCGCCGGACCCGAGCCCAAACTGAACTATATGCTGGTTACCGCGACGTCGGTTCTCATCATTGCCTGCCCTTGCGCGCTGGGACTCGCAACGCCTCTTTCACTCATGCTGGGGCTGGGCCACGCAGCCCGTAATGGTGTCCTCATCGCTAATAGCGAAGCGCTGCAGGCAGCCGGGCGGCTCACGACTATAGTACTCGACAAGACCGGAACGCTTACGAAGGGCGAACCGGAAGTGATCAGATTCGTACCGCTGACTGAAACAACCGCAGCCCTAAGTGTCGCACTGGCGTTGGAAGCACACGCAGAACATCCGGTCGCACGCGCTATTGAATCCTTTGCCCTGGCACGGTCACAGGCCATCACAGAACTACCTGTACGAGACTTCGAGGCCGTCCCTGGAGCTGGCGCCAAGGGCCTGATAAATGGCGAGTACGCGCGCGCTGGCCAACTTGCCTGGCTGCAACAGGAGGGGGTGGATATTGCCGGGGCACCTGCAAACTGCACCATCTTCATCGCGCTGGGGGACCAACTTGTCGCCGGTTTCGAGGTCCGGGACGCGCTCCGTAAAGACGCGCACCCTGCGATCGCGGCGTTGCGGCGCCGCGGCGTTTTAGTCCTGATGCTCACCGGTGATGCCGATGCCAATGCCCGTCGCGTGGCCAACCTTCTCGACATCCCTTACGTCGCCGAGGCCAGCCCGGGCACGAAGTTCGAGACCATTAAGGCGCTGCAGGCCCGAGGGGAACGAGTTGGCATGGTGGGTGACGGCATTAACGACTCATTGGCCCTGTCTGCCGCCGACGTTGGCTTCGCCATGGGCGGCGGCACCGGCGTTGCGCTCGAATCTGCGGACGTCGCACTCCTTCGGGACAACCTGCTCTGCATCAGCGATGCGATCCGCCTCTCAAGGCTGACCATGCGCAACGTCAAGCAGAATCTGACAGCTGCATTTGCCTACAACTTACTGCTCATCCCTGTCGCAGCAGGTGTCCTATACCCCATCGCCGGAGTATTAATTCACCCAGGTCTTGCGGGAGCGGCCATGGCTCTATCCTCTATGACAGTCGTAGCCAATGCGTTGCGACTGAGCCGCTGATGGCAGCGTGCAGTTCACCTGTATGTCGAAGCCAGGCCGCAACGCGCAAAAACGTATCCGACTCGCGTAGTGATTAATCGGTACGCAGACTCTCCATCAAGCTTTTCGGCCGACGCGAATATCGCCTTCTCTAGCCTACAAGGAGAGCCTTGGACCTACGACACGGCGGCGGCGCACCTTAAACAACCGCTAAATTGCATTTTAGTAATTTAGCGGAGAGCTTGATCATCAGCTCTTTGAGCGTATCGACCTAACGCTCGCGAATTATGTCCGCGACAACGGCTTGGCGGTCAGATGCTCCACCACCCTAGCGGCCCGGGTCAGCGACGGTCCACCCAGACCTGCTGCTGCCTGCCCGCCGGGAAATAGTTGATAATCCGCTCGCGGGCCTGGTTAGCGATGTTTGCGTGCAGGGTGGCAAGGCAAGGTGGCCGGTTTCGGCAAAGGGCACCGCACAGTCCATNATNGCGGCAAGGGTTGTGCTTTTGTCGGACGTCACTCTGATCAGCCCGCGCNGCATTTCTNCGATGTCACGGAACGTTTCGCCGATGCCTAGCTCATCCATCGACAGCGCCTTCGACGGGACGGTCCGGAAGACTCCACCGGCACAGCGGTTAACCGCGCTGGCGCGCAAGTGGGCAATTCCAGGCATCTCGAACGCGAAATCACGCCCTAAGAACTCTTCGTACTTCCTTATCTTGTTTGTCGTTCATGATCTCGTAGATTAGCTCGTGGGCCTCTTTATAGTCGAGCACCAGGGGATTGATCCAGCGAATATCGCAATAGACGCAAATCAGTGGTTTCCCAACTTCCTAACTTGAGTCCAGCCGGTGGGAAGCCGTAATAGTATGATCCCTATTCCCGACAAACTGTGCACGCGCCCGTTGAGGTGCGACCTGTGCCATGCCCAGCANCGAGATCAGCNAAACCAGCACGCGCCTNAAAGCTATTCGCGCGGACATTGCCCAGGCTTGCTCACGTCACGGGCGTGAGGCGGGGTCGGTGCGACTGCTGGCTGTGAGCAAGACCAAGCCACTCGCAGCCATAGACGCCGCCGCCGCTGCAGGGCAGCGCGACTTCGGTGAAAATTACCTGCAGGAAGCGGTAACCAAGGTCGAGGCGAGACCGGATCTCCGCTGGCATTTCATCGGCGCCATCCAGAGCAACAAAGCCAAAGTCATCGCGCGTCACTTCGACTGGGTCCATACCGTGCCCAGCCGCAAGGTTGCCGACCGCCTGAGCGCCGCCCGGAGCCCCGCCCAGGAACCCCTGCAGGTATGTCTGCAGGTCAACATCAGCGCAGATCCGGCCAAGTCGGGCGTCTCGGCAGAGGAGACGCCAGCGCTGCTGAATCACATCATTGGGTTACCCAATCTGGAAATGCGCGGCTTGATGACATTGCCGGCCCAGGCCGATGACCTCTCGACCCAGCGTGTACCNTTTGCGGACCTACGGTCTCTGGCGGAATCCGCACGTGTAGCTGGGTTTACGGGTGTCACGGAACTCTCGATGGGCATGAGCGGCGATCTTGAGGCGGCCATTGCCGAAGGTGCAACCTGGGTCAGGATTGGGACCGCCATCTTTGGTGCACGGACCAACAAAACCAATAAATGACACCCGGCGCACGCCGAAACTGAGGAAACAACATGACCCAGGTGACCTTCATTGGTGCCGGCAACATAGCCTACGCCATCGCAGGCGGTCTCATCGAAGGCGGCGAACCCGCGACGGACATCGTTGCCGCTGACCCCATGCCAGGGCAGTTAAACCGCTTTACCGAACTCGGTATACGCGCGGCCGCGTCGAACGCCGAGGCCGTCGCCGATGCGGATGTCGTACTGCTCACCGTCAAACCGAACATTGTGCAGGCCGCGTGCGGGGAGGTGAACGCTGCAATCGGCAACGCGCTTGTCATTTCGGTCGCCGCCGGTGTCACGCTGGCCTCGCTGCAATCCTGGCTAGGCGGTCACGACGCCCTGGTACGCTGCATGCCCAATACTCCGGCTCTCGAGCGCCAAGGCATGACTGGGGCCTACCCGGCACCCGGGGTGTCCGCCGCGCAGCGCAACCTTGCCGAACAGGTGTTGGGCGCCGTTGGCAGCTTGATCTGGTTACCGGCTGAACGGGATTTGGACGCCGTCACAGCTGTATCTGGCAGCGGCCCCGCATACTTCTTCCTGCTGATGGAACTGATGCAGAAATCCGCCGAAGAACTCGGACTCGCGCCCGACGTCGCTCGCCAGTTGGTTGTCAAAACCGCGCTCGGTGCAGCCACCATGGTGGACCGTCAGGATGAAGATGTCGCGGCACTGCGCCAAGCGGTGACCTCACCCGGGGGCACGACTGCCGCCGCCATCGGCACATTCCTGGATGGTGGTCTCGACGCCCTGGTCCAAAACGCCCTCACCGCTGCGCATCAGCGTTCGATCGAGCTTTCTGAAAAATGAGGCAAAAAAGGTCCGCTTACCCGCGCGCCTTTACAACCACCGCCGAAAACTCTTCGTCCAAGCAGCAATCACTCCCGCTTTCGCAAGGTTTACGGGATAATGTGGGAGCGGCCTTTTGCGCCGCGCCTATCGATTGATTAGAAAAAGGGGCACGCAAGTTGGACATACCAGGAGCCGCCATCTTCCTCATCTCCACCATTGCGTCGCTGTACGTACTACTGCTGCTGCTGCGTTTTCTGCTGCGCATTTCGGACGCGGACTACTACAACCCGCTGTCGCAGGGGATCGTTCAGATCACAAACCCCGTCGTCAAACCGGTGTCCCTCTTCATCCCTTCTGTAGGGCGGGTCGATTTCCCAACGCTGCTGGTGGCCGTATTGGTAGAGCTCATTGCCCTCATGCTCGTGGCGCTGATCCTGGGCAGCGTGTTGTTTCAACCGGTCTTTATTGGCTGGGCGCTCGTCGGTGTGCTCTCACTGACCCTCGACATCTATTTTTTTGCGCTGCTGATCATGGTCATCGCAAGCTGGATCGCGCCGGGTTCGGGCCACCCCATCCTCACGTTGGCAACGCAGATTACAGAGCCTCTCGTGCGGCCAGCGCGCAACCTGATCCCATCCATGGGTGGGCTCGACTTCTCCATCATGGCTGTGATCATCGGACTAATGCTACTCGACAACTATCTGCTAATTCCCCAGCTGGTCGGTATGTTGCCTGCCCCGGAAGGACTGCAGGGACTGCAGGGACTGATGCTCGGTCTGTGAGCTCGCAGCACCCCATATACGCGGTGCTGGCCTTGATAGTGCTTGCGTTCGGCCAGACACGAGCCAGCGCAAGCGAATACCTCAATCTTGGCGAACACACCATTTACGCCACCGCACTGTCATCGATGCTCATTCCACCGGAGGTGGCCCAAATCCACGGCATCGTCCGTTCCACGCAGCGGATTCTCGTCAACGTAACAGTACTCAAAGCCGACCAGCCAACCACAGCGAGCGTATCCGGCACCAGCACCAACCTATTGGGTCAGCAGCTCGACCTGGATTTCACCGAAATCCAGGAACGAACCGCGATCTACTACCTCGCCTCGATTATTACAAACGAAAAGGACATGATCCGCTTCCATCTATACATCCTGCCGGAAGGCGCCCGTGAAGCCGGCCAACTCCGGTTTGAACGTTCCTACTACCCCACCCGCTGACCGGAATGTGGAGTCAGAAGATGCCCGAGCAAACCGTTCTTGCAAGCGGCAACGCCCACAAGCGAAGCGAAATCGAAGCAGTTGTCGGCACCCGCATTAGCCTCGTAGCGCAAGACGAATTCAACGTTCCGGAAGCAGAGGAAACCGGCCTCACATTCATTGAAAATGCCATCATAAAGGCGCGCAACGCCAGCGCCCAGACGGGCCTACCCGCATTAGCCGACGACTCCGGTCTAGAGGTGGACTGCTTGGGTGGTGAACCCGGCATCTACTCCGCCCGCTACGCCGGTCCCGGTGCTACGGACACGGACAACAACGCGAAGCTGCTACGCGAACTTGCCGACCACAGCGCGCCCCGTGTGGCGCGTTTTCACTGTGTGATAGTGGTTCTGCGCCACTCTGCCGACCCGGACCCCGTGATCGCGCACGGCAGACTGGAAGGCCAAATCATCGAATCGCCCAGAGGTCACAACGGTTTTGGCTACGACCCGCTATTTGTCTTGCCCGATCGATGCCGAACCCTCGCCGAGCTTGGCACAGAGGAAAAAAATCGCATCAGTCACCGTGCCCTCGCACTGAAGGCGCTGGCGCGGCAACTGGGCATCTGAACCGTCATGATGATTCCTCTCTCCGCTTACGTACACTTGCCCTGGTGCGTACGCAAATGCCCCTACTGTGATTTCAACTCCCACGCCACAAACAGCGATGGGTTGCCCGAAACTGCCTATGTCGCAGCGCTCGCCCGGGACATTGCCATCCGTGGTCAGCAGTTCGAGCGGCGGCGGCTGCAAACGGTGTTCTTCGGCGGCGGTACACCTAGTCTNTTCTCTGCCCGGGCGGTTGNACAGATCCTAGCCGCTCTCGACCGTACGTTTGGTATCGAGGATGGNGCCGAGATTACTCTTGAGGCTAACCCGGGAGCGAGCGACGCCNAGCGTTTCGCCGGGTACCGCGCGGCGGGCGTGAATCGACTGTCGATCGGGGCGCAGTCCTTCANCGAACTGCATCTNCNGNACCTTGGAAGNGTCCACACCGCTGNCGAAATAGACGCGGCCATGCAGGCAGCGCGGTCNGCCGGATTCTCCAATCTGAACCTTGACGTGATGCACGGCCTGCCCGGCCAGANCGNGGCTGAGGCNGTTGCCGACCTTGAACGCGCACTCGCCTGGGAGCCAANCCATCTGTCCTGGTATCAACTCACCATCGAANCCAATACCGAGTTCTACTCAGCACCCCCCGTGTTGCCCGAAGAGGACACACTTGCCGANATCGAGGAGGCCGGCTTTGCGCTACTGGCCAATCACGGCTTCGAACGCTACGAGATCTCCGCCTTCGCGCAGCCGGGCCAAAATGCTCGTCACAACCTGAACTATTGGCGGTTTGGCGATTACGTTGGCGTCGGCGCCGGNGCGCACGGCAAACANACTGACGCCAACCTCGTCATTACACGAACNAGGAGCTCACGCCTACCGACTGACTATATGCGTNACCAACGTGTTCACCTGNCCAAGGTTGAAGAAAGCTTCTTCGAGTTCATGCTGAATGCGCTACGCCTGACCGGTGGATTTACCCGGGAGCTTTACGTAGAGCGCACCGGGGATAGCGGGCCAACGCTGGAGGTGTTTGTGACTGCTGCAATAGCAGGCGGTCTGCTGGCAGAACTGCCTACCGGAGAATCTGAAGCAGGGTGGCAGCCTACAGAGCTCGGATTGCGCTTCCTCAATGACCTCCAGCTGCTGGCGGCCGAGCATGGGGCAGCCTGAACGCAAATTCCGTAATCGAATGGCCGAGACGCAGTCCGCGTCGCTCGTATTTTGTTGTGACTCGTGTGGGAGGGGCCACCGGTCTTAGCTCCGGAAACTCTGCCAATACCGCCTCGATCGATTTAGCATAGGGCGCCCAGTCCGTCACCACATGCAACACCCCACCGGGTGCGATGCGGTCGATAGCCGCCTGCACAAATGCCGGCTGGATAAGGCGACGTTTGTGATGACGCTTCTTCGGCCACGGGTCCGGAAAAAACACTTGTACGACTTCCACCGAAGAAGCCGGCAAGCCGGCCAGGACCGTGTGCACATCCGCCACTGCAACCCGCAGGTTTATAAGCCCCGCAGCTCCCGCCAGACCAAGCAGGTGACCAACCCCAGGTCGGTGCACTTCGACCCCAAGGAAATTACGGTCCGGTTCCAGCTGTGCAGTCTCGAAAAGGCTGTCACCCATCCCGAATCCCACTTCCACTACGAGCGGGGCGCTACGCCCAAAGACGGTCGAAAGTTCGGTGCCAGGCTCAAATCCAAGCTGTGGCCAGTGCCGTTCGAGATTGCGACGCTGCGAAGGGGTAAAGCGGCCTTCACGGATGACAAAACTGCGGACGCGCCTAGGGTGATCCGAGCGGGATTCCTGAGACATGTCGAATCGTGCCGGCGTTACTCTTCAGCGCCCGCGTTCTTACGCATCTTGCGTAACGCGTTCTGTTCGAGTTGGCGCACACGCTCAGCGGAGATTCCGTATTCTGAGGCCAGGACCTGCAGCGTGGTTTTCTTTTCAGTAAGCCAACGCCGGGTGACAATATCGCGAGCACGAGCATCGAGTACATCGAGCGCCTGTTCCAACATCGCGCGGCCGGCCAGATCACCACGCTCGATCTCGGCGATCGAGGCTGGATCGGCACCCGCATCTTCGAGATACCGGGCAGGCGCGGCAAAGTCCTCACTCATATCGGGTGCGCCATCAAATGCCTCATCAATGGCAGCGAGACGGCCTTCCATCTGCCGAACCAGATCTGGCTCGACCCCCAGGTCGGCAGCGACTCGATCAATCTCCCGCTGATTCATCCAGCCGAGCCGGGGCTTGGCAGAGCGCAGGTTGAAAAACAGCTTG
This sequence comes from Gammaproteobacteria bacterium, assembly GCA_002714125.1. The sequence continues at coordinate 39,310 of PAWP01000055.1, forward strand.
CGCTGCCCCTTGGTGGTGGCTACTTTCACAATCCGCCAATTCCGGAGAATGAACTCGTGCATCTCAGCCTTGATCCAGTGCACGGCGAAGGAAACAAGACGTACTCCAAAGGTCGGATCAAACCTCCGTACCGCCTTCATCAGACCGACATTGCCTTCCTGAATGAGATCCGCCTCGGGAAGACCATAGCCGGAATATGACTTCGCGACGTAGACAACAAACCGCAGGTGCGCGAGCACCAGTTCCCGCGCCGCGCCTACGTCATCCTCATAGTGCAACCGCTGGGCAAGCTCCCGTTCCCGCTCGACCGTAAGCATCGGGATATTGTTGACTGCTTGGATATAGCCGCCGAGGTCTGCCCCGGGCGACATCCAGTCGGCTGCAACAAGCTGATGGGTCATTAGCTGGTCCGTCTGTGGCGCTTCGCGGTTCGTCGTAACCCCCGCGACAGCCCACATTCAGTTATGGAATCTCCGTGGCTCTGAGCCACGACCTATAGAATAGACGCGGTAACTATACAACTGGATTAAGCTGCTGGAACAAAAAGGGCGCGTATCTTACACCAACCTGGCGAAGATCGGCAGTCCCCCGCCAGCGCCGCATATACGCGCTTGATTGCGAGTGCTTACTTACTTGGAAGCCCGGCTAGCCTGGCTCAATTTGACTCAAGTGCCGGTTAACGGCCAGCCATCCGCCAAGCACCCCAAGAGCGGTGCCCACTCCAATCAAGCCCACGACGCCCACCGCACCGAGCCCTGTGACCGCAAACGCGCTGCCATATGCACCCAGTACCGCCTCGATGGGACCCTGCAGCCAAAAGAGGCTGAATTCTACAAGTAACACCGCGGCCACGGCGCCACCTACGCCATACCAAAACCCCAGATAAAGAAAGGGGCGCCGCACAAAGGCATCCGTACCTCCCACCAGCTTCACTACCTCAATCTCCGTACGCCGGCTTTCAATCGCCAACCGAATGGTGTTACCGGTGATTAGAAAGACGCCCATCGCGAAGAAAAGCGCCATCCAGCTGACAATGCTCTCTACAAGCTCCACCAGCAGCCGTAGGCGCTGTACCCAAGCGAGATCTACCAGGACGTTGTCGACCCGGCTGTCCGCCTCGTAACGAGCCACAAGGGGTTCCACCGCACCCGCATCGGGTGTCACAACAATCACCGCGGGCAACGGATTATGGTCCAGAGTCTGCAGCACACCCTTGAATTCCGAGCGTTGCTCAAAGTCTGCGAGGGCATCGGCCGCACTGATGTATCGCGCCGTCGCGACAGCAGGTTCCGCCGAGATCTCCGCAAGCATTGCCTCACCCACAGCTCGCGTACTGTCCAGCAGGAACAACGTGATGCGGGGCTTACCGCCAAACCCGGCTGACACCGACGAGACGTTGCCTAACAGGACATACATCATTGCCGGCAACGCGAGTGCAATGCCTATGACAAGCCAGGTGAGCAAGCTGTTCAGCCAGGCGGCAAGCAACCGCCCGAGACTGTCCGCCGCTACACTACGATGATGTCGCACCCAAGCTGCAAGGTTCCCACCTGCGCTTGCCTCAACGACGGTTGCCTGGGCGGAGCGACCTTCACTCATTTTGATCCCGTCTCCAATGAACTCACGCCATCGGGTCCGGAACCCACTAGTCGCCCATCAACCAAGGTCAGCACGCGCTGACCCATCGACTCAACCAGTGCATGGTCGTGGGTTGCGATGAGGATAGTGACGCCCACCTGATTGAACTCGCGGAACGTATGCATGATCTCGGCAGACAGGGCCGGATCAAGATTCCCCGTGGGTTCATCCGCCAACAGCACGGGCGGCCGATTGGCCACCGCGCGGGCAATGCCCACCCGTTGTTGCTCGCCGCCTGAGAGTGCACCCGGCATCTCCCTTTCACGATCTTCAAGATGAACCTTGGTCAACGCCGCTCGCACTCGGCGCCCTACTTCTCGCGGCGTGTAGCCGGCAATCACAAGTGGCAGCGCAACATTGGCATAAACCGTGCGATCAGCGAGCAGCTGATGATTCTGGAAAACAACACCTACGCTCCGGCGCAACGCCGGTATCTGACCCCGGCGCAAACGACCAAGGTTCACACCGCCGACAAACACCTGACCGCGGCTCGGACGCTCCATCAGCATGATGAGCTTCAAGAGTGTGCTCTTGCCGGCCCCCGAGTGTCCGGTCAGAAACGCCATCTCTCCAGATGCCAGCTCGAAGCTGACCCCTTTCAGAGCTTCTCCGCCGCCCGCGTAACGTTTCCTAACAGTATCGAAGCGGATCATGAACTGAGCAACGCCTCAACAAATTCCTCTGCGACAAAATCGCGTAGATCCTCTATCTGCTCACCAACACCCACAAAGCGTACCGGTACAGGTGTCTCCGCAGCGATAGCGAAGATCACCCCACCCTTGGCAGTGCCGTCCAGCTTAGTGAGCGCCAGTCCGCTTACTGGCACCACCGCGCTGAATTCGCGTACCTGCACGAGGGCGTTCTGCCCGGTGCCGCCGTCTAGTACCAGCAGCACCTCGTGTGGAGCGGATTCATCCAGCTTGCGCATCACGCGCACGATCTTCTCAAGCTCTGCCATGAGGTTGACTTTGCTTTGCAGGCGCCCGGCGGTGTCCGCAATGAGCACATCAACAGCACGAGCCTGGGCTGATTCAATCGCGTCAAATATCACTGACGCACTGTCAGCGCCGGTATGCTGTGCAACGACCGGTACGTCGTTGCGCTCACCCCAGACCTGCAGCTGCTCAACAGCCGCCGCTCGGAAAGTATCGCCTGCAGCAAGCATGACCTTCTGACCATGTCCCTTAAGGCGTTTGGCCAGCTTGCCTATCGTGGTGGTTTTACCAACGCCGTTGACGCCGACAACCAGCACAACATATGGCTTCTTGTCCAGATCGGGTTTAAAAGGCGCCTCGCAGGGCGCAAGCAGCCCGGTGAGCTCCTGAGTCAGCCCTTTGTGCAGCGCTTCGGCATCATCAAGTTCCTTGCGCCGCATCCGTTCGGTCAGGGCGTCGATGATGTTTGTAGTCGCTGTAACACCCACATCAGCAGTCAGGAGAATTGTCTCCAGATCGTCCATCAGCTCAGCGTCGATGACCTTTCGGCCGCGCAGCAATACATCGAACTTGTTCCGGGTCTTTGCCAAGCCCGCTTTTATCCGCCCGAAGAAGCCAGGCTTGCCTTCATCCGGCTGTTTTGATTCATTGGCCAACGACTAATTCCCGGTTACACCACGCTTATGAGCCCACGCCCGCAGGAGAGGAGTATCCGGATTATCGGGGGAAACTGGCGAGGTCGCAAAATCTCTTTTGCCAAACGGGACCCGATCCGACCCACACCTGCCCGAATACGCGAAACAATCTTCAGCTGGTTGCAGGCAGATATTGTCGGGGCCAGCACGCTTGAGCTGTTTGGCGGTAGCGGCGTGCTCTCCTTCGAAGCGCTGTCCCGTGGCGCTGCTCGCGCAGACGTGGTCGAACTGGATCGCGCAATTGCGCGCCAGATCAGCGAAGAGCAAGCGCGGTTGAACGCATCTAGGCTGAACGTCCATAGCGCCGACGCCATGGCCTGGCTTGCGGATAACACGAGTACCTGGGACATTGCTTTTGTCGATCCGCCTTTTGGCGCTGACCTGGTNGAGCCTCTTAGNCTGCTCATCGCGCGAGTCAGGGCGGGCGGCTACGTGTACGTCGAATCACCCGCCGCACTCGAGCATGATGCCCTCCCAGCGGGCTACCTGCTACACCGTCAGAAGCGCGCTGCCAGAGTCCACTTTGCTCTCCTCAAACGCGTCTAAACGGCGNGCAAACCAGCCGAGCGCATACGATTTTCGTCCTGTATGATGACGCGCCCTCATCACGCAACAAGAGCAAAAATCGATGGCAAAGGTCCTTTATCCGGGTACCTTCAACCCCATCCACAACGGCCATGCGGACCTAGTTGAACGGGCCGCGCGCATCTTCGATCACGTCGTGTTAGGGATCGCCACAAGCCCACACAAAAGCCCCAGCCAGCTGGAGACCCGGGTGCGCCTGGCAGAGATAGCGCTGGCGCACATCGACAATGTCAGCGTGCAGGGTTTCAACGTTCTGTCGGTCGACTTTGCCAAAGAGGTGGGCGCGGAGGTGATACTTAAAGGCATCCGTACCGTCACGGATTTCGAGTACGAGTTCCAAATGCTGAACATGAACCGGATACTGAAGCCCGGCGTGGAAACAATGTTCCTCGCACCCTCAGAGGAGACTTCCTATATCTCCTCCACCCTAGTGCGGCAAATTGCACAATACGGCGGCGATGTTACGAAGTTTGTCCACCCCGCCATCGCCGAGGCGCTCAGCAAAGGCGAGGTGGGTTAGGCGACAAACCTGGTCCCACGGAGTAGCACCCAAGGAGCAGTACCATCATCGTCATCATCGACCACAACGCAAGGGCAGACTAATAGATAAAAGTCTGTCCCTAACGCGGGGATAGCTGATGACCTGCGCCAGGTAACCGCAGGTTATGATGTGAACATGCCTTCTCCTCCAGCGCCGGGCAATGACGTGCGAGCAACCGACGCCGACGCCCCTGCCCAAGACACCTCCATTCCGCTCGCAAAAAGTAAAGTCGAGAACGGCCCGAAGGGCGGCTTCACGAAAGGCCCGGTAGGCAAACACCTACTCAGGCTCGGCGCCTTCATGGCCATGGGTTCGCTGACGATGAACGTGGCGCAGCTGGCTGAAGCGGTTTACCTCGGTATCGTCGGCACCGAAGCGCTCGCCGCGATGGGTTTCGCCTTCCCCCTTACCATTACGCTTTTTGCTTTCGCGGGCGGGATTGGCACCGGAGCTTCATCGGTCATCGCCCGCGCCGCGGGCGCGGGGGACCAGGCCACCACGCGTCAGCTCGTAACCCATGCACAGCTACTGGCGGTGGTGATCGGTGCTCTCCTCGCTATCCTCGGCGGTGCGTTTGCCGAGCTCATCGTCAGAGCGCTTGGCGCTGAGGGCCTAGTACTGCAAATGACCGTGTCCTACCTGCAGGTCTACATGTGGGGCGTGCCGTTCTTTCTGCTATCGATTGTCGGCTCGACCATGTTGCGTGCAACCGGTGCCGCAGCAAGCCCGGGCATAATCATGACCGCTTCTTCAGTACTGCAGATAGCACTGGGCCCCGTCCTGATCTTCGGCTGGTTCGGTGCGCCCGAAATGGGCGTAGCCGGCGCAGCGCTTGCATATGTTCTATCTCGGGTGGCAAGCGTTGGCCTGTACGTAGCATTGCTGATCCGCGCACGTATGTTCTATTGGTCCTTTGAGAATCTTGTCGGCTCCTGGCTATCGATCCTGCACGTTGGCGGGCCGGCCATCCTTTCCGGACTCATCCACCCAATCTCGATGCTGGTCGTTACGCGCCTGCTCGCGGGACACGGGCACGAAGTAGTGGCTGGCTACAACGTCGCCACGCGGGTCGAAACGATGGCGCACATGATCCTCTGGTCAGCTTCGTCGTCCGCCGAGCCATTTATTGGCCAGAACTGGGGCGCACGGCAGATCGATCGCATACGCCAGGCCCAGTCCATTGTTTACCGCTTCTGCCTGGCGTGGGGAGCGATAACTTTTGTCTTCATGTCGTTGTTTGGAGCCTACTTTGTATCGCTGATCGATGACGATGCGGTAGTCGGCGCAGTCGCGCGCGCGTTTTTCCTGGTCATCCCACTCACGATCGGAATGATGGGTGTCATGCAAGTGGCCTCTTCATCGTTCAATGCCCGAGGTAAGCCGATTCCTCCGCTCATCATGACGATGGCGCGGATTTTCGTGCTTTACATTCCGCTATGCTACGTTGGCGATTACTTACTTGGGTACATGGGCATCTTCATTGCCACCGGCATCGTGAACATCGTGATGGGCGCGGTCGCGTGGTACTGGAACAAGATCTCGTTGCGCGAACGCAACCTGGCGGTGGAGTGACCTGAATCAACCTTCTGCCATACAGGCTCAAAGGCTGTCCGCGTTCAAGAGTCACTGAGCCTCGCCGATACACCGATCATGGAGGCACGAACCCCCTGGCTAATCGCTGCAAGTAAGGAACTTATGTATAGGTGTGGCATGTTTTGCACGCTGTTCGCGAAGAAACGAAGGAAGAAATTATTGCGCTAAATGTTCTTGACACTGAGCAGTGTTCAATTCTTCGAGGCCGAAGGTTACCTGCATATACCGGGCGTATTCAGTGTCATGCAAACGGCACGGCTAACAGATGAACTCGACTGGCAGATTGGCACCTGGGCCGAGCCCAGCCCCGGATGGTTGGGCGGCTAGCGACAGGTCTACATGGATCCCGCAACGGAGAAAGCGTCAAAGATTGTGTTGCTCCAAGACCTTCATCGTTATTCCCAAGCCTGGTGCGATGCCGAGTGTCATGAACCGTTGACAGGTGCAGTAGCCGATCTGATTGCGCCAAATGTCGAGACGCATCACACCACGCTGCATGCCAAGCCTCCAGAAACCGGTCATCCATTCCCGTTGCATCAAGACTGAGCATTCTACAAACATGTAGGAGCGAGGTTTGTTGACTGTCTTGTGCATCTCGACGACACCAACGACGACAATGGCTGCATAAGAATCCTACGGGGTTCGCACAAAAACGGCGGGTTGGCGCATGTTGCACAGAATCTGGATGGGCACTCCCTGCGAGCCCTATCTGCCCAACGACGCTTGGAATCTTGAAGACACCGTGCCCGTCCCTGCGCGTAGGGGCGACATGGTAATTTTCCATTACGATGCGGTGCACGGCTCCCGCATCAATCAGACGGACCACGTTCGACGAATAGTCCGGATTGGCTACCGCGATCCTGCGAACCAGCAGTTTGCCGGGCAGTCCAAGGACCGGCCGAGATTGATGGTATGCGGACGACGGCCGCGTATAGAAGGGCAGGCGGC
>PAWP01000056.1 GCA_002714125.1 Gammaproteobacteria bacterium
TATAGAGCCGTGTGCCTAACTCGCAGCTGCCGAGGACCCGGAACTGGAGTTGTTGTTGCTGGAACCGGAGCCGCCGGACTCCGAACCGGAACTGGAGTTATTATTGCTGGAACCGGAGCCGCCGGACTCCGAAGATGATCCTGAATCTCCCGCCACGTTTTTCTTTTTGCCAGTTTTGAAGTCAGTTTCGTACCAACCGCTGCCTTTCAGGCGAAACTGACCGCCCGACACGAGCTTCAGCAGCTCCGGTTTGTTGCACGCTGGACAATCCCGTAAAGGGTCGTCGCTCATCTTCTGCAGCTTCTCGAGCCGATGACCGCAGGCTTTGCACTCATACTCGTAGATTGGCATGGGTCCGCCCCTGGTGCCTTTTATCGGTAAAAACNGCCGCGAAGTGTAACCCAATAGAGTCGACGACTGAAGCCATACCGGACGGGCTTTCTCTTTCCATGACGAGCTGCTGTCGCCCGGGCAAAAAAACGGAAAAACGACTTAAAAAAGCGGGTTCCCTGCCTTGCGGGGGTGATATCCATCATGTATAAACTGTCTCGAATCTACGGCCTCCGTGAGCGGCCTTTTCTCCCCCGAAACCAACTCCCAGAACAAAAAGGATTCATNCATGGCCGCAAAAAAGAAGGCCGCCGCGAAGCCNACAAAGAAGCTTCCGGCAATCAAAGACAAGTACACGAAAAGCGCAATTCTGGCTGAGATCGCTGACAGCACAGACCTCTCCAAAAAAGAAGTTGGCGCTGTACTTGACTCACTNTCCGACGTCATTAACCGTCACGTCAAGAAAGGCGCTGTTGGAGAGTTCACCCTGCCTGGCCTGTTGAAGATTAAGACGGTCAANAAACCGCGTCGCCCGGCTCGCAAAGGTGTCCCGAACCCATTCCGNCCNGGCGAGTTGATGGACATNGCGGCCAAGCCTGCCAGCACCAAGATCAAGGTGTTGCCGCTCAANGGTCTNAAAGAAATGGTGTGACCCCTCGAGCTGAGGAGCAAAACAAAAAGGGGCCGCGCCAAGCGGCCCCTTTTTCGTTTGGGCAGNCCAGAATNCGGCAAGCCACTTCTCGAGCACCGTATGCTACNACCGCTGGATGTACNCCCTTCGAGAGTGNACGCAAGCACGAAGACGGCGCTGGGAAAGAGNGCNGAACCGACGCGNNATTAGGACCTTGCACCTATCCTTTACGCAATNAGATACACCGAATCTTCGGACTGTTNACCCATANAACGCCGAACCACGCATATCGCAGNAGAGGACAAACATGAAGGTCTCGCGCTACCCCATCTCTACCCTTCGGGAAACACCGNCTGANGCTGAGATTGCGAGCCATCGGCTGCTGCTGCGTGCGGGCTTCATCCGCCAAGTGGCATCTGGGCTCTACAACTGGATGCCAATCGGCTTGCGNGTCCTGCAGAAGGTCAAGGCGATCATTCGCGAGGAGATGAACCGCACCGGGGCGCTCGAGGTGCTGATGCCCGTCGTGCAACCGGCCGAGTTATGGCACGAATCGGGTCGCTGGGCAAAGTATGATGAGGGTCAGTTGTTAAAGTTCAAAGACCGCCACGAGCGCGACTTCTGTTTCGGCCCAACCCACGAGGAGGTCATCACGGACCTTGCACGGCAGGAGTTAAAAAGCCACCGACAGTTGCCAGTCAACTTTTACCAGATCCAGACCAAGTTTCGAGACGAAACCCGGCCGCGNTTCGGCCTCATGCGAGCTCGCGAATTCATGATGAAAGACGCCTACTCGTTCCATCTGGACCACTCGAGCCTGCAGGAGACCTACGCCGACATGCATGATGCCTACAGCCGCATCATGCATCGCTGCGGGTTGGACTTTCGGCCTGTACAAGCGGACACAGGTTCAATCGGCGGTAGTGCCTCAACGGAGTTCATGGCCCTCGCGAACACCGGCGAGGACGTTATCGCCTCCTCAACCGCAGGCAGCTACGCAGCCAACATCGAACTTGCAGAAGCCATCGCGCCNGAGCAGGAGGCGGAATCAGGTACCCCNGCAGAACGAGTTGCAACGCCGAACGCCAAAACCATCGACAGCGTCTGCGAAACACTTGGCNTANCGCCCGANCGGGCAGTCAAGACCCTGATTGTGGAAGCCGCTNATGGAGGCGCAGTTGCGCTAGTNTTGCGCGGAGATCANCAATTGAACGAGCTNAAGGCAGAAAAGCTNGAGGCGGTCNCNGCCCCTCTCAGGATGCTCGAGCCAGAAGCNGTCCGCACGNNAACGGGCGNCCCCNTTGGCTCNNTTGGCCCTGCAGGTCTCGNCCTGNCGATCATTGCCGATCGCTCGGCCGCGGCGCTGGGCGACTTTGTGTGCGGCGCGAATGAAGTAGGCTTCCATACTCTGCACGTCAACTGGTCGCGAGACGTTGGCACGTTCGAGGTTGCGGACATTCGAGACGTTGTTGAAGGTGACCCAAGCCCCGACGGGGAAGGTGTGATTGCGCTGAAACGAGGNATCGAAGTTGGTCATATCTTCCAACTGGGCACCATCTACTCNGAAGCGCTCGGTGCGACTGTCCTGGACGACGCCGGTAAGGCAGTCNCCATGACCATGGGCTGCTACGGAATCGGGGTCTCTCGCATCGTTGCAGCCATCATTGAACAGCACCACGACGANAAAGGCATGTTGTGGCCGCTGTCCGTCACGCCNTTCGAGNTCATGCTGATCCCCATCAANGCACACAAATCAGAAAAAGTTAGGCGTGCGACACAGGACCTTTATGANNAGATGCTCGCCGCGGGAATGGACGTNCTNATGGATGATCGCGAACGCGAACGGCCGGGTGCCAAGTTTGCTGACGCGGAACTCATTGGGATTCCCAAACGGGTTATTGTTGGCGACCGCGGCCTGAAGTCAGGCCGGGTTGAAGTAGTGGACCGCGCCTCCGGCACAACAAACGAGGTTCCGCTCGATCAGGTGGTGGCGCAACTCAAAGGTGCGTTGGAGCGCTGAGCTTGACTCACTCAGCCTTCACCCGCCGCNGCGTCGAAGGTGGCCAGGGTTTGTGGTCCAACAAAAGTGGCTGCCAACGATCCGTCAGGGGCAACGATGTAGGTGGTTGGNAGGACCAAGGGGAAGTCTAAACCGTAGCGCTCCGGAGGATCACCGGCAAAGACGGGGAAATCAATCCCCATCTTCGCAATCTGNCTGTTCAGTACCGCACCCTGCTCACCATCGTAGTTGACGCCGAAAACCACCAGGTCGGCNCGCTGNTGATGCAGTGCGTTGAGTTCCTTAATTTCGGCTATACATGGGCCACACCAGGTGGCCCAATAGTTCACCACGATCCATTTNCCGCTCAGANTATCGAAGCGATACCCGNCGCCTTTTGCATCTACAAAATCNGGCTCCGCGCTGCAGGCGGCCAACAGCATCACGGTGCAGAGGCAAACCAGCCTAAAGAGGCACTTCATATCAGCAGCGCCAGCGCCTGGCGGGGAATAGTCACGATGGCCATAGCTNATTAGTTTANCGAGTGCGCAACGCGCGTCACGCATTTTCCTGCCTGAACATACGCCNNCTCCATCCTGATCCAGCCAGCAATCANGGCGGGTACCCACCAGGCGCCACCANGGANATGCGCCGAAAGTATCTGCCTGGGCGCAGCATCAGCCTTCTTCCCGATGTACAGCAAANGGCGACCAGNCCTGGCANCTTGGCATGATTTCAAGCTGATTGATNTTGATGTGTGAAGGNAGCGCGGTCACAAACCATATNATCTCNGCTATATCGGAGCCGGACAGGGGTTTGGTTCCGGCGTAGACCTGGCTGGCNTTCTGGGTATCACCCTCGAACCGCACAATCGAAAACTCGGTCTCAGACATGCCAGGTTCGACGTTGGTCACGCGGATGTTCTTGCCCAGCAGGTCTGAACGCAGATTGCGGGAAAACTGCTGCACAAACGCTTTAGTGCCACCATAGGTATTGCCTCCCGGATACGGCCAGCTTGCCGCAACCGAGCCGAGATTCACAACATGCCCCCCACGACGTGCAACCATCAAAGGCAGAATCGCTCGCGTACAGTACATGAGCCCCTTGATGTTCGTATCGACCATGGTGTCCCACTGGTCGAGGTCCGCCTCATCAGCCCCACCGAGGCCAAGTGCAAGCCCGGCATTGTTGATCAGAATTCCAATGTCACGAAAAGACTCCGGGATTGCACTCGCCAGGCNTTCGACCGCCTCACGGTCACTGACGTCGAGCGCCATGCCATNGACGTTNGTCTGAGCAGAAAGTTCCTCGGTTAACGCTTCGATGCGGTCCTGACGCCTGGCGCAGATCACNAGATCCGCCCCTTCACTGGCAAACTTGCGCGCACATGCTTCGCCGAATCCGGACGAAGCCCCTGTAATCAGTACCGTACCTGCCATCTTCCTGACCTCCTTCTAAGCTCTGTGATTTTGTTTCAATTGCCGGCGATGACGCCTACACCACCATTACGCATGGCGTCGCCAATCTCATCAAGTACGCCGAGATCATCAATTGTCGCTGGCGGATCGTAGGGTTTCGCATCCGCAATCCTGCGCATCACCTGGCGCAGAATCTTGCCGGAACGCGTCTTCGGCAAACGCGGCACGACAAGGACCCGCTTGAAGTTCGCAAAGGCGCCGATCTCTCGCCTAACCAAAGCGACCAGCTCACTCTCGAGCACCTCCACGGAGGTATTCACGCCGTCCTTCAACAGGGCAAGTGCCAAAGGAATCTGGCCTTTCTCAGCGTCCTCGACACCAATGACGGCGCATTCCGCGATAGCCGCATGGGACGCAACGATCTCTTCCATCTCACCCGTTGACAATCGATGTCCCGCAACATTGATGACGTCATCCGTGCGCCCCATAATGAATAGATAGCCCTCGTCATCTACGTAGCCGCCATCCCCGGTCTGATAAAAGCCAGGATGTGCCCGCATGTACGAATGCTCATACCGATCGTGGTCTCCCCACACCGTTGGCAGCGTCCCCGGGGGCAGCGGCAGACGTACCGCGACATCCCCTTCGGTGCCCGCTGGAAGTTCGCTGCCGTCGGCATCCAGAATCCGTATGTCATACCCAGGCACCGGGAAGCTCGCCGAGCCTGCCTTGGTGGGTTTAGGCTCAATGCCCATCATGTTCGAGGCCATGGGCCAACCCGTCTCGGTCTGCCACCAGTGATCGACGACGGGCACGCCCAAAATATCTTCAAGCCAATGGTAGGTCGGCGGGTCGGTGCGTTCCCCCGCTACAAACAGCCGCTCCAGACTCGACAGGTCATAGTCGGCCAAGAGTGCACCATCCGGGTCTTCTTTTCGGATCGCGCGGAACGCGGTCGGGGCAGTGAAGAAGATGCGGACGCCATACTCGCTGATGATCCGCCAAAACGTGCCAGCGTCTGGTGTCCGGACGGGTTTACCTTCAAAGAGAATGGTTGTGCAGCCGTGTAACAGCGGGGCGTAGATAATGTAGGAATGCCCAACTACCCAACCAACATCCGAAGCCGCCCAATACACATCGCCGGGCTCCGCGCCGTAGACTGAGCGCATGGAGTAACTGAGCGCCACGGCATGTCCGGCATTGTCGCGTACGACACCTTTGGGTTTGCCCGTGGTCCCCGAGGTATACAGGATGTACAGTGGGTCGCTGCCCGAGACGGGAACCGGGTCCGCCGGCGTCGCGGCGGCCATCAGGGAGGCCCAGTCTGAGTCGCGTTCACGGAGGGGTTCCGGTTGCTGCGGGCGCTGCAGCACAATGCAGTGTTCGACCTCATGGTGTGCCAATGCAAGCGCTTCATCTACCAACGGCTTGTATGGGATCACCCGATCGAACTCAATGCCACAAGTAGCACAGATCACCAGCCGTGGCGTTGCATCGTCAATACGCGTCGCAAGCTCAGGCGCGGCGAAACCGCCAAACACCACTGAGTGAATCGCACCCAGCCGCGCACATGCCAACATCGCAATAGCAGCCTCTGGCACCATGGGAAGATAAATGACAACCCGATCACCCCTGGTCAATCCGAGCGCGGCCAGCGCACCCGCCGCAAGTGCAACTTCATCCCGCAATTCGGTATAGGTATAGGTCCGTTTAGAGCCAGTGACCGGCGAGTCATAGATCAGTGCCGGCTGGTCACCACGCCCCCCCTCTACGTGGCGATCGAGACACAATTCAGCGGTATTAAGCTCTGCGTCAGCAAACCAACGGGTGACGCCATTGGCATCGACGGACTGTGCCGCAGTCGGCGCCCGGTGCCAGGCCACAGCCTCTGCCTGCTGCATCCAGAACTCTTCTGCGTCCTCTCGCGCCCGCTCAAATTCGTTCTGGTAGGACACGCTTCCTCCTCGCTCTATCAAGCCGGGCGAGACTACCAGAAAAGGACAATTATGAGAGTGTCAGGCCTTGCGCTGGCGCCTGCGCTTCATCGCATATAGAGCAGCCTTGCTNGGCCGGGCGGNCATCAGTTCCTTGTAGAGCTTNGCGCGTTTGCCAATCTGCTTGTGAGTCGCATAGAAGTCGACTGCCTTCTCCCATGCACCGTCAAGTCCGTGGAGGTTAATCGAGACAGTCGTGTTGACGATCTTGCCTGACTTGGTCGACATAATGCCGATCTGAAAGACGGGCGTGCGCGTACCACTTTTTTCGGTTTTCATGCGGAACAGAATCCCGCGAACCTTGCCAGACTTGTCAAACACTAAACTGCGCGCAGCATCAGCCCGCGCTTTGTCCTGCTTTTTTCTCAGGATGGCATCACGTTCCTCTGCCGCCGCTTTGACCTGTGCGCGGGCGGCGCCCCTCAGACGCTTGCCGTTTGCTTTGAGGGAAAAGTACTCCTGGTAGGTCTTGCCTGCAATCTGGCGCCGCACACGAAAGCCGTGGAATCGGGCGGTGTCCAGCAATTCAACGCTCATATTGAGTAAAAAGCTCGACAGCGGGAAGTGNAGCAATAATACAGAAAAGCCCTACAAAGGAAAGATGATACCGGCCGATTCTCTGCTAGACCCACGACAAACCGGCATGNGGCNGAGCCTCAAAAGCCGCCAGAACTTCNAGGACAAGGANGCGAGAACACCCGAGACTCTTCTCAAATGCNCCTGTGCGGNTACTGCNAGGCTGATCCTAATGGNACAGACCCTCCGTTAGGGTTCGCCGCAGCTTTTCACCGACCGATAGGAACTCANGATCGAACACNGTTTGCCGTTTGGTGATCTCTCAATCAACCAGGCCCTGCTGAAGACCAAAAAAGCCATGATTTACACCCGCGCCCTCCACTCCCAGTGAATTGAACCACCCACTCTACAAAGCCATCTGGCGGTGGCGGACGGAGGACCGATTCCACGATGAAGAGGAGGTATTAAGAGCACTGACTAAGTTGCTATCAGGACTACCGGCACACTAAAAGCAGAGTTCCACTAGCTCGGGTTCCGTGTAACGCGGCAAGGTTGCTAGCGCGCAGGTACTCTCGATGTCGGACACCTTCAACGACATTGGCTCCTGGCGGCGGTCTACCAACGACCACCAGTGGGTAGCACTGAAGTTCAACAAGTTGGATGCCAGGCCACTTGCAAACGCTCGTCAGGATGCCTAGCGCGACGCCCGTACTAAGCTGACAGGCCTCAGGGAACGTTGAAGATCTCCTGGGACTACGATGCCCAGAAGCCGGCGAATCGCTGTGGGACAAAATGTTCATGAAATCGAAGGCTGATGCCAACGAGTGCGAGTGGCGCATCGTCCGCTTCGAAGACGACAACGATTTCGGCTTGAGTGACGATCCTTCAGCCTGGTATCTGGACAACGAGTTCGATCCCACCGACCTGTGCTCCACCTGTTTTTTGCAACATCAGAAAGACATCATCTTTCCTAAAATATGCGTTATGCGCGAGTGGCGTTCTACCATAGCAGCCTTGACACTGAATCTTTCGAGCTGGAATTCAAGCGCATCTGATCTCTAACGTCCGCCCTCCCACGCCCGCTTCGGACATTGGTACTATTCTTCCGACTCTGACGGGGGACACAGACCAGGCAGCCATGGACCTACTCGATCACATTGAACTTGAGCCCGACGGCGAGGCTATCGGTACCGTTATCTGGCTCCACGGCCTGGGTGCCGATGGCCATGATTTTGAACCCATTGTGCCGGAGCTGAAACTGCCACCGGAGCTACCGATCCGGTTTCTGTTCCCGCATGCCCCGGAACGTGAAATCACCATCAACAACGGCGCAAGGATGCGGGCGTGGTACGACTTCGTTCCCCACGCAGAACATTCCGGCCGCGAAGACATCGAAGAGTCCGCTGAGCAGATCCGTGCCTTCATTGCGAGTGAGAACGCGCGCGGGATCCCTACCAAGCGCATTGTGCTAGCCGGGTTCTCACAGGGCGGGGTGGTGGCTCTGCATACAGGCCTCCGCCAGCAAGAGCGGCTGGCGGGTATAGTCGCGCTCTCTACTCACCTTCATGAGGTGAACAGAGTTGAGGCCGAGCGCACCGATGAGAACCTAGCGCTGCCGATTTTCATGGCTCACGGCACGGGAGATCCCATGATCCCGATCATGCGTGCTGCAACGTCCAGGGAGAACCTCATACGGATGGGCTACGACGTAAGCTGGTTCGACTACCCCATGGGCCACCAGGTTTGCCTCGAAGAGGTGCTCGGAGTTTCCGACTTCCTACAGGAAGTGCTACCCCAAGCATCCGGCGCATGAGCGACGACACGGTCTGGTTGAAGGCCGTGCTCGCCGAATTCGATGAGTTCCTCATCGACCACGCGGCCAACGAGCGCAAGGCCAGCGCCTCTGCCATGTCGTTGGTGGCCCACTACCCCGATCGACGTGAGTTGGTCACCAGGCTGATCGAACTTGCTATCGAGGAGTTGAATCATTTCCGGGAGGTCAATCAGATCCTCCAAAACCGAGGTCTCGCCCTCACCCGGGATGTTCGCGACCCCTATGTCCATGCGCTACGGGCCAGGATCCGCCAGGGCAAAGAGGAGTACTTCCTCGACCAACTCCTGCTCGCCGGTGTGATCGAGGCACGCGGCGCGACCCGATTTGGTCTGCTCGCACAGGCCGAGGTACTGGAACCTTCACTCCAGCGCTTTTACCAAGCACTCGCCGCCTCCGAGCAGCGTCATTGTAAACTCTTCCTGAACCTGGCCCATACATACTTCGAACCGAGCGAGGTCAGCCGACGCCACACACAATGGATGCACATCGAACAGGAGATTGCGCACGCGTTGCCACCCGGCCCGCGCCTGCACTGACGCCATCCAGGGGCCGCGCCGCAGGCTGTTGCGTCACCCAATCGAACCTATCATTGAGGTTAACGCCTACCCATGCACAGCAGCGTAGAGAAATACCTCTCCGGCCACGCTGAGGCTGAAGCTGCACAGGCGATACTGCCCGCAGGAGCGGATTACTCCGGAGTGGTGGTCATTCCCGCCTACGACGAGCCAGCAGCGCTTGCCGACACGCTGGCAAGGTTACCGGCTGAGTTGCTGACTATCCTTGTCATCAACGCCCCGCCCGGCACGCACGCGCGTAATCTACGGTTGTTTAAGGCTCTCGGAATAAAGAGCGGTAACCGCCTGACGCTGCAGCAACTGCCGAACACCGTGCTGGTGGTGGATCGCTCCACGGCGCCGTTACCACCTAAACAGGGTGTGGGTCTTGCCCGCAAGATTGGCGCCGACATTGCACTGGCACTGATGGCTGCCGGCAAACTGCCGGTAACCTGGATTCACTCCACCGACGCCGATGTCACTCTACCCCCTGACTATGCGCTTATGCCGCCCGCGCTGGTCCCAACTCTCGCGGCACTGGTTTATCCATTCCGCCACGTCGCCCCTACCAGGCTCGCCGGTGCGGCAACGCTGTACGAAATTTCGCTGCTTCACTACGTAATGGGACTTGCGCTCGCGGGATCAACCTACGCGCACCACACCATAGGCAGCACGCTTGCCTTCAATCCCACTACCTACGCGCAAGTAAGGGGGTTTCCGAAACGCGCGGCAGGTGAAGACTTCTACCTGCTAAACAAGCTGGCCAAGCTGGGCGCAGTTCGCCAACTCGCCGCCCCGGTCATCGAAGTCTCGGGCCGGACATCGGATAGAGTGCCAATCGGTACTGGGCCCAATGTTGCCAAAATCGCGGCGCTGCCGGAGCCACTCCGACAATATCGTTATTATGCTCCAGCAACATTCCAGGCTTTGGCCGAGGTGCTCTACAGGCTCCGGACGCTCGCCGCGCCTGATACCAGACCTGATGCTGCATCCTTTTTTGGTGAACCCGACCCACGCGTCGCACCGCTCGTCGATGCCTGGTGGCTCGCCACCGAGCCCGAAACGGTGCTTGCCCGGAGCGGCGCGCGCAGCGCTGCACAACGAACGCGGATACTGACCGAATGGTTCGATGGATTCCGCACCATGCGATTCATCCACACCATGCGCGAGGCAGGCCTTGCGAGCATTCCGCTGCCTGCGCTCGCGTCAAATTGGGGTCTCGCATCAACCTCTGACCCCGTTGCAGTCCTCAAGTATCTACAGCACCTCACTTTCAGCGAATGGCCCGCGGGCCGTATTTCTGGACTGGACGCGGGCAGCAACGGATAATGCAGCGGGTTTGCGCGCCGAAACCCGGTTCACGGCGCAAAAGCGCGGATGAGTCATGACCATAGAACCTTTTGAAATACAGGTGCCCGACACAGTGCTCGCTGATCTCCACGAACGCCTGGCACGTGTTCGCTGGCCCGATGAAGTTGGCAACAACTGGAATTACGGTACCGACCTCGGCTACCTCCAAGAGCTGGTTGCCTATTGGCAGGACGGCTACGACTGGCGGAAACAAGAGGCTGCACTCAACGCGCTCGATCACTACAAAACCCGCGTGGGTGGCCGTGATCTGCACTACATTCACCAGCGTTCGTCCAACGAAAACGCCGTGCCGCTTGTCATGACCCACGGTTGGCCCGGTTCGATCACAGAGTTTACGAAGATCATTCCAATGCTGACCGAACCACAGAACTTCGGGGGCCGTAACGAAGACGCCTTCCATATGATCTGTCCGTCGATCCCCGGCTATGGATTCTCCGATGCACCAAGCAAACCCGGGTTCGACCAGATGCGGGTTGCCGAAGGGCATGTCGCGCTGATGAAACTACTTGGCTATGAGCGTTACGGCGTACAAGGCGGGGACTGGGGCTCGCCCATAAGCAGCTGGACCGCCCGCCTTGCACCCGAAGCTGTGATCGGACTGCACCTGACTCTCGTCTTTGCCGGGTACCCAAAACACAAAGCTGATCCTTTTGCCGGAGTTACAGACGCAGAACGTGCGAAGCTTGACGCACGTCGTGCCGCCATGGACGAAGGCACAGGGTATCAGTCCATTCAGGGCACAAAGCCGCAGACGCTCGGCTACGGTCTTAATGACTCGCCGGTGGGGCTGGCGGGCTGGATCACCGAGAAGTTTCACGCCTGGACCCACTGCAACGGAGTGCTAGAGAACAGCATTACCCCGGACGAGTTGCTGACCAATATCATGGTTTACTGGGTGACCGGTTCCATTACGTCATCAACCCGCCTGTACTACGAGTCCCGCCACTCAGCTAACAACATGTTTGCCGATGGACGTATAGAAACGCCTACTGGTGCTGCAATTTTTCCAGGCGAGCTCTATCACCCGCCACGGGCATGGGCAGCCGAGCAGTACAACATCGTGCACTGGACCGAACAGGCTGCCGGGGGCCATTTTGCCGCGCTTGAGGAGCCAGAACTGCTGGCTGCGGACCTACGCAACTTCTTCCGCCCACTGCGTAATTTAGAGCAAGGAAACCACCCATGAACCGCGTGTTCATCGACGGGCAGGCCGGGACCACCGGCCTTGAAATACACAATCATCTCGCCCCCCGTGACGACATAGAACTCCTTAAAATCGAACATGCCCTGCGGAAAGACGCGTCGGCAAAGCTTGATCTGATGGAAGCCGCAGACGTTGTAGTTCTTTGCCTGCCCGACGCCGCAGCCATCGAGTCCGCCGAGCTTGCGACCAAAGTGAACACCCGGGTCCTCGACGCAAGTACCGCGCACCGGGTGGCGGAAAATTGGGTCTACGGCCTTGCTGAGTTCCATACCGAGCAGCGCCAGGCCATTTCCGGCGCAGCCTGTGTTTCGAACCCTGGTTGCTACCCAACGGGTTTCATTCCAGCAGTCGCTCCACTGGTCCGGGCCGGTTGGCTGCCCCAGGAGACGCGCGTGACCATCAATGCCGTTTCTGGCTACAGTGGCGGCGGGCACAACATGATCGAAGCCTATGAGGCCCGAGCTAAAAGCGGGGAGCAAGACCGTTGGAGTTCACGGCCGTACGGACTTGCGCTCGCACACAAACACGTACCGGAAATGCACCGCCACTCAGGCCTGGCAAACGCCCCGCTTTTCCAGCCTTCGGTAGGTCATTTCTACAAGGGCATGCTGGTCTCAATACCGCTTTTTTCTGACCAGTTCACCCACGCAGTAACCGTCGCGGACATCACCGACCTCTGGCGAGACACATACGCGGACGCCCCTTTTGTTCGGGTGTTCGATCCCAACCCCGAGGCGGAACTCGACGGCGGGTTCCTGAACCCGCAGGCCAATAACGGTACGAACCGCCTCGATCTGATTGCGTTTGGTTCAGATACGCAGTTTGTCCTTATGGCCCGACTGGACAACCTCGGCAAGGGCGCCTCGGGCGCAGCTGTACAAAACCTCAACCTGATGCTCGGTCTCGACGAAACCACCGGATTGATCATCTGATGACAAACAGCAATAACGAACTGAAAGCCCGATGTGCAGCACTGAGGCAGATATACGACGGTTTTGCCGAACAACGCCTCCAACTAGACCTCACCCGAGGCAAACCTGCGGCCGATCAGCTCGACTTGTCCAACGGCCTCGACGGGATTCTCGACGGGTTCTACACGCTGCAGGACGGCACCGATGTGCGCAACTACGGAGGCATTCTCGGCATCCCTGAAGCTAGGGAACTCGGCGCCCGCCTGCTTGGTATCGAAGCGGCTTCCGTACTTGCCGGTGGCAACAGCAGCCTGAACCTGATGTATCACTACGTGAACTATAGGTTGGAAGGTAGCCCAGGAGAGAGCCCTGGTTGGCGGGCTAACAGTGATACCGTGAAATTTCTGTGTCCCGTGCCTGGCTACGACAGGCACTTCACTGTCTGCAATCACTTCAACATCGAAATGATCAACGTGCCGTTCACGGACGCTGGTCCAGACCTTGACTTCATTGAGGCAGCCGTGGAGGCGGACGCGACGATCAAGGGCATTTGGTGCATTCCCAAATACTCAAACCCAACCGGGCACACATACAGCGATGCCACGGTGGAACGCCTTGCCGAGCTGCCAGGCATAGCCAGCCGCGACTTTACTATCTTCTGGGACAATGCCTATGCGGTCCACACGCTGACCGACACCCCGGATACGCTGGCCAACATCATGGCATTCGCCGAGGCCAAAGGCACCAGCGACGGCCTGGTGATGTTTGCCTCCACTTCAAAAATAACGTTTGCTGGCGCCGGTGTGGCCTTTCTTGCCACAAGCGAGGCCAACCTCAAGGGCTTCGAGGCGTACCTTACCCCCTCCGTCATTGGGTTCGACAAGGTCAATCAGCTCAGACACGCCCGCTTTCTGCCGAACGATGCGGCTGTCGCCGATCTGATGCAGCAACATCGCGCGCTGATTGCGCCGAAGTTCGAGTTGGTTGAATCCAAGCTGAGCGCCGCGCTGAAAGGCAAAGGCATCGCCAGTTGGACCCGGCCAAAGGGCGGCTACTTTGTATCACTGGATACCCTGCCCGGCCTCGCAAGCGAAACCATCCGTCTGGCCGCCGAGGTGGGTGTGAAACTCACACCTGCTGGCGCCACGTTCCCTGGAGGCATAGACCCGGAGGACACCAACATCCGTATCGCACCCACGTTCCCGCCCCTAGATGACCTCAGCACCGCACTGGATGTGCTCGTCGTCTGCATCGAACTAGCCTCGGCAGCACGACAACTCGGAGCAAACACATGAGCTTTCTAAGCAAGCTGTTCGGGGGCGCGAAGCCCGAGCCCGCCCCTACTACACCAGCTGCGGGCAATGGCAGTCAGAACAGCCAGGACAAGCGGAAGCGCAAGAGGAAGAAGAAGGCTACTGCCCCCAAGACGGCCCCGGTACCGAAGCAGGCACGGGACAACTCTGGAATCCCCGCGGAGGGTCCGTTCAAATTCGACAGCGAGTTTGCCAAGCTAGATCTGCCCGATCCCATCAACCGGGCAATTGCCAGGTTAAGCTTCAACGATTGCACCCCGGTACAACGGGAGGTTTTGCCCCACGCACTCGATGGTCACGACATTATTGCGCAGGCCCAGACCGGAACCGGGAAGACGGCAGCGTTCCTGCTCACGCTAATCGGTTACCACCTTGAGAACCCGGAAGACGAACCGCGTCGCAACGGGACACCATTTGCGCTGATCATTGCGCCCACGCGCGAGCTTGTTATGCAAATCGCGAGCGACGCGGAAGACCTCGCATGGTTCACAGACCTGTCCATCGTCACGCTGGTTGGCGGGATTGACTACGACCGTCAGCGCCGCCAATGCCAGGGACCGGTGGATCTGATTGCGGCCACCCCAGGGCGCCTGCTCGATTTCTGCCGCCAGGGTATTGTGGACTTGGGCCAGGTTGAACACCTTGTGCTGGACGAGGCTGACCGGATGTTGTCCATGGGGTTCATCCCCGACGTCAAGGCAATCATCCGGCGTACACCATACAAGGACAAGCGGCAAACCCAGTTGTTTTCGGCAACGTTCAACTATGACATCCGGCAGTTGGCCGAGAGCTGGACTCAGGCACCGCACAAGGTTGTGATTGAACCGGAAAGCGTCGCCGTAGACACGGTTGAGCAGTTGGTCTATTTAACGAGCGAAGATCACAAATTCGACGTCCTGTACAACATTTTGAAAGACCTGACGCGCGCCATCGTGTTTGTAAACCGACGCGATGAGACCCGCCACGTGGAGTCGATGCTCTCTAAAGTGGGCATCAGGACCGGACTGTTGTCTGGAGAAGTCCAGCAACGTAAGCGCATCAAGACCCTCGACGATTTCAAGTCAGGTGCCATCAGGGTCCTGGTGGCAACGGACGTAGCCGGTCGCGGGATCCATGTGGACGATGTCAGCCACGTGATCAACTACAACCTGCCGGAAGACCCGGAAGATTACGTGCACCGAATCGGGCGCACGGGCCGCGCAGGCGCGGACGGCACATCCATATCGCTCGCATGCGAGTTTGAGGCGTTCATGCTGCCGGAGATCGAAAAGATGCTCGGCGAGCCGTTGAAATGCGAACAGCCTCCCGAAGAACTGCTTGCTACAGCGCCACTCAGCAAGGAGCTACGTCGCCCAGAACGTCGCAGAGGTGGCGGCGGCGGCAGACGTCCTGGCGGACGCAGGCGCTGAACCGTGTTTGCAGAAAAGCCTCTGCTGACCGCTGACGAAATTGCAGCGTTGCCTGAGCGCCGCCATGTCCACCAGTTCAACCCCAACGGCGTCCGTCAAACCCGTTCGCTTAGCGACCTTTTGGGAATGACCCACCTGGGTGTTCACCTAGTACGCCTGGAACCCGGACGCGAATCGACCCAGTTTCATTTCCATCATCAGGATGAAGAGTTCCTGTACATCCTCGCGGGGCGCGGCGTCGCGACGCTGGGTAGTCAGGAATACGAGGTAGGGGTCGGCGACTTCATGGGATTCACGGCGCCATCGCTTCCGCACAAATTGCACAATCCATTCGACGAAGACCTCGTCTACCTGATGTGTGGCGAGCGCAACGCAATCGACGTATGCGACTACCCTTCGATCGGGAAGCGCATGTATCGGATCAACGACGCCAGGGAGGCAGTTGATCAGGATGCGCTGCAGTCAATTGGCGTACCGCCGGCCGAACCTGATGCAGAAAGCGAACTCGATGGTTGAAGCAGCAGGACAATGCGCTGGTTGGTTGTCATCATCGGCACTCATCACAGCGCTGATGCTCGCGGGCTGCGCAGCGCTTGACCCGGGCGCCCCAATCGGCNTCGTCACGCGTGCCAAGGGCTTGCCCGAAATTGGTCGCGACGGTGCACGGTATCTGGTCGACGAGCAATCTCGTGTCCGCGTTGGTGATGTGCTTGAAACAAACGCTACATCGAGACTGCGCGTCATCCTGGATGACGGTACATCGCTTGAACTGGGTGGCGAAGCGCGCCTCATCCTGAGACGCTACCAACCGCAGCGCGGCCTTCGCGCGCCGCGGACCACCGTTGCCTGGACCATGGGCGCGGTAGATGTCCGATCAGGCGCAACAAGCCGCGGCTGGCGCTCCCGATTCGAGATAACCACACCGCTGGCGACGATGCGGCTGCGCGAAGCCCGAATGCTCGGCACAATCAGCTCGCGTCCACGGGAGTTGCAGGTGGGAATGCCGCAGGGCCGGAGCATCAGCGTCCGAAACCGCCACGGCAGAGCACGTCTGGCCACCGACGGTCTGCGGATCAAGGTGCCGAGCAACGCGGCACCAGAAGCGCCTGCATCATGGAGCACAGATGATGCTCGGCGAATCGAAGCCGGTATCGTGTCACCAGTGGAAAGCTAGTACGGCCGACAATCAACCGCATCGCCAGCGGTCAGTAAACCCGACTCGAGGTGATCGAGCAGGTCGCTGATCGAATCACCAAGGTCTGCAACCGCGCTTTGCGTACTCCCAGCCGCCCCGTGCAGGCCCAGGGTTTCAATGCCTAGCGGTACAGCTGGAGTCTATCTAGTCCCGGCGTGGTCCTAATCAGGCCGGGTGCCCCCAATGATCGAGGTAGGTGACTGAACGCGCCGGAGCCCGGTCGGCACGGCGCAGCGTTGCGCCTTTCATATAAGCACATGGAAGCATGACGGTAGGATGCGCATTGGCGGGCATACCTAGCAGGCGCTGAANTTCAGTCTCCCGATTGGCAAGTAATGTGGTCCAGGTCGAGCCAATCCCTCTGGCCCGCAGAGCCACCATGAGCGACCATGCCGCCGGCAGAATCGAGCCATACCAAGCGAGTTGAGCTGCAGTCTCCAGCGAACGTGGCGCGCCGATGGCGCAGACAAACACCATTGCCGGCATGCGACGTAGATTTGCGATCAAAGCCACGTGTTTGGNGGGCATCACCTCGCCCCGAGCCTCCATTAGATCGTGCAGAATCTCGCCGTAGACCTGAGCAATTGCCTCCCTGGGACCTGTCTCGGTAACTATCAGGAACCGCCAGTTTTCGCCTGCCATGCTAACGGGTGCCTGTACGGCAACATCAACGCACGACAGCAACTCGTCGCGCTCGATCGCCCGATCGAGATCAAGTCGGCGCCGGACTGAACGGGTGGTCGAAAGCGCGGTTTCGACGGATTCCGAAAAGGNTGGNTTGGAGTCATTCACCCACCCAGAATANCAGTGTCGGGCGTTAGCNTCCGCGATAGTGCTGAGCAGCAGATCCACCACCGTCGCTCGTAGCACCGAGCCAGATTGCTCATCATGAACCGCATCATAGTGTCATCCCGTTCGGGCGTTCCAACACGGTGCATCATGAGTTCCTCATACTCCGTCGCAATGCAAAGCACTCTGGCCTCAGGTGGAATTCGACGCGCCTAGACACTTAGCGGGAACCCCGCACCCGATATGTGCTCCCGATGCGAGAACATCAGGTCGAAGAAGGTGTTGCCTGCGCGCCCATCGGTGAGAGAAAAGATGCTGTAGCTCGGATATNGCGCGCATAGATCCAGNTNCGCTGAATTCATGTCGAGAAAGCATTTCTCGCGTCAGCCTTGCAGGTAGGCAAAGCTCACCAACCCTTAGNAATTCAGCACCGAGTGTAAGGAGCTAATCGGCTTTCCGNTTGAACGGCACTTGCGCGGCCACGATCGCACAGCGATCGGCGACGCGGCGTCTAAAGAGACTCCTTGGTTTGCCCCAACAAGACGCCCACCTTATCACCTAGCAGTTCCGCTTGTTCCTGGGTCAGGTCGGGACCAATTGCCGGGAGCTCCCCGACCTGTGTCCGCGAAACCGGGATCCCCACCCGCGCATTAAGCCCGCCGGTTCCCGTTTACCCAAATGGCAGATCTTCGTTCGACATTACTCTATCGCTGAATGGACGGTCCTGGTCGAAAAAAATATGCACACAACTTGCTAACACCATGACTTNCTTACCAATCAGCAAATTAAGCTCTATCGCCGAGGATTCGATGTTCCGCAACAAGNCACCTACGGCAGATTCGCCTCACACCATTGGCGGGAAAGTGTCACCCAGAGGTGACAACTCCCACCATGCNAAGCGGAAGCCGGCAGCCTAAGCGTCTTTGTCAAGCCCGCGAGAACGAGTTAATCACCGTTTGCTGCAATTTTCGTATAGGTTGTGCGCAGTCCATTCTGCGACGAGAACCGAGCCGCGCGTCAACGCGCAGGGAAGGGCCAATTGCTGGATCTGCTATACTTATTACGCTCGCCAGTCGCGCCACCTTTCCCACAAATCGAGGCTCAACATGAACACGTCAGCGGATCTGCGTACCGCTGACGTGGACCTCGAACCGCACGACCGATCCATGTTCGCTTCCCTGAAGCATCCAGACTATTTCTGGCTCTGGATCGGTATGGTGGGCTCCGCATTTGCAATGAACATGCAGCTGGTCGCGCAGGGCTGGCTGGTCTATGAGATGACNTCCTCANCCATGGATCTGACCTGGGTGACGCTCGCCTTCATGATCCCCCAGGTCCTCTTTTCTCTGGCCGGCGGCGTCATTGCGGATCGCCTGCCCAAGAAACCCGTCATCAGTATGTCTCCCGCTCTAAACGGGATCGCGACTCTGATCATGGCCGTGATCGTCATCTCCGGGAACGTGACTTTCTGGGATTTTATCTGGGTGGGTGCTTTCAACGGCACGGTGATGGCCCTCTCCATGCCGGCGCGCACAGCGTTCATCCCCGAGATCGTCGGCGAACGNCTTATGTTCAACGCGATGGCGTTCAATACCGCCTCCTGGAACATCTCGCGAATCCTTGGGCCAGCACTCGCGGGTTACATGATTGCGCTACTCGCTGACGGAGACACTACATCCACATTTGGTGTCGGTTTGGTGTACTTCGTGCTCTCTGCGCTCTACCTTATTTCCGCCTTTACCGTCATCTTCATCAGGGAGCCGGGGCGGCCCATTGGGGGCAGCCACAAGAGCCCACTCAAGGACATCGGCGAAGGGCTGCAGTACGTTCTCAACTCGGCCGTGGTCGGCGGACTGATCCTGCTGTCGATCATGCCGTTCCTGTTCGGACTGACNATCAACACGCTGCTNCCCGCATTCAACTCGGACGTATTGAGCGGAGGACCAGACGACTTTGGCTTGCTGATGACTGGTATGGGTGTGGGCGCAATCGCTGGCTCGCTCGCGCTTGCCAAGACCGGCAACCTGCGTCACAAGGGTTGGTGGGTTCTGGCAACCGGTGCCGCATGGGGGCTCTGGGTCGCTTTATTCGCGCTCTCGCCCGTGTTCTGGCTTGCCGTGCTCAACATCTCGTTGGTCGGCTTCATCTCCGCATTCAACATGTCCATGAATCGCAGCATCGTACAGNTACAGGTCACGCCACATATGCGCGGCCGCATCATGAGCATCGACATGATGTCGCATGGGCTCATGCCANTTGGAATCATCCCCATTGGCTGGATTGCCGAAACCTGGGATGTTCAGACCGGCCTTTTCGTGAGCGGAATGACCCTCTTTGTCATAACGCTGGTACTTGCCTGCCACATGCCGAAGATCCGCGCGATCGATACCGGCTACATAACCGAGGAACAACGGGACGCTGAAGCCGCAGCGCTGGTCCGCTAGCCAGCACCGCGGTCAGTCGCTACTTCGTCAGCTTGAAGCCAGCTGTTGCAGNAGATCATAAGTGCGCTGGAACGANCCGCGGCTGTCGTCCCCGGTTGGGTAGACGCTGGCAATTACCTCAGTTGCACCGGCATCGAAGAAGCCCTGGATCTGCTCGGCCACGCGATCCTCGTTNCCTACAACCGCAATCTCTCCTGCCTCACCAAGCCCCTCTGCATCAAGTTGGCGGCGGTAGTTGGGCAACTGGCCATAACCCGCAAAAATGCCCACCGCGCGCTGGGTCGCCTGAGCCTCATCATCATGCACACATACAGGCAGGCCAACCGTGATGCGGGGCGCGGGGCGACCCGCATCAGCGGCTGCTTTAGTGATACGAGGAACTGTGCTGGTGGCAATGGTCTCGCGTCCTACCATCCATGTGACAGTACCGTCTGCAACTTCCCCCGCGGCCTTCAGCATAAGCGGTGCAAGGGCGGAGACCACCACAGGGAAGTCCTGTGCTCCCGGGCAGGCAAACCCGGTTCTTACCTGGTACATCTCGCCCTGGAAATCCACGCGACCCTCCGCTGCAAGCGCCTTCAGGATCGTAACGTATTCCCGGGTATGCAGTGCCGGACGGTCGTAATTGAGCCCCAGCGCCTCAATGCCGGGTTTATGGGACGGTCCCACACCCAACACCAGACGACCATCGGCCAGCGCATTGGCTGTCGCGGCCTGCTGTGCCAACGCGCTCGGATGCCGTGGATAGGAAGGTACCACGGCCGTGCCCATTTCGATCGTGCTTGTGCGGCCACCGGCAAGACCAATCATCGTGAGCGCATCAAAGGTGCCTACCTGCGGCGTCCAATAGCTTGAAAAGCCGCGCTGCTCTTGCTCAACGATGTCATCGATGAGGCTGGTAAGGGGGGCGCCGCGTCGGACGTTGCCACCATAGATTCCGATTTTCATTCCTGGCTCTCCATTAGACTGAACGGGTATGGGAAAAAGCGGGTTAGATGATCGCACATCTGCCCCGCTGGATTGACCCGCTTCTATAATCCGGCCCGACACAACTCACCCGGAGCCGGCCATGCCCTGGCAAACCCACTTCCAGCAGATCCGCAACAACAAGATCTTCGAGGCATTCATCATCGCGATCATCATCGCCTCAGCGCTGGTTGTTGGCGTCAAGACCTACTCGATTCCCGCACCTGTAGTCTTTACGCTGGCGATCCTTGATCATGTGATCACAGCAATATTCCTGACGGAGCTCGTCATTCGGTTTCTCGCTGAAGAGCACAAGACACATTTCTTCCGCAAGGGCTGGAACATCTTCGACTCTTTCATTGTCGCCGTAAGCCTGATTCCGCTAGACAACGCCGACATGGCACTGGTGGCTCGCCTCATCCGTGTATTCCGGGTGCTGCGGATGATCAGCATCATGCCGGAGTTGCGATTGCTACTGAATTCTCTGCTCGTCGCGTTGCCACGACTTGGCTACGTGGTAGCTCTGATGTTCATCATCTTCTACATCTATGCGGCCGCCGGCAGCCTGTTCTTCAACAGAATCAATGAAGACCTCTGGGGCGACATCACAATCTCAATGCTGACACTGTTCCGTGTGATGACCTTCGAGGACTGGACAGACGTCATGTACGAGACGATGGCCGTCTATCCATGGAGCTGGACATTTTTTGTCACATTCATTTTCCTGACAGCGTTCGCCTTCCTGAACATGGTTATTGGAATCGTTGTCAACGTTCTTGAAGAGGAACATGAGAAAGTGCGCGAAACCGACCCCAACCATGTTTCGGTTAAAGAGCTGCAGGAGGAGATCCTGGAGCTGAAAGCGATGGTACAAACGCTATCCGAACATCGATCCCGCTGAATGGCCACTCTCTTAATCAAGCATATGCCGCGCGATCTCACAGCCCCAGTCAAAGGACTCCATTAGCACCACGTATTGGTTCCTACNTCGGAATTCATCAACTCTAAGCAGTTCGAAACGCAGCAGGCGTCGCGCATTAGACCAACAAAACTCACGATCAGTAAAAGCCCAGCGCCCCGGTTCCGGCCTTCGCCAAGCGCGCTTCGATCGCTCAGGNCACTACCAAGNCGTTGTGTTTGCGAAGGCCCACGGGCCGTCAATGGAGNTCCCCTTCGCATTGGATNACCGCGTATCGCAAACGTTCGAGCTGTCCAATACCTCGCGCATTGGCGCGGTGTTCCCTGATGCCTACACGGCATATAGCGAGCTCTTTAGCAACCTTGAAGCACCGCTGTCCGCAGTGCTGGACACGGACCGTGGCGCTCCGTCAGCTCACCAAGATCGACGAGGCCGCCGTGCTTGCGAGTGACGCACTCGTCCCGCTAAAGCGAACCGGCAACACCTAGCAGTGACCNCCAAGCGAGGTTGCCCGATCGAGGGGGATCACCGNGCCGCGTCATGGAGTTTAGCCAGAATACGATCAAGGCCGTTGGCAAAAGCCTGNTTATCCTTCGCAGACAGTGGCGGCGGCCCACCTGTCTGGATACCGCTGCCCCGGAGCGTGTCCATGAAGTCGCGCATGTTGAGCCGNCCTCGGATGTTCTCNCGAGTGAACGCTTCNCCTCTGGGACTGAGCACATAGACATCCTTCTCAATCAGCTCCGCAGCTTCAGGAATGTCAGCAGTGATGACAAGATCGCCGGGCTCTGCGCGCCGCACAATTTCCTGATCGGCGACATCAGGCCCCTGCTCCACCTNCAAGACCCGAATGTTGGCAAGCGCCGGTGTTTTCAGCCACTGGTTGGCCACCAGCGTCAGCTCAAGGCCAGTGCGCTCGGCAACCCGAAACAGCACATCGCGAATCACCCGCGGCAGTGCATCCGCATCAACCCATATCTTCATGTCTGGCTCACGACGAAGTACCCGCACTGCGCAAGCCGGTCACCACCCGCCGCACCTCGGCCAGGCTGACTTCCCCCCTCGNGGCACGTTCGAGCGCATGAAACTGCATAGGGGAAAATCCACGCCCTACCGCGTATTCAAGCTGTTTGCGTGGGTTCCGATTGGTCCTGATCGCGTCAAGCAAACCAAAATCAACTGCCAACGCCTCGTAACAGGCGACCCGGCCATNGCGGCCCCCGTCACATTGGCGACAGCCTGTCGCCTCGTGAAAGCTGTCGCCAATCGCGGACCAATCGCGCCCGCTCTCGCTCAGCACTCGCTCTACAAATTCGTTATCGGAGGTGCTGAGTGAGACCGGCACCTTGCACTCNTGACAGAGCCCGCGCATGAGATTCTGGGAGACAATCACCATCGGATAGATAAGCTCACGGATGCCAACCTGACTGTAACTGTCCAGATACATCAATGTTGCAAGCGCGCTCCGCGAAGGCGCCGAGGTGAGGGTCAGGCAGCCATCGTAGTAGGACCGCAGCACCATACGGACCGTATCGGGGCGCAGCTCGCCCACCATCAACACGTCATGGTCCATGTTTCGGGCGAGCGTAAATGCATCACTGACCCCAAGCTTTGGCGCATCCACCTCGATCTGGGTCACTCCAGGGCGCAGNAGTTCCACTGGGTCTTCAACGGTCACCACGTTGCAGCGATCCANATCCANCAGATTCATCGACGTATACAGTGAAACTGTCTTGCCGCTGCCAGAGGTTCCNGCAAATATTAGCAACCCGCCCCGCTCGACATCGAGNAAAGGCTCTATCATNCCCCAGATTGAAGCGGGCATTCCCAGGGCATCTATAGGNAACTCGGCAACCGATGTATCCAGNAGGTGCGCGGTCATCGCGGGCCCGTGCACCGANTCCACCAAGCGGATCAGCACAGAAAACTCATTGCCTGCGTAGCTGCCCATACCCCGGGCCCGACCCCAGGTAGTTTCAGACCCCATGCCCGCCCAGTCCTTAAACTCATCTATCAGGCGGATGTACGCATCAGCGGAAAGAGTTGTGACTGTTATGAGTTCGCCCTCTACCCGCACCCTGAGCGTTCCCGGGTGCTCAGCATCGAGACCNCCCATCTGCAGGTGCAGATTGCTGGCATGTGCGTCGGCCAGCACCATCATCAGGCCCTCTCGTGCCTGCTGAATGGAAGCAAACTTGGGATCCGGCACGTCGAGTTCGCGTCCGAGTCCCGTCGAAAGACGCCGCAGATCCTCACCAATCGGCCCCCGACGACGACGACGCACGACCAGCGAGCGGTTCATCGCGCCGAGCAGCGGCCATGCTCTGGCGGCGGCGATCACGATGGCGATTCCAGCAAGGATCTCGGAGAGATTGGCGAGCAGATCCAGCATCCTTAACCCCTATATCGCAGCGCGCGGATTATCGCTCATAGCCTCGCCAAAAGCGTCCCCTGGATTGACCAGCTAAAACCGTGCCAAAGCACTCCTCTTTCCCCCGATCTTCGGGTATGATTGCGCCCCTTAATTCCCCGCTGTTCCCTTGATCGTACGACTTCCGTAACGGAGAGACGTGTATGGCCTATTCCTATACCGAGAAGAAACGCATCCGCAAGAGTTTTGGCAAGCTGCCCGAGGTGCTGGAGATCCCGTATCTTCTAACCATGCAGGCTGAGTCATACGCCGGATTCCTGCAGAACCGGGTGCCCACCCCGTCCAAGCGCAACCAGGGCATCCATGCTGCGTTCAAGTCGGTATTTCCAATTGTCAGCTACTCGGGCAATGCTGCGCTCGAGTACGTCAGTTACACCCTCGGGCGCCCCACGTTTGACGTGAAAGAGTGCCAGATGCGCGGCCAGAGCTTTGAAGTGCCACTGCGAGTGAAACTGCGCCTGATCATTTACGATAAGGAATCTTCAAACAAAGCCATCAAGGACATCAAGGAGCAGGAAGTCTACATGGGCGATATGCCGCTCATGACAGACAACGGCTCTTTCATCGTCAACGGCATCCAGCGGGTCATCGTGTCTCAGCTGCACCGCTCACCGGGCGTATTTTTCGACCACGACAAGGGCAAGACCCATTCTTCGGGCAAACTGCTCTACTCCGCCCGCGTCATTCCGATGCGCGGTTCGTGGCTTGACCTCGAGTTTGATCCCAAGGACTGCCTGTTCGTGCGGATTGACCGTCGGCGCAAGCTGCCGGCAACCATTCTGCTGCGCGCACTCGGCTACACCACAGAACAGATCCTAGAACTCTTCTTTGAAAACGACAGGTTCCATGTCAAGGATGAGGGTTTCTCCTACGATCTGGAGGCCGATCGTTTGCGCGGCGAAACGGCCAAGTTCGACATTGCTGTCGGCAAGAAAGTAATCGTTGAGGAAGGCACGCGAATAACCGCGCGCCATATCCGCGAGCTCAAGAAAACCGAGGTGGAGCAGCTCGAGACCCCAATCGAGTTTCTGCTAGGTCGTGTGCTGGCAAAGGATCACGTTGACCCGGAAACCGGCGAGATCGCGGTCCCCTGCATGACTGCCATCACCGAAGAAGTCATTGAGAAGCTGCGCGAAATCGGCATCAAGGACTTCGAGTGCATCTACACCAACGATCTTGACGCGGGCGCTTTCATTGCCGACACACTCATGATCGACAACACGCATAACACGCTCGAAGCGCTTGTTGAGATCTACCGCATGATGCGTCCCGGCGAGCCGCCTACTAAGGAGGCCGCCGAGAATCTTTTCAACAATCTGTTCTTCGCGCCGGAACGTTATGACCTGACCGATGTTGGGCGCATGAAGCTCAACCGCCGCCTTGGTCGCCAGATCGAAGAAGGTGGCGGCGTCCTTTCCAATGAAGACATCGTAGATGTGATGAAGCAGCTGATTGCGATCCGCAACGGCCAGGACACCACTGATGACATCGACCACCTTGGCAACCGGCGGATACGTTCGGTTGGCGAGATGGCTGAAAACGCCTTCCGCCTCGGACTCATCCGTGTTGAGCGCGCCGTCAAGGAACGCTTGTCGATTGCTGAGTCCGAAGGGCTCATGCCGCAGGACCTGATCAACGCCAAACCGGTTGCGGCCGCGGTCAAGGAATTCTTTGGCTCTGCCGCCTTGTCCCAGTTTATGGACCAGGTCAATCCGCTTGCCGAGATCAGCCACAAACGCAAGGTGTCCGCGCTGGGGCCAGGTGGCTTGACCCGGGAGCGCGCAGGCTTCGAAGTGCGCGACGTACACCCCTCCCACTACGGCCGCCTATGCCCAATCGAGACGCCTGAAGGACCCACCATTGGCCTTCTAAACAACCTGTCGACTTATGCGCGCACCAATCAGTTTGGTTTTCTTGAAACGCCGTACCGCAAGGTGGTTGAGGGCCAGGTAAGCGACGAAATCGAATTCCTATCCGCCATCATCGAAGGTGACTTCGTGATTGCACAAGCCAGTGCGTTGCTGGATGAAGACAACAACCTGATCGAGGATCTTGTTGATGTGCGTCACCTTGGTGAGTTCACCAAGGCACCTCGCGACAACGTCAACTATATGGATGTCTCGCCACAGCAGATCGTATCCGTCGCAGCTTCCCTAATTCCGTTCCTCGAGCACGACGATGCCAACCGTGCACTTATGGGATCGAACATGCAGCGCCAGGCAGTACCTGTTCTGCAGTCTGAGAAGCCGCTTGTGGGTACGGGCATGGAAAGCACCGTGGCCCGCGACTCGGGGGTCTGCGTCATCTCTTCGCGCGGCGGCGTGGTCGAGACGGTCGATGCGGCCCGGATCGTAATTCGGGTAAAGGATGATGAAACCGAGACTGGCGAAGCCGGTGTCGACATCTACAAGCTCACCAAGTACGAACGCTCGAACCAGAGCACATGTGTAAATCAGGTACCGCTGGTCTCCGAAGGTGACACCGTCACCCGCGGGGACGTTATCGCGGACGGACCTTCGATCGACAATGGCGAACTCGCACTCGGCCAGAACATCCGCATCGCGTTCATGACCTGGAATGGCTACAACTTCGAAGACTCGATTCTCGTGTCTGAAAGGGTTGTTAAAGAGGATCGTTTTACCAGTATTCACATTCAGGAACTGACCTGTATCGCCCGGGATACCAAACTCGGTGCTGAAGAGGTTACATCTGACATCCCAAACGTGGGTGAGGGCGCCCTGTCCAAACTCGACGATTCCGGAATTGTCTATATCGGTGCAGAAGTAGAGCCGGGCGACATTCTCGTAGGTAAGGTCACGCCCAAGGGCGAAACCCAGCTGACACCAGAAGAAAAGCTCCTCCGCGCCATCTTTGGGGAGAAGGCGTCGGACGTTAAGGACACCTCTCTGCGCGTTCCTAGCAGCTACAGTGGCACGGTCATTGACGTGCAGGTCTATACCCGGGACGGCATCGAGAAAGACGCGCGTGCGCTTTCGATTGAACAGGCACAGCTCGAAGAAGTGCGACAGAACATTGATGAGGAGTTCCGCATCATTGAGGCGGCCACGTTTGAGCGGCTACGCGAGTCACTCTCCGGCATGAAGGTCATCGGCGGTCCCGGTCTCAAGAAGGACGACAAGTTGTTAAAAAGCGTGCTAGCTGAGATTCCGAACCAGGATCTCTTCAAACTGCGCCTCGAAGACGAAGATCTGAATGAAGCCCTAGCCGAGGCTGACCGCCGCTTGCAGGAGCGTCGCAAGCAACTTGATGAGCAGTTCGCCGAGGCCCGCAGCAAACTCGAAGGGGGTGATGAACTCACTGCCGGCGTGCTCAAGATTGTGAAGGTTCACCTCGCTGTGAAGCGTCGCATTCAGCCAGGCGACAAGATGGCTGGCCGGCACGGAAACAAGGGTGTGATCTCGGTGATCAAACCAATTGAAGACATGCCTTTTGATGCCAATGGTGAGCCCATTGATCTGGTCCTTAACCCGCTTGGTGTACCCAAGCGGATGAACGTCGGCCAGATCCTTGAAACGCACCTGGGCTGGGCTGCGGAAGGGATTGGTCACAAGATCAATGCCATGCTTGCGGAGCAGCGCGAGTCCGCCGAGCTCCGTGCCTTCCTGCAGGAGGTGTACAACCGCACTGGGCGCCCTGAAGAGCTCGAAAGTCTCTCCGATGACGAGATTGTCACGCTCGCAGCCAACCTCAAGCGAGGCGTACCAATGGCCACAGGCGTCTTCAACGGGGCCAACGAGACAGAGATCAAGAGCATGCTTGAGATCGCTGATCTACCCACCTCGGGTCAGATCAACCTGTTCGACGGCACCACCGGCGAGATGTTTGATCGACCAGTAACGGTTGGCGTGATGTATATGCTGAAGCTCAACCACCTGGTTGACGACAAGATGCATGCCCGTTCAACCGGCTCCTATTCTCTCGTAACTCAGCAGCCGCTGGGCGGTAAAGCCCAGTTTGGTGGCCAGCGCTTTGGCGAGATGGAAGTATGGGCACTCGAAGCGTACGGCGCCGCCTACACCCTGCAGGAAATGCTCACGGTTAAGTCGGATGACGTTCAGGGTCGGACACGCATGTACAAGAACATCGTGGACGGCGATTACCGCATGGAACCGGGCATGCCCGAGTCCTTTAACGTAGTGGTAAAGGAAATCCGCTCACTCGGGATCGACATCGAGCTCGAGCAAGACTGAGCAGGATTTCCGCAAGAACGGAAGGCCGGCGCTTGCGCCGGCCTTTCTGCGTTGGGGCCACGTTTTTTAGCGCGCCAGGCGGCCAAAAAAAAGAGCCGAGTCAGGATCTGACCGGCCCTTCAAGGTTAGAGCCCAGGTATGGGGCTTCTTGGGGTCTCGCTACTTTCTGGATACCGCTTACGGTTACATAAACTTACGACTCATATGCACTATCGGATGTGACAACCGCTTGACGAACGGTCGCCGGACAGCCCTGCGAGTAGTCCTCGACCACCCGTCCTTGGCCTGGAAGTAGTAGTCGCGACTACTGCGGTTTTCCGTCTTCACATTGAATACGAGAAACAAAGACACCTAGGTGTTCTCCCGCTCATCAAACTCGTAGCTCCCGATTCGGTAGTGTGCCTGCTCTCGGGCCCGCCGAGCTACCCTCGCAGCCAGAACGAACTTATTTCGGCCTTAGGCACTACTGAGTTACTTTCATAACGGTTGCCGCCTTCAGACTCGCACGAGATGCAGCCGGTCAGCGCTATGGCAAGGGCTGCCAGCAAAGCAGCATATCGTCGCAATGCGATATGGCTGCTACCAACTCGANCNGTTCATCATCNACTCAAAATATGCCTGGAGGCGGCGCCCTACCTGAAGCAGTACTCGGGTCGATAGGAGGCGTCAGGGGGATTGCGCTCCTGTCGCTCAAGGGTGCTGGAATCATGGTGGTCGCTACGCTCACGACATTTGCCTTTTGACTGAGAATAAACGCGCCAAAACNGGAAATTTGAAGAGCANCGTATGATTCGAACNAAAANCGGGGACTCAGNTGGCAAACCTCNGCTTCAAAGCGACCTANCCTTACCAGCAAAACGTCCTTACTCCGCCTGTAACAGACCNGGACACTACCTCAACTTGGTACTGCCAACACTTTGGCATGACCGAGGCAGAACACCACAGGGAACCTGACTCTGCAGTCGTTCTGGAGCGCAACGGCGTTCAGCGCGGCTTTGCCATCAACGGCGGCGATGCNTCACAGGACNGTTCAGCATTGCTANTCGACGGANTNGATAATATGAGAACAGAACTGGCGTCCACCGATTCCAACACNAGCGACCCGCGCGTCGATCAAAACGACGCTCAAAGCAGCAAGCGTTCTTTGTTATCGCACCAGATAGNATCTGCTAATGCCTCCATGAGCCGATTGAGNCGTAGCCATGCGCGCTGCGATTGTCGAATCCCCGCGCAAGCGCTTTCAGTCTTACGACCANACATTGCCGCGGGACAANTCGATCCTGNAACATTTCTGGTGCGNCATCACGCTCGCGGAAGCTACGCAAAGGCCGTCACCGAGGGCGGCTGGGNAGGGTTTACNTGTTCAATGAGCCAATGCTCACATACTGAGGTAACCACAAACTCAAGACGTCGGCCGATACGGTGCTAGCGGCGGNCCAGAGTGTCGAAGACTAGTCTACTGAAAGGGAAAGGCTGCNGTTGTAACTTGNTCAGCACGAAGTCACGCNNNAGAGAGGCATCATTTGTCACATGTACGAATTCGAAATTGCGATTTACAACACCGTGAAGTGGGCCTGAGCCATGGGCTGGTCTGTTNCGCGCCCGACGGGGCTCACCTTTCACCGTCCTGATCTCTCAGTCAAGGGTTACACCCTGCTGACGCCGCACGGCGACGATCATGCCTACCTGATCGACATGGGTGGGCGCGTTGTCCACAGGTGGACGTTTGGCAGCATCAGACCCGGCTATGGCCGTCTGCTCAACAATGGCAACTTACTGATGACCGGCTCGGAACGCGGCCTGCCGCGCCGCCCGAANGATGAGCCTACCAAGCCCCCGCNGCCATTTGAAGAACACATTCGGCGGCNGGGGGGCTATCACACGACNCTGCAGGAGGTGGACTGGGATGGGAATGTGGTCTGGCAATACGACAATAAGGCCCAGCACCACGATTTTTTCCGCTTCCCGAACGGAAACACGATGGTCCCGGAATGGGTCGAGCTACCGGAGGCGCTGCACAAGTCGGTCAAGGGTGGCACAAAGCGGCCGCGGGAACGCCTGCCGCGCCTGCTGGGCGATGATCTGGTAGAAATCGACACAACGGGCAAGGAAGTGCGCCGGATACATACTTGGGAACTCCTCGACCCCAAAAAGGATCCCATCGACTCGCAGACCCTGAGATGGGAATGGACTCACATCAACGGCATCGACGTGAACGAAGCAGGTGACATTGTGTTCTCATGCCGTAACAACGACCGCGTAGCGATAATCGATCATAACAGCGGAGAGTTGCGATGGAAGTTCACCAAGACCCACGGGCAGCACAACCCCACCTTTGTTGAAGACGGCAACGTACTGATCTTCGATAACCGCACTGCGGCGTCCCGCGTCATCGAGGTGAGTCCGGCAACCGACGAGATTGTCTGGNGTTATGAAGGCAATCCCGGACCACAACTGTTCAGTGGCCATATCTCCGGCGTATCCCGACAACCTGGCGGCAACGTTCTCCTGTGTGAAGGGACCAGCGGGCGCCTGTTGGAAGTGACCCAGCAACGTCAGCCCGCGTGGGAGTGGATCAACCCCTTTGTAAACAATGCTGCAAACGGTTCACCCACCGTGAGCATCTATCGTGTGCATCGATACCTACCGGACCATCCGGCCCTTGCTGATCGCGACTTGAATCCTGAGCGTTT
Organism: Gammaproteobacteria bacterium; assembly: GCA_002714125.1. Next base: position 31,133 of record PAWP01000056.1, read on the forward strand.
TGCCAACCTGAACCAACTGAATGGACTGCTGTGATATTTCAGCTACCGGACCCTAACGACTCTATGGGCGCACACTTCGCGACGGGGCAAGGCATTTTNCAGGCCGGTAGCCTCGANGGCCGCATAGTGATNGCACGAGNTTTGATCGCTGCCGCTCTGTCGATGGGGAGCGCNGAACGCAAAGACACNTCTGTCAAACTANCCTANCGCATTGTTACCAACCTCNGGACCGACGACTGGNACGATCCGACCGACCTTGTCACCTNAAACATTGCAACGAGCTAGGCTTCNCTTGCGTTCAACGCGTAACTCGCGACCTAGCTGGATCTGCTGCCAGGGCGACGTACCAACNGCCAATGGGCATCGGGTGCGCTCGCCTTNGCAGCCCATCACTTTGACCTCGCAATGGAACACTNCGAGGCGGCCTTCTCCTTTGAAGACATAACGAACGTCGCGGCTTCCCGCACGAATAGCGGCCGCTGGCTGTGCTTCATCCGGGTCCTCTCTTAAGATGAAGCATCCGATAAGGAACTGCGCCAGATCATTGTGCAGCTCAAAGAGCTGGGGATGACGGGCAATGCTATGCCAGTGAGGTCAAGCCGACACCGAGCAGACTTGCACCATCCCTTTGTTAGCTGGCCCTAAAAGCCAGCTTCAGCGACAATCCGACACCGACGTATTCGCAACCAGAGACGAGGGCAGCATGCCGGAAATCGAGCTCGACCCATCAGTGAATGTACTGGGCGAGGAGCTACAGCCATGTGGCATGGACCCCCTGACCGGGTTCTTCAGAGATGGTTGCTGCAACACCTGCAAGGAAGATGTGGGCTCGCACACTGTGTGTGTTGAAGTCACTACCGACTTCCTCGAATACTCGCGGTTTGCCGGCAATGACCTCTCAACGCCACATCCTGAGTTTGGCTTTCAGGGTCTGAAAGAAGGCGACCGCTGGTGCCTCTGTGCGGGACGCTGGCTGGAAGCGCAGGAGAAAGGCATGGCACCCCGGGTGTTTCTCGCCAACACCCACGCGAAAGCGCTGGATATCGTGCCGCTTGAACTTCTCCAGCAACACGCGGCCTCAATCAACTGAATCAGGGAAGACCGACCATGGGTAGACTCGAGAGCAAACGCGTACTAGTGACACAGGTCGACGACTACATGGGTCCCGCCATCCGAGACCTGTTCACCGCCGAGGCGGCCAACGTTCAGACCTGGGAAGGCGCCATACCAGAAAGAGAGGCGCTGACCAGGGCATGTAGGGCCGTCGGCGAAATCGACATCCTGGTAGCTAATCTCGCGCACGATCCCTGCAACACGCCAGTGGCTGATATTGATGATCTCGACTGGCACAGCCTATTCGACTCACTCGTGCACCCACTGATGCGCCTGGTTCGTCACTACGCTCCGGCCTTTGCCGAACGGGGACACGGCAAGATCGTCGCGATCACCA
>PAWP01000057.1 GCA_002714125.1 Gammaproteobacteria bacterium
ACAGGCCTGCACGAGTGTCTTGCGATCTGGATTCCCCATGACTCGAAGGCGGATCGAGCAGGTGCCCTCAGCCAGGCAAGCAACCCACACCCCTACGCCAATCTGCTGCGGCAGGGTTCACGGCTGCGGCGCATTTTCGCGGACCGGCTGTGGCTGTCTATTCAGGCGTTCCCGGACGGGCGCGAGCAGGCCCGTTATGAACAAGGGTTTACGCTTGCCAAACTTCTTGAACTGCCTCTGGTGGCGAGCGGCGACGTGCACATGCATGTTCCTAGGCGCAAGCCTCTTCATGATGTGCTCTCGGCTGTGCGGATTGGCCAGTCGGTCCGACTCGCCGGGCGCCTACTGGCACCGAACAGGGAGAAGTACCTCCGTCCTCTGCCAACACTCGCATCCTGGTATCCACGTGGCATGCTCGAAGCATCCGCCCACATCGCGGACCGCTGCCACTTCAAACTCTCGGAACTGCGCTACGAGTACCCGGCAGAGCTTGTGCCGACGGGACTCACGCCTACCCGGTATTTACGCCAACTTACGTATGCAGGGGCTGAGCAGCGCTGGCCGGACGGCATCAAACCTGATGTCCTCAAAGCGATCGAACATGAACTTACACTCATCGAAGAACTGGAGTACGAGTTCTACTTCCTGACCGTATTCGACGTCGTGCACTTTGCACGCAGCCAGAACATTCTCTGCCAGGGCCGAGGCTCGGCGGCAAACAGTGCGGTGTGTTATTGCCTCGCTATTACTGAAGTCGATCCCGCGCGAGTGTCACTCCTCTTCGAGCGCTTCATCTCCAAAGAGCGCAACGAGCCGCCTGATATTGATGTCGACTTTGAACACGAGCGGCGTGAAGAGGTCATCCAGTACATCTACAAGAAATACGGCCGGGACCGGGCCGCGATTGCCGCAACCGTCATTACCTACCAGCCCAAGAGCGCGGTACGGGATGTCGGCAAAGCGCTGGGGCTTGATCTACAGTTAGTTGATCGTCTCGCAAAATCCCTCTCCTGGTGGGATAAGAAAGAACAACTGCTCGAACGTTTCGAAGAGAACGGCATCAATCCCAACAGTCCGATAGTGAGCCAGTTCCTGACCCTAGTGAAGGAGATCATGGGCTTTCCCCGGCATCTCTCCCAGCACGTCGGCGGGTTCATTATTTCGAGCGGGCCACTAGCGCAGTTAGTTCCGATTGAGAACACTGCCATGCCGGATCGCACCATCATCCAGTGGGACAAGTACGATATAGAGGCACTTGGGTTGCTGAAGGTCGANGTGCTGGCGCTAGGAATGCTGACGGCCATTCGTAAGAGTTTCGATCTCTTCAACTCCTATCGCGGCACTGAGATGACCATCGCGGACATTCAACCCGAGGACCCGGTCACCTACAACATGCTGCAGGCCGGGGACAGCGTGGGTGTATTCCAGGTGGAGTCACGGGCCCAGATGTCCATGTTGCCAAGGCTCAAGCCCCGAACGTTTTACGATCTTGTCATTGAGGTTGCGATCGTGAGGCCAGGACCCATTCAGGGCAACATGGTGCATCCCTACCTCAAACGGCGCAACGGCGAAGAACAGGTCACCTACGCCAACGATGCCGTGCGTGAGGTACTGGAGCGCACCCTAGGGGTGCCCATCTTTCAGGAGCAGGTCATCAAGCTGGCAGTGGTGGCTGCAGGGTTTACACCCGGGGAAGCCGATCAACTTCGACGCGCGATGGCTGCGTGGAAGCGCCGCGGGGGACTCGACGTTTTCCAAGAAAAGCTCATCACCGGCATGCTGGAACGGGGTCACAAGCGGGAATTTGCCGAGCGGATATTCGAGCAGATCAAAGGATTTGGTGAATATGGCTTCCCAGAATCCCATGCGGCAAGTTTTGCCTTACTGGTATACATCTCCGCATGGATCAAGTGTTACGAGCCAGCCGCTTTTTATGCCGGGCTGCTGAACGCCCAACCGATGGGTTTCTACTCCCCTTCCCAACTCGTGCAGGATGCACGCAGGCATGATATCGAGATACGCCCTGTAGACGTGCTGCACAGTGAATGGGAGTCCACGCTTGAACGACCCAGCTACCGCGAAGGTCAGCTCACATCCCAGCAACCAGCACTGCGCCTGGGCTTCAACCGCATCAAAGGCATGCGTGAACTTGTTGCCGAGAGAATTACTGATGCGCGCGCCGTNCAAACATTCAGCAATGTGGCAGACCTGTCACGACGGGCCAGACTTGATCGAGGCGATATGGCACGTCTGACCGAAGGCGGAGCCTTCAAAACCCTGTCAGGTCATCGTTACCAAACCCACTGGGAAACTCAAGGGCTCCTGCCCGAAACACCTCTCATCCCCGTCAATGTCACCACGGAGGCCAAACTCACGCGACGCACCGACATGCAGCCCAGCACACACCCTCACACATCTGNAAACGCCAAGACACCACGATTGCCAGCACTGCAAAATCTGCAGCCCCTCCCGGCAGATCTACAGACAAACTCCTACTGGCAGCATCTACCCCTCGAAAGGCCGAACCTGCAGAACCGGGAACAGCAGGAGCAAGAGTACACCGAACAAAATCTGGGGAAGGTTGCAGAGCCCGGGATAAGATTCAGTATACCCTCGGAGTCAAAGTACACAGGAGAAGCAGAGCGGGTTGTGCTCCCGCCACCTGACGAGAACGACGACCTGNAAGCTGATTATTTAAGTCTCGGTCTGACCTTGGGTCGTCACCCTATGGCCATCCTGCGTGAATCCGGTGGACCTTTCCACAACTGTAGGAAAGCAGATGAACTACCAGAGATGCGCCACGGGTGTTTTATTCAGGTGGCAGGGATTGTGACCGGGCGCCAGCGCCCAGGCTCTGCTTCCGGTGTGATCTTCCTCACCCTCGAAGATGAAACCAACAACATCAACGTGGTGATCTGGNCAGCTGTGCTGAAGAAATTCCGTTCAGCCGTTGTGCAGGGTCGGCTAATCAAGATCAANGGCGTAATGGAGCGCCAGGAATCCGTGATCCATATTATCGCAGGGCACGTTGAGGATCTGAGTGACTACCTGACGCACTTTTCCCTAAAGTCGCGGAACTTCAGGTAATGTGGTCTACCAGCCAGTTGGGCAACGAAGGTACGTGTCACTCCTACAGTTTCGTTGCGCAGTTCTCACTCGAACAGCGCTTATCATGACAACCTTCGATGAAGGAAAGCGCCACCTCATTCACTTGTCGATTGCTGAGCCGAAAAGCCCAGAATAGCTCATGGCTCGTCGTGCTTTCTGAGCGCTACGCCCCGGGCAAAACAGCCGACCATCAACACCAGGCAATGCGACATCCGAATCAATTGATCGAACCAGCAAGCATTTGCCACAGCCCCAAGTCGCGTTTCCGGAAAACAGGTTTCACGTGGCGAAAAGTAACCTTCGCCCGCCAATCAGGAGCGCAATACAATCCGCGCATTGACGAGCCCTGGCTTATCCTGGCGATCCACTGAGATCGACTGCACCGAGATCCCTTCCTTCCGTTCAAGATCCTGCAGCCAGCGCATCAAACTGTTGAACGCCACCGCGTCGAACCAGACACTCACGTTCTGTCCTTCAGGCTGAAGGCGGTTGGGCTGGATCTGATTTTGCTGTGCCGTACGCGACACTCGGGTCAGCAAGGTCTGCCCGGATCGAGCACGAAGTTCAGCGCCCGTACCTCTGTCCGCAGTCACGGCTTGTTGGCGCGTTGCCATCATCCAGGTATAGAGATCGCGATTGTCGTTGCGGTCCGAGCGAGCGTCCGAGGAAAACGTATGCAAAGGTAACCACATGCCAAAGTAGGCCACAACGCCGGCAACGAAAATGGCGAGCGATTTTGCGGCTAGCCGGTCCCGCGGTTCCATTGCGCCAAAGCGTTCAAACCCTTTGCGGACACCCGGAATCGCGCCAAAACGCTTACCAAGGCTCATCTTTTCGACACCGTGATGCTGCCCTTGACCTCGTCATCAGGGGATTGGTTGATTGTTCCGATCTTGGCGCTAAAGCCGGCTTCCGCGAGGGCCTGAGACAGACTGACAAGCTGNTCGCTGCGTTGGGCATTGAGCTGCAGGATGAGGTCACCACGCGATTCGTTGTAGTTCACGTTCTGCAGGCCAAGCGACGAGCCGCGTAAGTGCTGCGCTGCCTCGCCAAACACGGGCAGGAAGCCTTCACTCTCACCGGTGCTACCACGTAGCTTTTGTTCCCAGCGTCGCCTGATATCGCGAACGTTACGATCGTTAGGAAACGTATTTGAATACAGGGCCTTGATGTCCGCATCGTANTGCTCNGCCAGCGTGTCGAGATAGAGTCCTTCGCCCGCGAAGAGTAGCAGTTGGAGAATAAATACGGCGACCCCAAGCTTCCACACCAAGGACCAGCCGCNGCCTTCGTCGTCCCCCNGCCCTTCTACTTCGTACTCACCCTGTAGCAGATCCAGACTGCTAGAACNATANTANTCACANAGGAGGTCCAGGCCGCCGGATTCGGAGGTGCTGACTTCGGCCTCGCCNTCNAGCTCAGCGCNAAGCTGGGCCGCAAGTACTTGTCCCNCCTCACCNCCATCCGCACATGTNACCACNTTCACCTGCCCTTCGGGCAGCAATTCGAGTGCTGTTCCGGCCAGCGCNGTTTCGAGCGACAGGCCACTGACCGGTCCGGTGCGCAGATGCACACGNCCCTGCTCAATCACNACTGTGNTATCACCGCTANACGGNACACACAGCGTATCGAGCTTNAGCGCTTCCGGTGCAAGCCCGGCATCATTTAGACGCGCCAGCGTGCGCTCTAGCAATTCACGATCAACCGCGACCACGCTGATCTTGCCATCGTCCAGCCTATCGCCGATTGCAAAATGAAGGTTGTCGACCTCAACCGCCAGATCATCTTCAACCATAAATGGAACAGCTTGCTCGATCTGCCGGCGCTGACGGCTGGGCACCTCGGCAGAGGTCAGCAAGACCGTTTCACCAGGCAGCATGGCCTGCACAGGGCCGGCCCACGTAACATCGGTGGTTCGCTCAACAAACGCCTCGGGTGTTCCATCTCCCCGCAGGCGTACATTACCGTCGTGCCCGAACATCAGCCATTGCAGATGATCGGACTCAGGGAAGTAGCGCACAAAGAGTCTGTCAGCCACTTTTAGCCATCCACAGCTTCATCGGAGTCTTCGGTCCCAGGAGCCACCAAGGCCGGCAACGCGCGGCTAAAGGAGCGCCGAAGAACCCGCAGACTGCCGTCGACGGGATTGCGCTGCACCACACTTCGAAGGTAGCCAAACCGGTCCTGATAGTGCGCCGTGACATTGATCTCGAAGAAGCTGGATTGTACACCAAGGCCTTCGTTGCTAGTGCGTGCCGGTGTACCCATCGCCGCATAAAAGTCGCCCACCGTATTGAACCCTTCAACAGCGATCCGCTGCTCAACGGCATTGGCTGCGGCATCTTCCGTCAACTGTGGCGCCAACACCTGTAACATCAGAATGTTTGCGGTATTTACATTTAAAGCGACATCCGGAGCAGGTAGCGCGGCTACATAGGGTTCGAGCCGGCTAAAGGTCTTGGCATCCATATCCAATACCATACGCAGCTCGCTCACGTCGTGGAAGCCTTGGTTCCCCGCCCGGTATGGGCGATCCAGGCCAAGGTAGGCGTAATCTTCTGCGCCCGCACCGGACGCAACCTGATCCGGGTCACCCCAATCCACGATCCTGTCCGCATATACCGCATCCACCCCGATGTTAGACAGCAATCGAGTAAAACGTTCCCGCTGCAGACCTCCCACAAGCAGATTGTTCAGATTAAAGCGACTCTGCAGATCGACGAGCCGGAGTGCGATCTCCCCACCTTCGTGCTCATAGGTAAGTTCCTGAGATGCCCAGACTTCAAGCAGGTGATCCTTCGTGGGGGCCTCTAGGAAGTCTTCGAAGAGAATCTGCCGAGCCAACTCTTCCCCCCCAATCACGTACTGGCGCAACTGCGCCTGGTCCAGATAGTAGCGGGTTCGATGGATAGCAAGGTTTTGGGCGCTCGACATCGAGACCCCAAGCAATACCGCAACCACAACAATCAGCAGGATCGTGATCAGTGCCACTCCGCGCTGATGTCGAAGTCGACTGTTCAATTGCCTAGGGCGCACGGTTATCACCCGGATTCTGACTTTTCCGCGAGCCGGGCTGGCCAGGTCGGGCAATTTCGCCGATAACGGTTCCATCTTCGGCCTTGTCACGCTTTCCCAGAATGTCCAATTCAGACCCCTGGGACCGTATTTCGAGTGCCGGNGCAACTAGAGTCACGACTCGCCGTATCTCACCAATATCTTCGGTATCCAGCACCAACTCCATCGACATCGGTAAGGGCGTGTTAGTAGAAAACGAAGGCCAGGTACTGCCTTGCTCTCCGGTCTCATCAGCAACCGAGATCCGCAGATCAAGCACCCCCTTGAGTAGCACCTGTTCGACTGGCTCGGAATCCTCAGCGCGATCAAGCACGTACCAGAACCGGCGGATCAGCTGCTCATCTTCAACATTGTAGGACACCCGCTGCATGTTGCTGCGATTGGTGCGCAGCGGGTTTCGCCAACCGCTCCGCGTAAACTCGATCAGACTTTCATCCGCGGGCACCGCAAGTGCCGGCTGCGCGTCGCCAAACCGATCCCGAATTCCCCGTGGCACGACCTGGGATAGATCCGTCTCCAGCACCGACATGGCGCGCATAAGACTGGCAAGGTTCTCCCTCGAAGCTTCAGTGCGGTCATGACTATCGATCACAGTACGTAGCATAAGGTGAGCTGCCAGCCCGATCATCGAGAAGATCCACAGAGACACTAAGACCTCGACCAGAGTGAACCCTGCGCTGCGGCGATAATGCTCGGAACGGGAACGAAATGGCATCAGAAGCGTCCCACAAAGCCGTCGAGCTCAATCACGGGCTCCGTGTTGTTCTGTTCGTTGAAGACCTGCACCGTCAGACGGCGCACATTTTCGTTGTCTGTGCTGTCCGTGACTACCACCACGTCCCAGTTCCGACCGGCCATCGAAACGCCTGTCCGTTCCGTCCCCGNCGATGGGTAGTTGTCATCAGTACGGATTTCCAGACGCCGCGCGTTCATCTCATTTTCCGCCACCANGGTGGCATAAACCCTTTCCTGGATNATTCCTGCCTGGCGCACGGACTGGGTCGCGTTCTTGATCAGCGCAGCCGACACCACGGCAAACACCGCAACCGCGACGAGAATCTCAAGCAGCGTGAACCCACGTGACCGCACGGTCAGTTCCTGNCCCTAGTTCTGTTATATCCGNCCTCCTCACCATCCCAGGANAGTCGGTCATAGCCGTCCGAGCGCAGTACGCGCTCCGCACGATCCGACTCACGTACGACGCGCAGCTCAAACGGGGTGACTTCACCACTTGATAGCACCAAAACGGGCGGTTCAGACTCCTCGCTCTCCCGACCCAGCGTGACCCCCTGCTCCTCCACGCGCAGATAAAGTGCAACACCTTCGGGCAGGGTCTTGGTTATGAATGGTGCCTGGGTTGATTCAACCCATATCTGCTCAANCTCGTTGTAGAGGTGAAAGGCATANGTGTCGTCTTCCNCNACAAACGCGTATTCCGTCGAACTGATCACTGCCTCGTCGCGCAGCATTTCGATGACCACGCGAATGCGTTCGGACTCACGCAGAAANTCTTCNTCAAGCGTNAACGACGGAAATCGNGCCACTACGACACCAGCCATAATNCCGACGATCACNAGGACCACCAGCAGCTCAACCAGCGTAAAACCTTGAGTCAGNCGTCGCTTCATGGCCNCTGTCTCCAACTGCGGTGGCCGCGAGCTACGCTCGCGAGCTCAGAGCTCGGTGTAGCGAAGGTCGCCGTCGTAGCCCTCACCACCTTCCTTGCGGTCGCGGCCAAACGAGTAAACGTCGTAGGAATTCTCTTCACTGACATAGATATACGGCTCATCCCATGGATCGGCAGGGACCTTCGACAGGTAGCCATCAGGATTCCAACGCCGCGCCTCAGGGTAACCGGAGGGTTCGCTCACCAGCGCATCAAGGCCCTGATCGGAGCTGGGATAGTTGCCGTTGTCCATCCGATACATCTCAAGCGCGGTCGAGATCGCACGTATATCATTCTTGGCTGCCTCGATACGCGCCTGATCGGGCCTCCCCATTACATTGGGCACAATCAGCGCGCCAAGGATGCCCAGAATGACAACCACCACCATGATTTCGATGAGGGTAAAGCCTGCCTGCCTATGCTGGGCATGACGCGTGTGCTTGTTCGATGCGTTCAAGGTGAAGTCCAGTTTGGGGGCTGTTTGCATGATGACGAGTTTAGCGGTTTCCTCGCAGCGCTTCCCGGTGTGGCCCGGGTTAGATTAAGCGCCAAGTGAATAGATTTGCCACAGTTCGAGGCTGACTGCAAAAGAGACCAGCCGAAAGCGATAACGATAAGTTCAGGCGACCAACTGATTGAGATTCATGATAGGCAGCAGGATGGCCATGACAATCGTGAAAACAGCGCCACCCATCATCAGCAGCATCATTGGACCAAAGAGCGACAACATAATTCCCATGGTCATGTCGACATCTGACTGGGCGTGAGTGGCCACCCTGGCGAGCATCTCGTCAAGCTCTCCACTCGACTCGCCGCTCGCAATCATGTGCAGCATCATGGGCGGAAAATATCCCGATTCCTCCAGGGCCGCGTTCAGACTCGCACCTTCGGAAACGCGGGTCGTTGCCTCGGCAACCTTGGTCCTCAGCCAGGTATTGGTCAATACCTGACCCGCGATGCGCATCGCCTCCACGAGGGGCACACCGCTACTGGACAGGATCGCTAGCGTACTCGAGAACTGGGAGGTATTGGTACCACGGGAGAGCTTAGCAATGAGCGGCATGTGTAATAGACGCCGGTGATATTGCAGACGAATCGCCGGCTGTTTCAGAAGTTGGCTGGCACCGAGCCAGAGCGCCACGATCAGAATCAGCATTACCAGTCCCCAATCACGGACGAAGTCACTCATCTGAATAATAAGCGTAGTCAGGAACGGTAGGTCCTGTCCGGTATCGCTGAATACTTTGACGATGTCGGGCACCACGTAGCCGAGCAGACCGGAAAGGATCGCTAGCGTCAGCACAAAAAGGATGATCGGGTAGACCATCGCCTGCTGCACCTTCTGGCGCGAGGCCTGCCGAGTTTCCGTGTAATCCGCGAGGCGGTTAAGCACTAGATCCAGGTGGCCAGCAGACTCACCGGCAGCCACGGTGGCACGGTAAAGTTGGGGGAATGCCCGCGGGAAGTCCGCGAGACTCATGGCAAGAGAAAACCCTTCCAACACCTTTGAGCGAACGGAAATCAACATGCCTTCCATGCGCGGATTTTCGCTCTGTTTGGATACCGCGAGCAGAGCCTCCTCCACCGGCAGCCCCGCGCCAATTAGCGTGGCGAGTTGCCGGGTAACCATCGCGAGTTCCTGAATCGAGAGACTGGGTGTGAGAAGCCGCGCGAGTGGATTGGCGCGCTCCTTCTTTTCTCTGCTGGCGGCAACGTCGAGGGGCGAGAGACCCCGGTCTCGCAGCATGGCACGGACCTGGCGCATCGAGTCCGCCTCGAGCACCCCTCTTTCTTCGCGGCCACGCTTGTTGAGCGCACTGTATTCAAATGCCGGCACGTCAGGCTTGCCCTATCCCGTTCCCTGTCTGCTTAACTTTGCCGCTTGTTGCGCCCGCGGCTACCCTCGCCCATTGCAATCAGCAGCCATCAGTCGGCGGTCGTCGCCCGTAGCAATTCATCAACNGTTGTAANGCCGGAAAGTACCTTNGCACGAGCATCATCCCGGATACCCGACGCGCGGGTCCTGGCGTACCGCTCAAGGTCCAGCTCCGACGCCCCGGTGTGAATCATGCGGCGCATCTCATCGTCTACCTGGACTATCTCGTAAATACCCTGACGGCCCCGATAGCCCTCGTGAGCACAGGCATCACAACCGTGGGCCCGGTAAATCGTCGGGCGTTCATCGCCGCTGCCCAGCACCTCTGCCTCATAGTCGTCCGCAGAGTATGGGCTCCGACACGATTTACAGAGTACACGAACCAGTCGCTGGGCCAACAGTCCCACAATACTATTGGAGAGCAAATAGGGCTGCACACCCATGTTGGCGAGCCGGGTCAGCGCTCCAATTGCCGTGTTTGTGTGAATCGTGGACAACACCAGGTGTCCCGTAAGACTCGCCTGGACCGCTATATCTGCCGTTTCGTAGTCCCGGATCTCACCGACCATCACCACGTCTGGATCCTGTCGCAGTATGGCGCGTAAGCCTTTGGCGAACGTCATATCTGCCTTGGTGTTGACCTGGGTCTGCCCTACACCGTCTACATCGTATTCAATCGGGTCTTCCACTGTGAGGATGTTGCGGCTACGATCATTGAGCTTGTCGAGACACGCATACAGCGTCGTGGACTTCCCGGAGCCCGTCGGCCCCGTCACCAAAATAATGCCGTGAGGACGGACAACAATTTCTTGCATTCGGTCCAAGTCCGATCTGGCCATGCCTAGGTTGGCCAGATCCCGACGACCCTCCTGTTTATCGAGCAATCGCATGACAACACGTTCGCCGTTCGAGGCCGGAATGGTCGAAACTCGGACATCCACCTCCTTACCGGCCACCCTGACCGAGATACGCCCATCCTGCGGGAGTCGTTTCTCTGCAATGTCCAATCGCGCCATCACCTTGATCCGGGAAACGAGCAGAGGAGCAAGCGCCCGGCGCGGTGTGACCACCTCGCGGAGGACACCATCTACCCTGAAGCGGACCACAAGCCGCGTCTCGTAGGTCTCAACGTGAATGTCCGAGGCATCCACTTTTACAGCCTGCAGCAACAGGTTGTTGATCAGGCGAATGATCGGTGCGTCATCTTCCTGCTCTAGCAGATCACTGGTCTCGGGGATAAGTTCGGCGAGGCTTGAGAGGTCCATCTCGTCACCAATACCCTCCATCATCTCCATATCGTCGCCGGTGTCCTCCTGATACGTACGGGCAAGCTTGGCATCGAAGGCGGCCGCATCCACCTCCGAAAGTGAGAACTCTCCACCGGCAAACCGTCGAACCTCCGCCAGTGCCGTGACTGGCATGCCACGTTTGAAAACCACGCTGCGGGCGGCCTGGCTTGCATCGGCGGGCAACAGAATGACCCCGTGACGTTTTGCAAACCGGAACGGCAGCCGGTTCCTAGCTGTGAACTCAATCATGACCGGCTCTCCTAGATATGCTGGTGGCGCTAACGCGCGTTTTGCGCGTCCTGGCCGCGATGGCGTAGCTAGCCGCTTGGCAGGGGCGACGGCTTCTCCTACTATAAGTCATGCTGATAAGATATGAGACCACGCATTCAGGCAATTGATAGTAGTGAGGTATCGAAACCGTCGATGACTCACTCAGTTCTTCAAATAGGTTCAAGCCGACTTTCCCGAGCCAACGAGCTTGTGACAATAGCGCCCGTGCGCGCGGATTCAAGGGCCCCTAGATGAAACTCAGCGACATCGACCTCAATCTTTTTGTAGTGTTCGACGCCATCTACTCCGAAGGTAATCTCACCCGCGCGGGGGAGATTATCGGCATTACACAGCCTGCAGTGTCGAACTCGTTATCGCGCCTACGCAATCTGTTTGATGACCCTCTCTTTGTCCGCACTGCTGATGGAATGGTTCCCACGCCTGTTGCACAAAATATTGTCCGCCCGGTTCGCCAGGCGCTGCGTCACATCCGTGCAAGCGTGCAGGAAGCCGAGAGCTTCTCGCCCGTCGACTCGGACAAGCAATTCCGGGTCAGCATGACGGACCTGTCCCAGGAGCTGCTATTGCCGGGGCTCGTATCGAGCGTAAAGGCCGCAGCACCGATGGTGGGCATTGATTGTTACCAGGTACGTCGCAGAGACATGAACATCGAACTGGCGTCAGGCAATGTAGACCTTGCCATAGACATCCCCCTGACCCCCGACCCGCAGATTCGCCAGTCCAAGCTTTTCTCACACGACCACGTGTGTGTTTACCGACGCGGCCACCCAATTGCCTCTGAAATGCTAAGTCTTAACCGTTACCTGGAACTCGATCACGTGCATGTTTCCAGTCGACGCGGCGGGCTCGGCCACGTCGACCTCGTGCTGGGCAAAATGAGCCGAAGGCGCAAGATCGCCGTGCGAACCCAGCACTACCTCATCACGCCGCGGCTCGTTGCTAATACGGATATGGTCCTAACTGCGCCGTCTATGCTCGCAGAGACCATCCGCACAAACTACGACGTTGCAACTCAGGACCTGCCATTTGAGGTGCCCGCACTCGAAACCTATCTGTACTGGCACGAGAGCACGGACAGTGACCAGGCAAATCAGTGGATGCGAGGCCAAATTCTGCAGCTGGGCGCAACATTCCGCTAGGAGCCCTGCCGTCAAACACGCCATGGCGCAGCAAGCCTAGATGCGCTCAATGACCTCGCAGATGCAAATCGCATGAAGTCGCCGCGATAGCTGTACGGGCGGCATCAACCCCGCGGCGCGCATCTGGCCCGCCTGGACGCGGGCACGCGAGCGCATTTTGTCCTGGCCCTGAACCCAAAGATTCAGTCCGCTAGACTGCCCAAGCCCAAGAGGGCCACCGCAACTGAATTGAGGAAAGACGATGGACTTCGTAGGCAATCACATCCTTTCAGTGTCCCAGTTCGATCGTGACGATATCGAGCGGGTTTTCGAAGTGGCCGACATTATGCGTCCCTATGCCCACCGTGAGGTGGTGACTCGGGTGCTGCAAGGCGCGATTCTGGGCAACATGTTTTTTGAGCCATCCACACGCACCCGGGTCAGCTTTGGCTGTGCATTCAACCTGTTGGGTGGTGAGGTGCGGGAAACTACCGAGGTCCGGGCTTCATCCCTTGCGAAAGGCGAGTCCCTGTTCGATACCGCGAGGGTGTTGTCGGGCTACAGTGACGTTATAGTGATGCGGCACGAGCTCGAAGGGTCCGTACAGGAATTTGCAAAAGCGTCCAGATGTCCGGTTCTGAATGCAGGCGACGGCTCAAATGAACATCCGAGCCAAGCCTTGCTCGATCTGTATACTATTAAGCGTGAGTTAGGCACGCATCGAAAGCAGATCGACGGGATGCGCATTACGCTCATTGGCGACCTGAAATACGGCCGTGCTGTGCACTCGTTGGTGCAGCTACTAACCCTCTATGCGAATATCCATGTTTCACTTATCTCGGCACCGGAGCTTGCACTCCCTACGAGCTACGTTGACTCGCTCAAGCGCGCGGGGCACGCGGTAATCGAGTCCGACCGGCTCGTAGAAGGCATTGCCCAGTCAGACATCCTCTACGTTACGCGAACGCAGGAAGAGCGCTTCGGTAGTCAGGCCGAAGCTGACAAATACAAGGGTATCTACAAAGTCAACCGCGCAATCTACACCGAGTTCTGCGAACCCAATACCGTGATCATGCACCCGTTGCCTCGTGACTCGCGGGAAGACGCGACCGATATCGACTCTGATCTCAACGAGAACCCCAATCTCGCTATTTTTCGCCAAACTGACAATGGCGTACTGATCCGGATGGCCCTGTTTGCTCTCATCCTTGACGTAGTCAGCCAGATCAACCGGCATTCACGGAAGGTCAATTGGTATACTGCAAAGCGCTTCTGAGGGACCGCCCACCTTGCCCTACAGCAACCTGAATTTTGGTCTCGGCGAGACCATCGACTTGCTTCGCGAGTCTGTTGCCCGCTTCGCTGCGGACGAAATCGCCCCGCTTGCCGATGAGATCGACCGCAGCAATACCCACCCTCGTGAACTCTGGCGCAAGATGGGCGATCTTGGGCTGCTCGGCATCACGGTGGACGAGGCGCTTGGCGGCGCTGGCATGGGGTACCTCGCGCATGCGGTTGTTATGGAGGAGATTTCCCGGGCTTCTGCTTCGGTTGGGCTGTCGTATGGCGCCCACTCCAACCTCTGCGTGAATCAGATCTATCGTAACGGAACAGACACGCAGCAACGCCAGTACCTGCCAGGGCTCATCTCAGGTGAGCACGTTGGCGCACTGGCCATGAGCGAGCACAACGCAGGTTCCGACGTAGTCAGCCTTTCTCTTCGGGCCGAACAGGACGGCGACACCTACCGCCTGACCGGCTCAAAAATGTGGATCACCAACGGCCCTGACGCGGACACCTACGTCATCTATGCCTCCACAACCGCAGGCGCGGCGGCGCGTGGTATCACTGCGTTCGTCGTGCCCAGAGACACGCCGGGGTTCACACAGTCGCCGAAGCTCGACAAGCTTGGCATGCGAGGTTCGAACACGTGTGAGCTCGTATTCGAAGATGCACCCGTACCCGCGGCCAACATCCTTGGGCGGCGCGACGGCGGAGTTCGTGTGCTCATGAGCGGTCTCGACTACGAACGGGTGGTATTGGCCGGAGGACCCGTCGGCATCATGCAGGCATGTATGGACGAGGTAGTGCCCTACGTGCACGAGCGCAAGCAGTTTGGCCAGGCCATCGGCGAGTTTCAGCTGGTACAAGGCAAACTTGCCGACATGTATGCCCGGATGAACGCCTGTCGAGCCTACCTCTACGCCGTGGCGGCCGCCTGCGATCGTGGCGAAACCACACGCAAAGATGCCGCCGCCGTCATTCTTTACTGCGCTGAAGCCGCAACTCAGACCGCGCTGGATGCAATTCAGCTATTGGGGGGCAATGGCTACATCAACGACTACCCAACCGGGCGCCTTCTTCGTGATGCCAAACTCTACGAAATTGGTGCCGGCACTTCGGAAATCAGGCGTATGCTCATCGGTCGCGAACTCTTCGGAGAATCCGCATGAATGTCATCCCTTCTCGGGTCAACACTAGAGACGCGGAGTTCGCCGCAAACGAATTGCACATGCAAAGCCTCGTGGAAGATCTGCGCGCTACCTTTGGTCAGATCACACAAGGCGGTGGTGAGGGCTCGCGGGAACGCCATCTCGCTCGCGGCAAATTGCTACCGCGAGATCGGGTCGCAGGCCTGCTCGATCCTGCCGCCCCATTCCTCGAGCTCTCTCAGCACGCGGCGTTTGGCATGTACGACGATGATGCCCCCGGCGCGGGCATCATCACTGGCATCGGTACCGTCAACGGTACCGAATGTATGGTTATTGCCAATGACTCCACTGTCAAAGGCGGCACCTACTATCCAATGACGGTGAAAAAGCACCTGCGTGCCCAGGCAATAGCCGAGGCATGCAACATTCCGTGCATCTATCTGGTCGATTCGGGCGGTGCCAACCTGCCGCACCAGGATGAGGTATTTGCAGACCGATTTCACTTCGGACGCATCTTCTACAACCAAGCCAACATGTCTGCCCTCGGTATTCCGCAGATTGCTGTGGTCATGGGCTCCTGTACAGCCGGAGGCGCCTACGTGCCGGCGATGTCCGATGAAAGCATCATCGTGCGCAACCAAGGCACCATCTTTCTTGCCGGCCCACCGCTCGTTAAAGCCGCGACGGGCGAGGTGGTCTCAGACGAGTCACTCGGTGGTGGCGACGTGCATACCCGTGTTTCTGGCGTCGCCGATCACCTCGCTGAAAACGATGAGCATGCGCTTGCAATCGCACGGACCGCGGTTTCCAATCTGAACCACAATAAGCCCACCCAGCTTCGACTACGCGATCCCGCACCACCCCGGTACGACCCACGTGAGATCTACGGGATTGTCGGTCCGGACCTCGCTAAACCTTTCGATGTTCGCGAGGTTATTGCACGCCTGGTGGACAACTCGGAACTGGACGAATTCAAACGCAACTTCGGCCCGACCCTGGTCTGCGGGTTTGCGCACATCTGGGGTATGCCGGTGGGCATCCTCGCAAACAACGGCATCCTCTTCTCAGAGTCAGCACAGAAAGGCGCGCATTTTATTGAACTGTGTTGTCAGCGCCACATCCCTCTGCTGTTCCTGCAGAACATCATGGGGTTCATGGTAGGTGAGAAGTACGAGAACGAAGGGATTGCCAAGCACGGCGCAAAGATGGTGACTGCGGTGGCCTGCGCCAATGTGCCCAAACTCTCGCTCATAATTGGTGGCTCATTTGGTGCTGGCAACTACGGTATGTGTGGGCGCGCCTATGATCCGACATTCCTATGGATGTGGCCGAACGCTCGCATCTCCGTGATGGGCGGGCGGCAGGCTGCTGAGGTGCTTGCAACTATTCGGGGCGACAACCTCGAAGCTCGCGGGAACCCGTGGAGTGACGACGAGGCGGCCGCGTTCAAGGCGCCGATTCTGGATCAATACGAGGCACAGGGTCATCCCTACTACGCTAGTGCCCGCCTTTGGGATGACGGCATCCTGGACCCTGCGGAGACTCGTACCGCGCTGGCGCTCGGCCTTTCGGCCGCTCTCAACCGGCCTATCGAAGACACACGTTTCGGCGTGTTCCGGATGTAATCACGATGTTTGAGAAACTCCTGATTTCCAACCGCGGCGAAATCGCGGCACGGATCGCACGGACCGCCAAACGCCTCGGCGTTGTCAGCGTGGGCGTATGTTCGTCCATAGAGCGTAGCGCGTTGCATGCAAGGGTTGTGGACGAGATCCACGTTATTGGAGGTCCCCTACCCGTCGACAGCTACCTCAACATCGATTCAATCATCGAAACAGCTGAGGCTACTGGCTGTCAGGCGATTCACCCTGGGTATGGATTTCTGTCAGAGAATCCCGAGTTTGCCGAGCGCTGTGCCACTGCTGGTATCGCCTTGCTTGGACCGCCGGCCGATGCCATGCGCGCCATGGCTATAAAAGGCAAAGCGCGAGACATCATGGCCGCAGCAGGTGTGCCCGTGCTGCCAGGACTGCCGGGCCTCACGGCACTCGACGAGGAGGTCAGCGCCAGCGTCGCAGCGATGGGTTATCCCGTGCTGCTAAAACCCGAGGCTGGCGGAGGCGGCAAAGGCATGCACGTTGTGAATACAGTCGACGAGCTGGCTGAACTCTTCGGTGTCGCGCAGCGGGAGGCCCAAGCCAGTTTTGGCGATTCGACCATCCTCATCGAACGCTACCTCGACGGGCCACGCCATATTGAAGTGCAGGTTTTCGCTGACACCCAGGGTAACTGTATTTACGTTGGTGAGCGGGACTGCTCCCTACAGCGTCGCCATCAGAAGATCATCGAAGAAGCGCCCGCCCCGCACCTAACGAGTGAACTCCGCCACAGTCTTGGGGAAGCAGCGGCACAGGCCGCCAAGGCCATAGGCTATATCGGGGCCGGAACGGTTGAATTCCTGTTGGACGACGCCGGGCACTACTATTTCATGGAGATGAACACCCGGCTGCAGGTAGAACATCCTGTTACTGAGGAGGTCACGGGCCTTGATCTGGTGGAGTGGCAGATGCGGGTGGCCGCGGGCGAGACACTGCCGCTGACCCAGGAGCAAATTGAAACCAGCGGGCACGCGGTCGAAGCACGCATTTACGCTGAAAAACCAGCCGCTGGCTTCCTCCCGGAGTCGGGCACTATCAGCCACCTAGCTCTGCCTCACGGCGATGGGATTCGCGTCGACAATGGCGTGGCCCAAGGTGACGAAGTGGGTGTCTTTTACGATCCTATGTTGATGAAGGTCATTGCGCACGGTCTCAATCGAAGCGCGGCACTAACCACTCTGCGCCATGCTTTGGCCGACCTGCAGGTCGCCGGCCTCGGCACCAACCGGGACTTCCTGCTTGCCATGCTGGAGCGAGAAACCGTACGAAACGGCATGGTGACGACTGACTATCTCGACCAGCAGGGCTTTGACTCCGCAGAGCTTGTCGGCGCGCAAACGGTTGCCAGTACGCTCGCCATCGCATGGCTGCTGCGCGACGAGCCCGCACCAGCGTTTCGCCTTAACCAGCCCGATCAGGTACTGATTCGCCTTTATGACAAGGATGAACCGGTTGTCGCAGATGTGCTGGCCAAACACGGCAATCTTATGATTACGCTTGCCGGCCAGACCCGCCTGGTCGCTGACATCACCCATGACTCCGCGACCATCGACGGAGTCCGGCACACATTCAAAGTGATTACAGACGGTGATGAGATCCACGTGTTCACCTCCGAGGCCACATGCACATTGCGCCGTCAGCGCCGCTATGCAGCTGACCTCGGCAGTGAGGCTGGGGTTGCCGCCCCGATGTCCGGCCGTATCATCCGCATTGAGGTTGAACCGGGCACCAAAGTAGATGCCGGTTCGGCACTCGTCGTCATCGAGGCCATGAAGATGGAGCACACTATCCGCGCGCCGACGGACGGCACAGTGGTCGCGCTGCGCTGCACAGAGGGAGATATTGTCGACGAGGGTATCGAACTGGTTGAGTTTGAGAATGCCTGAAGCGCAGAACGTATCGGAGTAACCAGCGATGGGTGGCAAGCGTAAGGTCATCATAGACTGTGATCCCGGTGTCGACGACGCATTTGCCATCGCACTTGCCACGTGCCATCTCGATATTGTTGGTATCACATCAACCTTTGGCAATTCGTTGATTGAACACACCACGCACAATGCGCTGGCTATTGCAGACGCGCTGAGTCTTAACTGCCCCATATACCAGGGTGCCAGCGGCCCCATAGCCGCAGGCGGCAAGGCACTTACCTCTCACGCTCTCGACATTCATGGTGATGATGGTATGGGCGGCGCCAGGCTCATCAGTGAACGAAAGGCTGACGGCTCGGACGCTGCGGCCTTTCTGGCGGACGCACTTGCCAAACCTGAGGTAGCATTGATCGCTACAGGCCCACTGACCAACGTTGCAGCAGCCCTGCGCATGCGTCCCGAAATCGCTCATCATCTGGATATGTCGCTAATGGGTGGCGCCTCGACTATTGGCAACGTCAACGCGGTTGCTGAGTTCAACATCTATGCTGACCCCGAAGCAGCCTCAGAGGTGTTTGCGTCCGGCGCGGTCACGACGGTTGCCGGTCTCGACATCACAGCCTCATTTGGTCTCACTGAGGCCGAGGCATTACGTCTGGACCAGGGTGATCAGCTAGCGCGTGAGTTGGCCAACGCCGCACGACACTATCTGGGGCGCCAGCACAAACGTTTCGGACGCGGCTATGCTCTAATGCATGACGTATGCGCGGTCATTCCGTTCATCGAACCGGAGCTGATCAGGTACATTGATACTCACATTGCCGTAGAGTGCGCCGGAGAACACACCCGCGGCATGACTGTCTGTGACCGCCGCAGCCCTGCGGTAGCAAAAACACCCAATGTGAAGTTTGGCATCGAAGCGGACGGACCCGCGATTGTCGAGCTTATGCTCGAAGCCATGGCTGTGTGAGCTACCTACGCTCTAACCCATAGGCCGCAGTTCCTTTTCGTTCGCAGGTGGCACGCAGGTCATTCGGACGCGCACAAAAAAGCCGGGCATAGCCCGGCTTTTGCGTTTTGCAGTGGGAGACTAGCCCAGCAAGGCGTCGATCTCTGGTACGGCCTTGAAAAGATCCGCCACGAGCCCGTAATCAGCTACTTGGAAGATCGGCGCGTCTTCGTCCTTGTTGATAGCCACGATTACTTTTGAGTCCTTCATACCCGCAAGGTGCTGGATCGCGCCGCTGATGCCGACCGCAATATAGAGCTCCGGGGCAACAATCTTGCCCGTTTGCCCAACCTGCATGTCGTTTGGCACAAAGCCCGCGTCAACCGCCGCGCGCGACGCACCCATAGCTGCGCCCAGCTTGTCGGCTACAGTTTCAAGAATCTTGAAGTTCTCGCCATTCTGCATTCCACGCCCACCCGAGATGATGATACTTGCGGACGTCAGTTCTGGGCGCTCAAGCTTGGCAATTTCATCCTTTATCCAGCTCGCAAGGCCCGTGTCGTGCGCAGCATCAACCGATTCGGTCGGAGCGTTGCCACCTTCGGCGGCAACTGCATCGAAAGCCGTACCACGTACCGTAATGCACTTGATGGCGTCCGAAGACTGAACGGTAGCAATCGCATTACCCGCATAGATCGGGCGTTCGAACGTGTCTGCACTGACCACGCCGCTGATGTCAGAGATCTGAGCTACGTCGAGCAGTGCCGCAACGCGAGGCATGAAATTCTTGCCTGTTGTGGTGGTCGATGTCATGAGATGGGAGTAATCGGAAGCCAGTTCGGCAACCAGCGCCCCGAGGTTCTCAGCAAGCGCATGTCCATAAGCTGCGTTGTCCGCAACCCGCACCTTGGCAACGCCAGTAATCTGCGCCGCGGCTTCAGCCGCGCCACCGCAGTTTTCGCCGGCAACCAAAACATCGACATCACCACCAATCGCCTGTGCTGCTGCTACTGTAACGAGGGTCGCGCCCTTGATACTGACGTTATCGTGGTCTGCAACTACGAGAATACTCATGAGATCACCTTCGCTTCGTTACGGAGTTTGTCGACGAGCTCGTCAGCAGTCTCAACCATAACGCCAGCCTGACGCACGGGTGGCGGTTCAACTTTGATGATGCTCAAGCGGGGTGCAACTTCCACACCCAGGTCTTCGGGTGAGTAGGTATCGATCGGCTTTTTCTTCGCCTTCATGATGTTCGGCAGCGAAGCGTAACGCGGTTCGTTTAGTCGCAGATCAGTGGTGACGACCGCAGGCAGTGTGATCGAGATGGTCTCGAGACCTCCATCAATCTCACGTGTCACCGTCGCCTTATCGTCCTCAAGCTCAACGTTTGAAGCAAACGTAGCCTGCGACAGTCCTGCCAAAGCAGCAAGCATCTGACCCGTCTGGCTGTTGTCATCGTCAATCGCCTGCTTGCCCATGATCACAAGTTCCGGCGACTCCTTTTCGACAATCGCCTTCAGCACTTTGGCGATGGCGAGTGGTTGCATAGTCTCATCAGTCTCAACAAGGATTCCGCGGTCCGCACCCAGCGCCAGCGCTGTGCGGATCTGCTCCTGGCAGTTCGACTGACCGATCGAAACGACCACCACCTCTTCAGCCTGACCGGCCTCTTTCAGGCGCACAGCCTCTTCGATGGCAATCTCGTCAAATGGATTGACGGACATTTTCACGTTGTTCAGGTCAACTCCGCTGTTGTCACTAAGTACGCGAATGTTCACGTTGTAGTCGACAACACGCTTGACCCCTACAAGAACTTTCATGGGAATCCTCTGGTTGGTTTCGCTTGTGTCACGCACCGGAATGGGTGCAGAAGAGACTCACAGGCGCAAACAGGACCTCTTAGCAAATCTTGTAACCACCCTAGCATCAGCGCCCTTCGGACTGGTTAATGACCCTGCCCGCGACGGCGCGTATTCTGCCCATTTGGTGAATGTCGGTCAAATAGCTTCAGTCAGGGTTAGCCAAGTGTTTTCAAAGGCTTAACCGATTGCGCGGCACAACCCGACGGGGTGAATGATCCCAGATGCAAACTGTGAATCCCGTAAGCTTTATACGCGCGCAACCCCAATGTGCGCGCGTTTTTATTACAATGGACACGTCCGGTGCAGTACGGGACACCTGATTCGCAAACCACGCCTAAGGCGTCGCGGGGGAGTGTTGTGGAAAGAGAGTCAATGGAGTTTGATCTGGTCGTCGTGGGTGGCGGACCTTCGGGGCTCGCCACCGCGATTCGATTTGCCCAGATGACGGCGAACGCTGGCGAGGAATTTACGGTTTGCCTAGTCGAAAAAGGCTCAGAGATTGGCGCTCATATTCTCTCTGGCGCAATCTTCGAGACAACTGCTCTGGATGAGCTGATTCCAGAGTGGGCTGAAAAAGGCGCACCCCTTAACAACCCGGTCACCATCGATGAGGTCCATTACCTTGCCGACGAGCGCCTGAGTCTGCAGGTGCCATCGTTATTTGTCCCCAAGGCAACCCACAACGAGGGCAACCATGCCATCTCGCTGGGCAATCTGTGCCGATGGCTCGGTGAGCAGGCCGAAGAACTCGGAGTCAACATCTTCCCCGGCTTTGCCGCCACAGAGGTGTTGTACAACGACGACGGCTCNGTTCGCGGGATCGCCACCGGCGACATGGGCATTGGCGTCGACGGTGAGCAGAAAGGCACCTACGCGCCCGGCTACGAGTTGCTTGCCAAGTACACGGTATTTGCCGAAGGCTGCCGTGGCCATCTTGGCAAANAGCTGATGGAACATTTCGACCTGCGAGCGAACACCGGTACCCAGCACTACGCAATCGGTCTNAAGGAACTCTGGAAGGTTGACCCTAAAAAACACGTTCCGGGTAAAGTGNCACACTCGGTAGGCTGGCCGCTCGGTCACTGGCCCGGCGAAACAGTCGGCGGCTCATTCATGTACCACCTCGAGAACAACGAGGTCGTTGTNGGCCTGATCGTAGATCTTTCCTANAGCAATCCCCATCTCAGCCCGTTCGATGAGTTCCAGCGTTTCAAGCATCACCCGGTGTTTGGCCCAACGCTGGAAGGTGGTGAGCGCATCTCCTACGGAGCCCGAGCGATCGTCAAGGGCGGACTACAAGCCCTGCCGAAAACGGTGATGCCAGGCGCGCTGCTGGTAGGCGACGATGCAGGCTTCCTTAACTTTCTGAAGATCAAAGGCAGCCATACCGCAATGAAGTCAGGGATGCTTGCCGCCGAGACTGTTTACGAAGCAGTGGCCCGTGGCTCAAACGGTGGGGAAGCCCTTAAGGAGTTCACCCGCCGGTTTGAGGAATCCTGGCTTTTTGATGAACTGCAGGCGGCACGCAACGTGGGTCCCGGTATGCACAAATTTGGGACCTTCCTTGGTTCCGCTTACGCGGTCGTTGATCAGCTTTTTGGCGGCCGACTACCGTTTACCTTCAAGGACAACAANGCTGACCANGATTCGCTGGAGCTTGCCTCGAAGGCGGAGCCCATCGATTATCCCAAGGCAGACGGCGAACTCAGCTTCGACAAACTATCGTCGGTTTTTCTGACCAACACATTTCACGANGAAGACCAGCCGTGCCACCTGCAGTTAGCGGATGAAACAATCCCCATCTTCTCGAATCTAGTGAAATTCGATGAGCCCGCACAGCGGTACTGCCCGGCGGGCGTGTATGAGGTCGTCACCCAGGAAGACGGCGATCAGAAATTCCAGATCAATGCGCAGAATTGCATTCATTGCAAAACCTGCGACATCAAGGACCCNGCGCAAAACATCACTTGGGTGGCTCCGGAGGGTACCGGCGGGCCCAACTACCCCAANATGTAATGCGACCTAGTAGCCCGACCGCACAAANTTTAGGCAGCAAGCTCCAGCATTGTTAGGAATTCGCGCAGCCGGGTCTGGTCTCGGTTCGTGCCCAGGACCATCACGCGATCTTCCATCGCGTCAAATTGTCTTACCAGGAGATAGAGGTCTTCNCCATAGCGCAGGTGACAGTGCTCAACGAGGTCCATGTGCGGGTCAAAAATGCCTCGCACCGATAAGATGCCACGTTGTTCCAGATGGTCATGTGGCATGTACAGGGTCGTCAGTGGCCAACGCAGTGTGGCGGTATCGAATTGATGAGTCCTGACCCGGCGCAGAGGGCCGAGTCTGTCCCTGGCCGGGATTTTCTCAAGATCCATCAGATACTCGACCAAGTCCTGCTCGCGCAACGCCCAAGCATCATCCACGAACATGGACGGCCCCCCCATGGCAACGTCGGCGANGGACATGAAGTACCAATAGCCTTCCCCCACATCCAGCGGTACATCCGACCCACTACCTGGCTCGTAGCCAAATCCGCGCATGATGCCGCGCTGCCAGGACACCACTTCTTCACGGCTGACCTTGCCGTCAATCAACTGCTTCAACACTGAGATCAACCAGGGGCCTGTTGGCGCGTCGATCAGTAGCACGGCTAGCTCTGNTCAGTATCCGCAGCATCNGCACGAATCGCCGGCCAAAACCTGCCCGCGCTGCGCACCCCATACCAGACGGATCCTGCTACCTCATGTAGTTCGGCCAGATCCATTAGCTCGTAGTACGCAGCACGGGAGAAGATCGCCTCNANCCCATCCCGGATGTGCACGTAAGGCAAAGGCTCGGGCTGCCGGCCGGCACGGAAAAGCAGCTCGTGATCCAAATCCACCTTTACNGTCTCTGCCACATTTGTTGTAACACTTAGTACCTGGGCCGCGGCGCTGGCATGGTTTACGGTCATCGATACAACCTGAAAAGGCACGTCTTCGACTTCGACCCGCGCTTTCTCAATAGGCGTGATCAGGTAATACCCGCCATCCGCCTCGCGGCGCATGATTGAGGCAAAAAGCCGTACCAGACGCGGTCGCTCAATCGGTTCTGCATCATGAAACCAGGTTCCCGCNGCGTCGATNCGCATGCGCGATTCGGAAACCTGCTCCGGCTGCCATAGGTGTATAGGCGGCCGTTTGTCCTTGACGTCGTCAAGCTGAGAAAGGAGCGCGTAGGCGGACTTCACTGGCCAGTCGGCGCATCGCGCCAGATGGGGAAAGAGGCTTAATCATACCAGTGCCACCCGGGTTCCGAGGGCGCACCGCGACAGAGGGGATTGGTCCCTTAAGATGATCCCCGTCACGACATACCGCAGCAGCACCTGAAAGCCCTGTTCAGCAGTCACAGATGACTCGAACAAACGACCGATCGAAGCAATGTCGGTCATTTCTATGAGGTGACTATTGTGCAAATCAAAACCGTGGATACGGACATTTACGTTCGCGCGACTAACAGGCTTGGACCTTTTAGATACTGCGCCAGAATCCCAGGCCTCCAGCGTCGGATAGAGCAGGTAATGAACNAAGCGCCGCAAGAAGTCCGGGCGCGCGACNCCTATAGGGTAGTTAACGAGGCGTCCAGCGCAGCCGCACGTCGCGGCTCAGCCGCCGATGAGTTTCATGACGGTGACTTCACCCTGGAATGCCAGCTTCTTATCACTCAGCGCGCTGTGCAGTATGTTCTGCAGACCGGGCAAAGCTGCGTAGCGCGGCTTATCTACAAAATCTCCGACGAATTGTTTGCGACTGCTCGACAGACAGCCGTACAGGTAACCGTCGGAAGAAAGCCTGAGTCGGGTACATGCCTTACAGAAAGGCTCACTTTCATTCGCGATNATGCCAAAGGCCCCCTGTCCAGGGATCTCGAACCGCACCGCAGTCGAATCAAACGGCGCATCGGTACGCTCGAACTCGTACTTCTCGCCGATCAGGTCGAGCAGCGACCCCATCGACATGAAGTCAGCGGTAAACCCTGCCGATCCCAGCAAGTGGCCCATGCGCATCAGCTCGATGAATCTCAGCTCGATGCCCCGTGCGAGACAGTATTCCAGCAGTGGAAGCACTTCGGCTGCGTTCTGGGTCCGCATGGGGACCATGTTGATCTTGAGCTTCAGNCCAAGGTCAAGCATCGCTTCGATGCCGCCCAACACGGTTTCAAGATCCCCACTCCGGGCAATCGACTTGAATCGCATCGGGTTGAGNGTATCGAGGCTAATGTTCATCCGAGTCAGGCCAGACTCCGCGATNACATCCTTTTTTTTCAACAGCAATTGGCCATTGGTTGTAAGGCTGACGTCATTCAGCGGCAGTTGCATGACGCCAAGCAAAAACTCGTCAAACTTTGGCGTCACGAGCGGTTCCCCACCCGTAATGCGTACTTTCTCGATGCCAGCTGCGTCGATCAGGTAGTCAACAAGCTTCAGCAGATCATCCGCAGGCAGCTCATCGCGTGCTTTGAGCAGACGTTTGCCGTCGGGCACACAGTAAGTGCACGCATAGTTGCACGCTGCCGTGAGACTAACCCGGAGGTTTCGGAAACTCCGGCCAAGGCGATCGACTATCATTTGGGGAGGTAGGCTCGGTGTCGCACCGGNNGCGATTATGGCATGGTTGCCGCAGCTTCGACAGGCATCTAGCTGATCCAGGTTCGCCCCATGGCCGAACTACCCGCTCCGTTNACACAAAGCGAGGAGAAACGGTGCTCCGATTTGTTTCAGACCCGATCATCAGATGGCTGAACTCNGAGAAGACGATGCGCGAGTTTCCACTTTCGGACTACGACAAAATCCGCTACGAGTTGAAACCCTGCGACGTACTTCTCGTCGAAGGCACCTCTCGAATCAGTGAAATTATCAAGATGATCACGCAGAGCCCGTGGTCCCACGCGGCGCTATACGTCGGCCGGCTGCACGACATTGAGAACNCGGAACTCCGCGACATCATCAGCCATCACTATAAGGGCGACCCGGCAGATCAGCTGATGATCGAAAGTCTGTTGGGACACGGCACTATTGTGCGCAACCTGGAGGTCTACCGCACAGATCACCTGCGCATCTGCCGCCCATCTGGCATGACTCACCCGGATGCCCAGAAGGTGATTCGTTATGCGGTCAGTCGCCTCGGCACGGACTATGACGTCCGCCAGATTTTTGATCTGGCACGCTTCTTCTTCCCCTGGTGGATCCTGCCGCGACGTTTTCGTTCAAGTCTGTTTCGGCAGAACCCGGGTCGCTCCACGCGCACCGTATGTTCAACCATGATCGCCGAGGCATTTTCCTTCGTGCAGTTTCCGATCCTACCCCTGGTTAAGGCCGTTGATGCAGACGACTCAACCCCTGTGCAGATGTTCAGGCGCAACCCTAAACTCTGTACGCCCAGCGACTTCGACTACTCGCCGTACTTCGAAATTATCAAATACCCTTTCGTCGGGTTCACCCACAGTCAGGATTACCACCTGCTGCCCTGGGATGGAACCGGCGAACTCAGTGCCGAAGAGTCAGAGTTNTACATTGGAACCAGTCTACAGCCGACACCAGAGGTAGTCGANGAGGCCATCGCAAACGCCGTGCGCAAAGCTGATGGCTCGGAGCTCACCAGCTACTCAGGCGCCGCCGAGACAGCGGTCGACGTACCGGGCCGCGAAGTGCGCTCGGGCGACATCATTGCACAAATCTCCGACCCTGAAATCCCGGGCAACAGTCATCGCACCCTTTGAGCATTCACGATTCCTTTTACCCAATATCGGCGCCTGGAAGCGGCTCCAAATCAGTTACATACCACCCGGGCCTGCCCACGGGGNCAAGTGGCATTGCTCGTACACTCCCATGCCACTATCGGGCCTGTGCGTGAGGTTATTGGCCACATGGGAAACAAAAACTGGCAACCAGGGAATCTGAGCCATACTGGATTCAGTCACTCGTGCTCACCCNCGAACGGGTACGAATGGCAGAAGGATCCATCTGGATCCTGAGTGCCGCAAGGGATTCAAGTGCCACTCCAAACGGCATTTAGACGCAGAGCAATCCAGGCCTTTTTTGGACATCTGACCGCAGCACTGTGCCCACTCGAGCTGCGCATATACCATTGCACAAGCAATGATTAAAATGACCTTTAGCCTCTGTCGGCAAGTACCTGCAGCAGCCCAGCAACCCACCCGTGAACCCAAAACACCCGGTTTGAACCCTTGACCAGCACCTGGTCGCCGGGCTCAAGTCGATCTGCAAAATCCTCCGGTGCCAGTTCGGCAACGGAATCGACATGGCCCCAAAGTGGCGATTGCAGCTCCAGACTGGCCAGTCCAGGACCTACCGTGATCACGCCGTCGAGCCCGCCCGTAGCCTCAGTCAGCGTTGAATGCAGTTCAGCCGCCGCATTCCCAAGCTCCAGCATCTCGCCAAGTACAGCGATACGGCGGGTGCCAGCGCGGGAGCGTAATGCGTCAAGGGCATGACCCATNCTTATCGGGTTAGCGTTGTAGCTNTCATCGCACACGGTCACACCNCTGCGTGTGGAGAGCGCACCACGGCCCGCAAGCGAGGGCAAATTGGCCCAGACCGACTCCACGGCATCCGCCGGAAGGTCCATCAAAGCCGCCACAGTAAGTGCCGCAGCCATCGTCTGNATATGATGGGGTCCTGCCTCCGGNGCGGCGANTTGAAGCCGATGACCGCGATAGTCAAAGGTCAGCTTGTCATGACTGGCCTGTCGCAGCACTACGGGTCCTTCCTGGCCGTCATAAACAATCACGTTAGAGCCACTATGCGCCACTGCCGCCGGCACCAGCAGTATGCCGCTGGCGTTTAGGCCTCGCGCGATGGAGAGTTTTTCGCGGCGGATACCGACCAGCCCATCCTGAAACTGCTCGAGGTGAACAGGCAGCACATTCAGTACAACCGCGATGTCAGGCGCCACCAGTTCCGCAAGCGGNGCGATTTCGCCAGGGTGATTCATACCAACCTCAAAGGCAGCCCGCNCAGCTGAACGCGGCATGCGTGCCATCGACAACGGCACCCCCCANTGGTTGTTCAGGCTTCCNGTTGACGTATGTCCGTCGCCCTCNACTGCAAACANTTCGCCGAGCATGTGGCGNAGCGTTGTCTTACCACTGCTGCCCGTCAGCGCACAGACCGTTGCTCCCGTTCGCGCTCGTGCGCTCCGAGCAAGCGTCCAGAGCCCGTTAAACGTATCTTCGACAGNAATGCAGGCNCCATTCGTGCCTGCGACCATTTCCGGTTCATGAATAAGCGCGGCCGCCGCACCACGAGCAAAGGCTACCTGCAAGAACTCGTGGCCGTCGCGACCTGCCCCANCGCTACTGTGAAAAGGGGGCGGTGCATCACCCGAAAGGGCAACAAACAGATCTCCGGGCTGCAACGCGCGGGTATCGATGCTNACGCCCGTAACAGCTATGTCTTGCGANCAATCNGACGCACTCTGTAACCCGAGGCTTTGNCGCAGTTCGGTCAAGGTCCACAGATCAGTCATCGTGCGCACGCGTCCCTCTGTCTACCTTCAAGGCTTCTGCTTGACGGTCTCCAAATCAATAAGATGATGCACCATTCGCACCGCAGCCTCCTTGCGGTCGTAATAGTCGTCNAGAACCTTTTCCGCCTTATAGCCTTGGCGTTCGTAGAAGAGCCGCCCACCANCATTTGTNCTNCGGACTTCAAGAATAATCTTGTCACACCCAGCAGTACGCGCTGATTTAGTCATCCATTCGAGCATCCTTGAACCAAGTCCGATTCGCTGCTGGGNTTCCCTGACTGCAAACAAGACCAGGTGGGCATGGTTAGTGTGAAACTCCATCAACCCGAATCCTGCAATTTCGATCCGGGTCTCGGCCACCATCGCCAACATTTCAGCGTCACCGATCGATTTTTCCACTCGTTTGGTCGTCCAGCGCCATTCCAGCCCCGTCTCGATCAGGTCTCTAGAAAGGTTCGCGATCGTGCGTGCGTCCCGCCTGCGCGCCAGTCGAAGTTCGGCATCTAGAGCTCTCATTGTTGTCCGGTTGGGATCTCGTTGAAGGCAACCGACTTATCAACCCTGATATCCCCCGGCAGGCCCAGCACGCGTTCTGCAATGATGTTCAGCAGAATCTCATCTGTCCCTCCCGCAATACGACTGCCGGGGGCACCGAGGTAACCCTGCTGGAAGATGCCTTCGTACTCGTCCATTGACGCGCCTGCCATATCCAGGAGGTCTATACAGAACGACGCTATATCCTGGGTCTGTTTAGCAGTCACAAGCTTACCGATTGAATTCTCGGGGCCCGGGGTCTCTCCCCGGGAAAGGGCCGACTGAGTTCGGTAACGGGTAAAGCGCAGTCCCGATTCTCGGCAGTACCAATCCGCCAGCCGTGAGCGCACCTCGCGATCCCCTAGGGCCGACGTACCGTCAAGCTCAATCGCCCGTGTAAGTGCTAATGCGCCCTCGAAACCCATCGCACCACCAGCTCCNCCAATAGCCGCGCGTTCATTCATCAGCGTCGTGATAGCAACCTGCCAGCCCTGCCCGACCGCTCCCAACCTTTGAGTATCGGGAATTCGTACATCCGTGAAGTAGACCTCATTGAAGTTAGACGCACCGCTGATCTGCTTGATCGGACGCACTACTACACCCGGACTTTTCATGTCGAGGAAAAAGTAGGTGAGGCCCTGGTGTTTGGGCACGTCGGGATCAGAGCGAGTCACCAGAATGGCGTAATCGCTGTAGTGTGCACCGGAGGTCCAGATTTTCTGCCCNTTGATNACCCAGTCATCACCATCACGTTCGGCGCGCNTCCGCAATGCAGCCAGATCCGATCCCCCAGCTGGCTCGCTGAACAGCTGGCACCANATTTCCTCACCGCTAGCGAGCTTGGGCAGGTAGCGTGCTTTCTGCTCCTCCGTGGCGTAAGCCATCATAGTTGGAGCCGCCATGCCCTGGCCAATGGTGAATACGCCGGGAGGNACCTCAAANCGGCTCTCTTCTTCAGCGAAGATTGAGGCTTCAGTTGGACTGGCGCCCCGCCCACCAAACTCTTTTGGCCAACGCAGGCAGGCCCACCCGGCCTCGTACTTTTTCAGCTGCCATGCCTTGGCTCGATCAAGATAGTCGCTATCGCCAGCATCTGTACCTGGCGCGTTAGCCGTCAGCCACNC
The DNA here is from genome assembly GCA_002714125.1 of Gammaproteobacteria bacterium. The sequence goes on from PAWP01000057.1 coordinate 30,380, forward strand.
TTTTGCCTCNGNNCGAAAGGTTGCTTCTGATTCAGTATCGTCAAAATCCATTTGTGNCTCCTCAGGCTGCGCGCTCGGCTTCAATACGGCTGATGAGCTTTTCCTTCCAAACCCCCTCACTGCCAAGATTCACCGACAGCAGCTTGGCGCGNCGATAGTATAGGTGGCAGTCAAATTCCCAGGTAAAGCCCATACCTCCGTGCGTCTGGATATTCTCTTCGGCACATTCCCGGTAGGCCTGCGTTGCCGANACNCTTGCTGTTGCCGCCGCNACACCAAGCTCAGAGGCATCNGTCGACAAGGCCCAGGCACCGTAATAGCAATTCGAACGGGCGAGCGTCGTAGCCACGTACATACGAGCCAACTTGTGTTTGATCGCCTGATAGCCGGCAATGGGTCGGCCAAATGCATAACGGCCCAAGGCGTACTCACGAGCCATCTCTAGTGCGGCCTGACTGCCACCTACCTGCTCGAAGGCAAACAACACGGCGGCACGGTCAAAAATGCCCTCCAGTGCAGTCATGCCGTCGGCACCAGCGCCAAGTGGCTCGGAGGCTGCACCATCAAAACTGACTCGGGCATGTGATCGCGTAGGATCAATGGTCTCCATCGGCTCCCTGCTCACACCGCTCCCTCCGAGCTCCGCAAGGCACAACACTGGACCGTCAGCGTTCTTTGCCAGCACGATGGCAAGATCAGCAATGTCCCCATCCGCCACCATGATCTTGCTGCCTGTCAGTTTCCCGCCCTCAAACCGGGTCTCAATCCGATCAGCGCGCAGGCTGCCAGGACCCTCGGCGACGGCAACACAGCCAATCGACTGACCTTCGGCCAGCCGACCCAGGTACGCTTCCTGTTGTGTAGGACTCCCCAGTCGCAGCAATGCTTCTGTAGCGAGATAGACCGAGGACGAGAAGGGAATCGGGGCAAGTGCCCGCCCCAGTTCCTCGGCAAGTACGCAAAGTTCGAGATGACCCAGCCCCAGGCCACCAAACTTCTCCGGAATCGTCGTTGCAGTCCAACCCANCGCTGCAACCTCGCGCCAGAGTTCGGCATCGTNATTNGCGTCACCATCCAGAATCGCGCGNGCAACTTTGAGATCTGATTTGTCGGCGAGAAAGCTCGACGCCTGTTCTCGCAGCATGTTTTGCTCGTCTGAAAACTCGAAATTCATAGGCTCTACTCGTCTCAGCTTGAGAANTGATGGGGTATTAGCTCGGTTGAAATTAATAGGGTTCTGCTTACCTCGAGCACCTGAACTTCGCNGGTTCCGCCCNGATCCGGGNCTCGAAGATCAAAGCCNGCATTACTTCAGGTTCTGGACCTAAAAGTGGCCTACGTCATGCCACATGCACCATTTAACNGCGTGCNTCGATTCGCTTGCGCCGGTATNACGTTATGCTGACTCCGCTTTGGCACGCTCCCGCAACAGGTACTTCTGNACCTTGCCNGTGGAGGTNTTTGTCAGTGGTCCAAAAATCACGGTCTTCGGCACCTTGAAACGAGCGAGTTCCTCGCGGCAGTACTGGATNACGNCATCGGCCGTGAGTTCCATGCCATCTTTGACGGTGACAAAGGCACACGGTGTTTCACCCCATTTCTCGTCAGATTTTGCCACGACAGCCGCTTCAAGGATCGCTGGATGGGCAAATAGAACATCCTCAATTTCGATGCTCGAGATGTTCTCGCCGCCGCTAATGATNATGTCCTTTGAGCGGTCTTTTATCTGGATGTACTGGTCCGAATGCAGCACGGCGATGTCCCCGGAATGAAACCAACCGCCCGCAAACGCTTCGCTGCTCGCGCCAGAGTTCTTGAGGTAACCCTTCATGACAATGTTACCGCGCATGAATACCTCGCCTTGGGTCTTCCCGTCAGCAGGCACGGGTTCGAGCGTCANAGGGTCNGCAACCATNAGGTCTTCAGCAAACACTGAGGCAATGCCCTGACGGGCCTTGAGCCTCGCTCGCTCAGCCGCCGATTCACCATCCCATTCGTTGCGCCATGCGGACACGACCATTGGCCCATAGGTTTCCGTCAGTCCGTAAACCTGAGTTACCTCGAAGCCCATGGCTTCCATACCCTGGATCACCGCTGCGGGAGGTGCCGCGCCCGCTGTCATGACCTTGATCCCCTGTGGAACCCCCGACTTCGTGTTCTCCGGAGCATTGATCAGTGTATTTAGAACCACCGGGGCGCCGCAGAAGTGGGTGACGCCTTCCTCGCGGAAAGCATCGTAAATGGCTTCCTCGCGAACGGCACGCAAACAGACTGACGTACCCGCCGTTGCCGCAAGCGTCCAGGGGAAACACCAGCCATTGCAATGGAACATTGGCAGNGTCCACAGATACCGTGGGTGTAGACCCATACCCCACGTNAGTGCGTTATTCGCTGCATTCAGATACGCGCCGCGGTGGTGATANACCACGCCCTTCGGGTTCCCNGTTGTACCAGAGGTGTAGTTCAGNGAAATGGCATCCCACTCATCGACNGGNAGCCGCCAGGCAAACTCAGAGTCACCACCCTCGACAAGCTCGTCATAAACCAGTTCACCAATGCGATCGTCCAAACCATATGCAGCATCAATCACATCGATCACCANGGGGTGACCCTTGGTCTGCGCCAGTGCCTCACGCATGACCCCNGCAAANTCGGCCTCCGAAATCACCACCCGGGCTTCTGCATGGTCGAGAATGAAAGCAACNGTCTTCGCATCTAGACGGGTATTGATGGCGTTCAACACCCCGCCGATCATCGCAACCGCAAAATGTAGTTCAAACATGGCGGGAATATTCGGCAGCATGGCAGCCACGGTATCCCCGCGCTCTACCCCAAGCTCGTTCAGCGCTGCGGCAAAAGCACGGCACCGAGAATACGTCTGGGCCCAGGTATAGCGTTCAGCGCCATGCACCACAGACGGCTCATTTGCGTACAGCAGGGCAGACCGACGCAGATATGACAATGGAGACAGTGAGGCATAATTCGCCTCGTTCCGGTCCAGATCCTGGCTATAAATGGAGCTCACAAGGCCTCTCTTGTCCGGGCATCGGCAGGGCTGCAACCGTAACATCATCAGATGTAGCTGAACAACGAGATTGCTGCCAACAGATGGAACTTAACAATAAGATTGACGCCGCCATCTTCGACCGAGACGGCGTGCTGGTCGACAGCGAGCCCATCGCCAACCGCCGGTTTCATGCCAGCCTGGCCGATCTTGGCGTGAACCTGTCGGCGCGCGAAACCAACGAGTGATTTATGGGACATTCGATGTCGATTGTACGAGCATGGTGGAAGACCTGCTTGATGACAAGGTTGCCTCGGAGAATTGTGCCGATCTTGCCTTGAGGCCAGAACAGGCCTTTGACGCTGAGCAAGTGATAGTCGAAGGCGTCGACCGCCTACTCCATGGACTGGCGCTACCNCGCTGTCTTACCTCAAGCGGTAGCCACACCAAGATCCGGCACCCGCTGTCCATCACCGGCATCAGACACNACTACGAAGTCATTTACTCCGCTGACGATGATGTCCATGGCAAGCCGACCCCGGACCTCTTTCTATACGCTGCCAGCCGACTTGGCGTACCGCCTACGCGTTGCGCTGTAGTCGAAGACTCGGACCCAGGAGCACGCGGTGGGGCCGCTGGAGGCATGTAGGTGCTTGGCTATAGGCAACGTACACCTACCAAGGATTTGGCCCCATTCTCTACCTCGAATTGTCTCCATGTCGACGAACTCGAGCGGTTGACGAGGCGCCCCGGGTCGCGTGCTACGATCCATCAATCATCACGGGAGTCATCCATGCCACTATCAGCCAGCGACGGCAACTCGACATGATCCGTATCTGGAATGCCATCACAGTCACTAAAAACGCGCTGGGCAACATCCTGTTCCTTGCAGTGCTCGCGCTCATTGTTATCGCCTTGACCATGGGGGATCGCGTCGAGGTACCTGAACGTGCCGCGCTCGTACTAGATCCGGTCGGTGTGCTTGTTGAAGAACGGCAGCTGTCTGATCCGTTGGCCGAGGTGATTGGCACCGCTGGTGGGAGCGAAACCCGAACCCGAGATGTCATTGAGGCTCTCCAGCGGGCCACCGGGGACGATCGTATCTCCCACGTAATCCTCGACCTTGACGAACTCCAAGGCGGCTCCATCACCTCGCTGCTTGACATAGGGGACGCCATAGACGGCGTGCGGGAGGCGGGCAAACCAGTCTATGTATGGGAGTCATCCTATTCCCAGGCGCAGTATTTGCTCGCCGTGCACGCGAATGAAGTACTCATCGATGCGCGGGGACTCAATCCCCTTGGCCCTGTATTTCTCTCAGGCATGGGCGTCTTTCCCATGTTTTACCGTTCGGCGCTCGAAAAACTCAGAGTCCAGGTTCACGTGTTCCGCGCAGGTCTGTACAAGAGCGCGGTTGAACCCTACTTGCGTGACTCAATGTCCGACGCGACTCGCGAGGAAACGAGGCAATGGCTGAGCGTACTCTGGAATGAGTACCTCTCCCGCGTTGCTGCTCGTCGAGGCGTGGAGCCAGACAGCCTGATACGCTACAGCAACGAGTACGCTGACCGTCTCAGGGACGTGGCCACGCCAAACCAAGTGGCGATTGATGCCGAACTAGTGGATGCCGTACTGACACCTGCCGAGTGGCGCGAACGGCTGACAACTGAGTTGGGCGGCGAACCTGGGGCTAACAACAGCATTCGCATGGGTCCATACCTCGCGGCCAGCCGACCTCCCCTGCCAATAGCTTCCGGACCCGGTACGAGCGCGATAGCGATCGTTACGATGAAGGGAGCTGTACTTGACGGTAAACAACCGCCGGGCGCGATCGGATCCCGCAGTGTCCTGCCTCTGCTCGAGGAAGCCCGCAGGAATACAGCAATCAAAGCGCTGGTTGTGCGCGTCGACAGCCCAGGCGGCAGCGCAGCCGCCTCCGAAGAAATTCGGGTTGGCCTGGTTTCAGTGCAGGACGCCGGCAAACCCGTTGTCGTTTCCATGGCAGGGACCGCCGCATCCGGTGGTTACTGGATCGCCAGCACAGCCAACCGGATCTTTGCAGCGCCAACTACGATTACCGGATCCATCGGCACATTCATCACCGTCCCCACCTTTGAAGCTAGCCTAGCAACCGTCGGCGTACATTCCGACGGCATAGGTACAATGCCNCTNGCNGGCAGCCTCGACCCGCTCCGANGCCTCAACCCGATCATCAAGCAGACGCTTGAGGCGAGCGTTGCCCACACCTATGCGCGNTTCACCAACCTTGTCCTACAAGGGCGCAAGCTTGAACCTGACGCCGTGGAGGCGCTAGCTCAGGGCCGCGTGTTCACCGGGAGGGGCGCGTTGGAAGTAGGCCTGGTCGATGCGCTCGGTGGCTTGTCCGATGCAGTTGAGTCGGCAGCACAATTGGCAGGCGTTGATGACTACACGGTCAGCCACCTGGAAGGGGAACTCTCTCCAAGCGAGGTGCTCTTGCGGGAATTATCTAGGATCAGCCTGGAGCTGGGCTTCAGTGCAGTGGACGCCACCAGTCCTGGAGAACGGCCTTATCAGGGCGCGAGCATGCGGCTCATGATGCAGGAAGCGGGGGCGCTGGCACAGCTCGCAGCAACGGCAGGCTCCGCTTCACTCTTCGCCCAGTGCCTGACCTGCGAGGTGCGCTTCTGATACCCAACGCCGAAGGCAAGCAAGGGCAGCTCTGCACTTTAGGCCAGACCGCTTCACCTAAGGGCNCGATCAGAGCCCAGCGAGCGCCTCACGATATTCGGAGGCCCGGGCCAGATGCCCTGCGACGTCGGTTGCTCCAGCGTTGTGTGTTGCAACCGCAATGTGGGTTGCGCCAATGTCGCGCCATTTGGTCGCATGGCGAAGCCAGCGNTCAGGCGTTCCCCCCCCGTACTGCGCCTGCGCCTGCACCCCNAATTCACTCGCCACACCCAACTCAGCACGCGTGGACATNATANTTGCCAGGCATTCGGCTGCCTCCGGTGTTGGCCCCATCACCGGCATCCAGCCATCGCCAAGCCGGGCACACCGCTTTAGCAGCGCAGGGGCTGCGCCTCCGAACCACACCGGCACAGGACGGGTCGGGCGTGGGTTTATCGAAGCCTTATCCACAGTATGGTAGCGCCCACTGAAGACCAGCGATTCGGATGTCCAAAGCTCGCGCAACAGTTCCACCTGCTCCGCCTGCCGGCGGCCGCGGTTACTGAAGGACTCACCCAATGCTTCGTACTCGACCTCGTTCCAACCCGTGCCAACCCCCATGCGTAGGCGATTATTGGACAACAGTGCAACCTCTGCAGCCTGCTTTGCAACAAGGCCAGTCTGGCGCTGGGGCAGCACCAGCACCGTGGTCACGAACTCGATTTTCTGGGTGACAGCCGCCATAAAGGCAAACGTTGTAAACGGCTCGCGAAATGCAACGTCCTTGTCATACGGCCCCACGAATCCCCCGGGCCGATCCGGATCGGCACCCAGGACGTGATCGTAAATAAGCGCGTGATCGAAACCTGCGGCCTCAGCCCCCTGCGCCCACGCGTTGATAGCACCAGGATCTGTACCGATCTCATTGTGCGGAAATACGATGCCAATCTTCAATATTTTCTCCTCAATACGCAGTGCAGTCGGACTCTGGCCTAGCAGTGCGCGAGAATCGCCTCACACAACGCCGTAGTCGTCGACTCACCCCCCTGATCTGGTGTCAAAGTACTACCGTCCGCGTACACCGCCGCAATTGCATCCTGTATGCGTCGGGCGGGTGCGCCCAAATTCAGGTACTCGAGCATCATGCACGCAGACAACAGCGTTGCCGTCGGATTGATGATGTTTTGCCCGGCGATGTCTGGCGCAGTGCCATGGGCGGACTCAAAATAGGCGTAGTCATCTCCAAAACATCCGCTGGCCGCCATGCCCAGCCCTCCCACTAGCCCTGCCGCCGCATCAGACAGAATGTCACCGTATAGGTTCGGCATCACCACCACGTCAAAATCCTGCGGTCTCTTGCACAACCTATGGGCGAAGTCATCGACGATAAACGTCTCGAACTCGACATCCGGGTAGTCCCGCGCGACATCGATCGCCACGTCCCGAAACAATCCGTCAGAATGAGAGAGCATATTGTATTTGCTGGTCGCAGTGAGCTTGCGGCGCCTGCCACGGGCGAGTTCAAACGCCTTGGTAATTACACGCCGTGAACCAAGCTCGGTAATCACCTTCAGAGCAAACCGGCCGTCATCAAAATCTGCAAGAGGCCGGCGCGACGTACGGGAAATCAGCTGTAGCTGATCAAGCTCCGGAACATCGCCCTCAATGCCAAGATAGAGATCTTCAAGGTTCTCACGCACGATGATGAAGTCGACACCCGTCGGATCCGCCAGCGCACTCTTATAACCAGGCAACCAGCGCGTTGGTCGCACGTTCGCATATGTCTCTTTGCCCCATCGCAGGTAGAACAGCGCAGCGCCACTCTTACCGCTCGTCGATCCGAACAGCGTAGTCTCGCTGGCATCGATCGTCGCTTTGGTCTCGACGGGCAGGATGTTCCCAGTGGCCTCGAGCGCCTCTTCGCCCACCAGGGGATACTGCCAGTCAAGCTCCGGCACCAGCTTACTGACAAGGTCCACCACTGGTGTCATGGCTTCAGGCGCGGCGTCATCNCCAGGGATGACCACCACCTTACGTGTATTGGTCAAGTTTCAGGCCTCGTTCAATTGCGCGGCGCCAACTTATACATCAGCCAGTCGGGAAAATCTGAGTGACNCCCGGCCNNGACAACCCNTAAGTAGCTCACGATCAATAGCCAAACACACAGTAACGCCAGCGTCCCNAATTCTCCATCGAACGCGAAGCCCAGGCGGAGGCGAAACCCTNANAAACGCGTATTTCCNAGTGCGTTTGAAATCGCCAGACNCCCTGATATGACCTCGCATTNATNATNATCACATTAATTCCTGCGATCGGCCCTCTTTACTAGATCNGCCGGCTTTGANNGCCAAAGCAATAAAAGCGCAGTCAAATTGAGGTGNGCAGTTCATATTCGCCCCGAGTNATGGANTGCTANTCATCACCTGANAACANTCGTTCGGTTTGGTTTTTCCAATGGCTGTCTGATCTCCTTGCCCAATTCCTGTAGCAGCGACGGACCTGCCANATCAACCCATGGACGNCNCGGCCCTACTGCTTNTNCCTGCGGAGANNAGCCAACATTTCTGAAATGCCAACCTAGGCCTTGCNCTCTAGGAAGGGCAGCATGTGCTGGCGTCGTCCCGGCCTGCGGATTGACTGCCCTACACATTGCTNCGAGGGCCATACAGCGTACTGAGACGGGTATCACCACATGCTTTGTACTTCCTCAGTTGTCATGGTCGCAGGGCTGCATCTTTCTGCAGACCGGGGCGGAGTGTGCCGATGCCGAGTTATCTCGGGTCGATCGGCTTCTCCTTCCCCACACAATGAGCGACTCGAACCCGACCGAATCCGAACCGCAGTGCCCCCGCCAAAAAGTGGTGTCGGTTTCCCGAGATGAGGAGTTCTTCAAGAACCTCGCCGAGTTCACAACCGCAGNGAAATATGACATGAANATCGTCCANACACTGTTCGGTGTTGATCAAGTTCATAACCTACCTNTCGCTTGTGTAGCGGACACCNACGCTTTCAATACNTTGTTCGCNCGGCNCTGGCNAAACGCNCANGCCAACCCCGCTCCAGAATTCTTGCACTGCCAANCCAAGTTCATTCGGATGCACCTGGCGCGGGTGCCAGGACTTGGGCATGAGGCTACGGTAGAAGGGCTTGGCNAACCTCGCGTCGACCAGGCATAGCACGCCCCGGTCATGTTCGGACCGAATCAGGCGGCCAGCCGTCTGCAGCACACGTTGCATGCCCGGATAGGCAAAAGCAAACTCCCTACCCGCTTCACCAAAGTGATCCTGGATCAGATTTCGCTCTGTATCGGGTTTCGGTAGACCTACGCCAATTACCATCACGCCAATCAACCGATCGCCNGCCAGATCAATGCCCTCACCAAAGATCCCGCCCATGAGGGCAAATCCGGTCACGCAGGCTCCCGGACGAAAATGCGCAAGCCACGCTTCACGGGCGGACTCATCCATTTGCCGCTCCTGAACGACTAGCGATTCACCGTGTGCGGACTGATAGTGATCAGCCACCAATGTCATGTATGCATACGAGGGAAAGAAGATCAGGTAGTTGCCACGGCGNGCACTNACAAAGTCAGCAACCATAGNCGCAATCTGCGCAGCGGTCCGCTCTCGGGCGTGGTACGTGGTCTNTACNGGCACCACAAATGCGCCCAGGTTTGCTGACTCGAAGGGNGAAGGTAGTGCNTACCAGGGNGCCTCCTCTTGCACCCCCAGCAGGCGCGCATAATAGGCTTGAGGGAACAAAGTCGCCGAAAACAATACCCTTGCTTCTGCTCTTCCAAGCCCTTCGCGCAGGCCCGGTGCCGGATCAACGCAAAAAAGGTGTAGGCGCAGATCATTCCCGACTGCCTCGATAATGCTGACGTGGCTCGACGGCGTAAACGTATCCGCAGTTCGTACGTATCGCGCGACTTCAAAATAGACCGACAGCAGCACTCCTTGCGCGTCGGAATCCAGTCCTTCTCGAAGCATTAATTCGGCATCCGCCATAAAGATCTTCAGATGCTTCACCAAAGTCTGAGGTACATCGTTCGAAGTTGTAACACTGATACCAGGCTCAGAAAGTTTGCGTTGACGAAGGTCGAGCAAACAGCGATTAGCGCGCATAAACAGCTTGCCTGCAGGGGTCTGGCCTCCAACTTGCCTGCGAGCATCAAGGAACGCTGACTTCTGCAATCTGGCAGAGAACATGTCGCGGCCTCGATCCACAAGGTTGTGCACCTCGTCTATGACAAAGACAAATGGCCTCGCTTCATCCGCATCGAAAAAGCGCCTCAGGCGTACAACCGGATCGAACACGTAGTTGTAGTCGCAGACAACAACATCCGCCCGTCGTGCGGCATCCAATGCCAGCTCGAATGGGCACACTGTATGCTCTCTTGCTATCAATTCGATAGCGTTTGGGCCAAGCTGATCATTCTCAAAGGCAGCATCTAGGGCCTTATCTCGCCTGTCAAAATACCCGTTGGCGTACTGGCAGATCTCGGGATCGCAGGCCGTGCCGGTCAGGCAAACCTTCTCTTTTGCCATAATGGTGACCGAGCGCAAACGCATTCCCACAGTCATCATGTCGGTCAACGCCTGCTCCGCCACTTTGCGCCCCACTGTTTTGGCGGTCAGAAAAAACACTTTCTCTCGCCCTCCACTTCGGAGCGCCCGTACCGCGGGGTACAGGACACCCATGGTTTTACCAATCCCGGTGGGTGCCTGCAGCACCACCTCGCCTCCATCCCGAGCGGTTCGCCAGGCGGCAGCCGCCAATGCGCGTTGCCCGCGACGGAACGTACCGTGCGGGAAAGGAGCATCGAGAGTCCCATCACGCAGCGTCCACCATTGCGCCATGCGCGTCAGCGTACGGCAATAGCGACCCACCGTATTGATAAAGAAGTCTCTCAACTCAGCCCTGCTCGACTCAACCTCAAAGACGTGCTCCTTGTGCATGTCTAGGTCGAAGTAACACATCCGAAGGTTCACTAGGTCATCGGGCAACTCCTGTAACATCAGGTGCGCGTAGATGCGGAGCTGTCCCCAATGCAATTTCAGGTGTGACTCCGGAAGCAGAGCCGGGTCGCCACGCAATGTCTTGATTTCTTCGAGCGCAAGAGGTGCCGCCTGCAGATACACTCCATCGATCCGGCCTTTCAGATGTATCGAGACCAACTCCCCTGGGTGACCCGCTACGGCCTGATCGACCGCGGAATTAGTTTCCACGCCAGCGGCGTCAATTTCACGCACACCCTGATCATCGACGCAAAATGTGCTACATCCCTCAACCACCTTTTCTGCCTCATAGCCGGCACCTCGACAGCCCTGCAGAAACTGATGGCCACGGACACCCTCAAGCGCCGTACTGCGACCCGACCAGCGGTCGTCAATACTCCCACTCATCAGCGTCTGTTCGACTAGCGACTTGACTGAGAGACGTGCCTTCACTTCTGCCACGACACATCCACCACACTCGCGGGGATCTCCCAGTCCAAAAATGCCTGCAGCCAGCGTTTCTGATTGTTCTGCAGGGCGTCGCCGGGGCCCTTGACTTCAACCAGCCGATAGCCCGACGCCTCTGGAAATACAACGAGATCAGGGAACCCACTGCGGTTTGCGGCTGGATCATCAAGGATACGCTCACATACCTGGGCCACCTGGACACCCGGGATACGCTCCAGAGCGAGCCGCAACAGCTCGGGAGTAAGGGTGCGCCAGTCTACAAATGGGCACGCGATACCGACTCGTGTTTCGTAGTGAAATAGCACCCGTTCGCGCCAGGTATTGTCACGCCTCAGTTCGGCGAGACGCTCAGCAATCGGATCCGCGCGTTGGCCTCTAAATTCAGTGGTGAATAGGTCTGCAGGTCCGAGCTGGAACGGGTGAAAAAAGACCCCCGGCAATTCAGAAAAGACGATGTCCCAGAACGCCAGCCCAAACAAACTGGGAAACAGCGCATTCTCAACAAAAAAAGCACGGTTCCCCTGAGTCTCGTACCAGACCCGGACGCGCTCCTCCACACGCTCGTGGGTTTTGTGCAGGCGCAGTTGCCGCTGATCATATTTACGCCTGTGGCGACGTACCAATGGCTCGGCACAACGCAGCAGAGCCGCCTCAAAAAGATCCGAGGTGGCGCCACGCAACACCCGTGTACTGAAACGTGCGGCAAACAGCGCCTCCGCCTCGTTCACGGGAGCGTCCAGCATTGCCTGGCATTCCCGCACCACCTCTGCCCGCCGCCCAAGTGCGTACAGCAGGCGCGTACGACGCTCACGTGCNGAAGCGCGTTCAGTGCGGCAATACAGCCGCAGGGCAGCTTCAGGCGCCGCAAGGCGCTCAAGGTCGCGGGCAATCCGGAGCATCAGGTCATCCCGCCGCCGCCGCGCCTGCGCGCCGCACGACCATGCTCCAAGCTCTTCGCCCATTTCAGCAAGCTCCAGCGGATCAGCACACTCGAGGAGTTTGTCGACGCGTAGAGCCCAGACTTCCACCGCGAGCAGCTCTTCGACCACCAAGCGCGACTCGAAGTGACCACGCCCAGTCAGCGCATAAGGCTCGTAGCGCATGATGCCAAGTTCGCTAAGCACAAAGTCCGTCAAATCCTGGCGCAGGTTGCCAAAAAAAAGCAAGCGCAATACCTGCAGATGATCCATCTCGAGACAGCGGACAAGTGGTGTTGTCAGTCCCAACCTCGCGGGCGTAAGGCCAGCCTCGACCAACGTCTGTACCAGGTCAGCCTTGGTTCGCGTCCGGGGTAAATGTAACCGTCCGTGCTCCAATTCATGACGGGAGAACTGCTCAAGCAGTTCGACNGGCGCAGCGGTNCNGGCATGNCACGCAAAGCCAGCNAGACAAAGTTCAAGCAACGCAGCTTCAGTNTCCGGCACATCCNNGTACAGTAGTCGATCTGCGCGGAACCAGGGACCACGCCGCATGGCCATCCTCACCCAGAGGCTCCTGGCAGGCATAGACAAAGCCGCGAAGCGCTCAGCAAAGNCGGTCTCTGCCGCATTCAGCAGATCTCCGTACTCGGCGGTAACAAAACGCAGGAGGAACTCAAAGTTCCTCAGATGATATCCGTTGGTNAGTTTAAGCATGCGGATCCGGGCTAGCTCGTAAATGGCAGCTGCAGCTGAGAGCTCGCCGGAGTCCTGTTTGCTGCTCATCAGCAGCGCGAAGTCCATCAATCGATTTGCCAGCCACTTCAGGCCTAAAGCAGGCTCCGGCTCTCATGCACCCGCGCAAAATCAGTCGGCGGCCAGCGATAAACAACAACCATCGTCATACTGTATCGATATACAGCATGACATCCATACAGTGGGCCGTCAAAATTCCAAGCTGTTCNGTCTTGCCNGAGTGGCTTCAGTCNAGCACCCGCTNGTAGACCTGCTCGGTTAGCGTAACCTGATCCGTCAGCACCATCGTATTGTGATCTGNNAAATCTACCTCGAAGGCGTGCGAACCCGAGGTCTGAAATCGAAGGGTGTCACCATCGACGCTGTACCTGACCAGAGTTCCGCCAGCGAGGGTGACACCTTCGTCCGTGAATGTAGAGACGAGCGCGAGCCCCCCCACTTCTGTCCTCCAGGAACCAACAATCCGCTCACCGGTGGGAGGCGCAAAAGACTGGCAAGCAGCGAGCGTTGCAATCAGCAGGCACGGGAGCAGACGCTTCATCAGCGGGTCTCGCAAAGTGGATCACTGGGCAATCGTAATCAATGCACTATACGGTTGGAAGCAGGCCCGGAACCTTACGGAGAACCGTAGAGAACTG
>PAWP01000058.1 GCA_002714125.1 Gammaproteobacteria bacterium
GGGTGGGCGATGTGGATAACCAGGACGAGCTTCCGGCGGCAGAGTCTCATCAATACGAGGCTCTGCCTAGGAGACGAGGCGGCGCAAGACGTTGCTCTCAGGAGCTGGCTGCACACCACCTCAAACGTCGCCTCGACTGTGAAGATCTGGGCGTGTCCGGAGCTTGAACTGCGTGCAGACATCGGCACGGTCATAGCCAACGCAATCCGCAACGAAGAGGGGCGTGGCACCCTGCTACTCACGCCTCGGCTGGGCCATCGCGAACTGCTGGTCAGGGCCGCCAGCCAAGCACTCACATCCAGCGAGATCTATCAGCCGTTTCCTCGCCCTACTATTGACGCATTGCTGCGGGAGCGCCGGGCCGCATGGGGCATTAGGCTCCTGCCCTACACCGAGGATGGCTTCGATACGGCCAAGGCACGGCTACGGGCCGGCGAGTGCGTGCAGATCTGTCCCGAGCAGCAGCCGCGGCTGGCAGATGGCGTGTTTGTTGACTTTTTCGGTGAGCCCGCGCTGATGCCAACGAGGATCGCTGCCCTCGCAGCCAACAGTGGTTGCAGGGTACTGCTGGCATCGGCCATACCAGCCGAGGACAGCTGGCAACCCAGAATCGAAGTACTGGATCTACCCACCGATGCCCGTGGGATCCTGCACGGTATCAACNCAGCTTTNGANCGAGCCATCCTCNCAGCNCCAGCGTNTTTCCGNTGGCACGACAAGCGGTTTAANATCCGGCCTCGCGGTGCCCGCCGCATGTANTGAGCAGCANGCAGGCCCGCCTTACATCCTTNNGCATGAGGTCNGCATGAGCTCAACTCAAATTGANGCGCACTACGTCGAGCACATCGCTACNTTGGCNAGNCGCTACGCACAGGCCCTGGACGGCATCGCTGACGGCGTCGTGATTCACTCTGGTTCNGGGCGCGTGGCGTTNCTAGACGACAGACACTACCCGTTCATCCCAAATCCGCATTACAAAAACTGGGTACCNGGCCCACATTCGGAGGATTGCCTGTTGGTGATCCGGCCAGGAGAACGGCCGCGACTGCTGTTCCATCAACCGGATGATTACTGGTACCAGCCGCCCGAGGCGCCGNGCGGCTTCTGGACCAACGAGTTTGACATCGAGGTAATAGCTTCGANTGATGGTGTTTCCAATATGCTCGGCNACGCAAAGNGACTTGTCTACATCGGTGAACACACGGCTGCTGCGAGCGCATGGGGCATCAGCGCACACAATCGGAAGGATCTGCTGGACGCATTACACTTTGAANGGGCATANAAGACNCGCTACGAGTTAGCNTGTATGCGGGAAGNCAATCGGGTGGCGGCCGAGGGTCATGCCGCAGCACGCAGCGCCTTCGAGGCNGGNCGCTCCGAATTCGAGATTCAGGCTGCTTACTTGGCGGCCACCGTGCACAGGGAGCAAGAGACGCCCTACGGCTCTATCGTCGCGCTAAACGAACACGCGGCCGTACTGCATTACCAGCACTATGACGTTGCGCGGCTGCCCTTAAACGAGCAGCGGACACTGCTGATTGACGCTGGCGCCACGTGCCAGGGTTATGCCGCTGACGTCACCCGCACCTATGCGCGCACTGAGGGGCCATTTGCCGAGCTCATCGAGGCCATGAAAGTCGAGCAGCAGGGAATCATCGATGAGATTGAACCCAGGTTGTCCTACACTGACCTGCATCTGTCAATGCAGCATCGGCTGGGTCGGGTTTTACGCGACGCTGGCGTCATCACTGTCAACCCTGACGAAGCGGTTGAGACTGGCCTGACCTTCACGTTCATGCCCCACGGGCTCGGGCACCTGCTAGGAGCACAGACCCACGATGTGTCGGGCCAGCAAACCGATGTCAGGGGAAGGATGCGCCCGCCTCCCAATGGCCATCCGGCTTTGCGCCTGACCCGTCGCATTGACGAGGGTATGGCATTTACGATCGAGCCAGGCCTGTACTTCATCCCATCACTGCTACGAGAACTCCGCGCCGGCCCGCAAAGCACTGCCATCAACTGGGAACTTATTGAGTTACTGATTCCCTGGGGCGGAATCCGCATCGAAGACAACATCGCGATTGTCGACGGTGCTACAGAAAATCTTACCCGCCCATACCTACCACTATGAATAGCAGACCAACGCTTACCCTCGAACGGGTCTTTTCTGCCCCTGATCTGGCCGGTGCGCCGCCGCAGTCGGTGTGTTTCGCTCCTGACGGGAGCTCAGTGACTTTCTTGAAAGCAAACAGCGAAGCGCACCAGACTCTTGATCTATGGCTGCACGATCTCGCAACGGGAAACGTTAGTCGCCTCGTTGCCGCCACCGACCTCATCGACGNCGCCAGAATCCTGTCAGANGCGGAGAAAGCGATGCGCGAGCGTCGCCGAATCTCCCAGGGGGGCATCACTGACTATTTCTGGAGTCCCNACAGCAAGTCGCTGCTCTTTCCACTGCAGGGCAACCTTTACCTNTTCCAAGTGGACGGCGGCTCAGTCCGTCAGCTGACCCAGCCAGAGACCCACGAGACCCACGTCAGCTTTTCGCCGGACGGCACGCACCTAGCGTTTGCGCGCAATCAGAACCTGTGGTTGCTGGATGTGGCGAGCAACGAGTCCCGCCCGCTTACAAACCACGGCGGTGACAATGTGTCAGCAGGTGTCCCGGAATTCATCGCACAAGAGGAAATGCATCGATTTGATGGATATTGGTGGAGCCCGAACAGCCAGCATATAGCGTGTTTTTCCGTAGATGAGTCACCGGTCCAGACATCGATGAGATACGAGATTGATGCCGACGACTTCAACGTCTTCGAACANCGCTACCCGTTTGCCGGGAAACCCAATGCCAATGTCACAGTGCAAATCATCGACGTCGCAAGCGGCGCGTTGCGGGAGCTCCCGTTTGCAGGCAACTCGGAGCAGTATCTCGCNCGTCTGAACTGGCTGCCGGACAGCAGTGCGGTGGTCGTGCAGGTACAAAGTCGGGATCAGCGCTCGCTGTGCCTGCACAAGTTCGACCTGGCTTCGGGGCGGAACCGNATGCTGCTCGAGGAATCCTCGCCAACCTGGATCAACCTACATGACAACCTCAAGTTTCTGGGAGACGGCCGCTTCCTCTGGGTATCTGCCCGTGATGGTTACCCGCATGTTTACNTGTGCGCGGCAGACGGCAGCANGAAGCAGCTGACCCAGGGTGACTGGAGCGTGACCCGNATCTGCGCAGTAGANGAAGGCGAAGGGACTTGTTGGATTACGGCACTTCGGGAAGGCCCGCTGGAGCAGCATATTTATAGGCTGAAACTCGATTCGGGCGCTCTTGAGCGATGCACCAGCCTTGGCGCCTGGCATGANGTGATCGTAAAACCAGGTGTTGGAATGATTGATACTTGGTCCAGCCCGGATTCACCACCCCAGGTTGATCTGCTAACCAGCAATGGGAGCCTGACTGCAAGGCTGTACGTAAATGAACCTAGCGCAGCGTCACATCCGTTGGCCGAGTTCCNACACCTGACTCCAGACATTATGTTCGGCGAACTCCATGCTGAAGATGGCCAGACANTGCATTATCGGCTGATGCGCCCCGGCGGCATAGATCCCGACGTGAGACTTCCTACNATCGTCATCGTGTATGGAGGCCCGGGTGTGCAACGCGTGACGCGGTCTTGGCAGCCGGCCTGGTACCGGTACTTCCTGCAGCAGGGGTTCGCCCTGTTTCAGCTGGATAATCGCGGCAGCAGCAACCGGGGGAACGCTTTCGAAGCTCCTATTCACCTCGAACTCGGAGGCGCCGAGGTCCGTGATCAGATACTGGGAACCAACTGGTTAAAAGCGCAACCCGGAATTGATCCGGCGCGAGTAGGTATTTTTGGCCACAGCTACGGAGGCTACATGACGCTGCGACTGATGACCGCTGCACCCGGTCTGTTTCGCGGGGGCGTGGCCGTTGCGCCGGTGTCTGATTGGCAGCTTTACGATACCCACTACACAGAGCGCTACATGGGCGACCCCACTGCCAATGCGAAGGGCTACGCCACTAGTAATGTGCTCCACAACCTTGAGCAATTGCAGGGCGAACTGTTAATCATGCATGGTATGGCAGACGACAATGTCTTGTTCACACACTCAACGAAGCTGTTCAAGGCACTCCAGGATAGGAATCTGCCATTTGAAATCATGACCTATCCGGGCAGCAAACACAGTCTGGCCGAACGGCAAGTAAACATTCACAGATATGGCGTTATCGAGCGGTTCTTCACGAGGACGCTTTGCTGAACACGAGACGCTTTGACTAGAGNACGACGCNACAACTCAACCTAGGGATAACCGGGCCAAGCTCACAGTGACCATGCCGATGCNAAGNTGGTGGAAATCAACATCGCGTTGGTGGTGGATGCAGAACTTAGGCTGCCTGCCGTGTAAGTCTCAGTCTTATCCTCCGCCACGNTGTCCGGGCCTGTGAACTNGATACCATTCCCAGGCGGCNGNGNCTGTTGGACGTCTTTCTTGNCAANCCAGATGACCTTNCCCACCACGAAGATATTCTCTGCNTCGCCCANCAAGGTCCGGAGAATAAAGACGTCANCTCCCAGCNTATATTCCGTTCGATTCACGATGAACAGGCCACCGTTCTTGATAAAGAGCNTTTANAGGTTGTGCAGCACCAGCTTGTCCAAGACGGACATGANCATAACGGTACTTTTGGCGCAGTGTCCAAGAANTTTGCCCATGTCTGTTTAACGCCTTCTCGCGTAATCTACGCTCGCCGGATCTAGTCCAGGGGTACGGTTTAAACCACCCAACTGACTCCAGACCGGAGCGCAGCCTGGTAAGCAATTGATGTCGCCCAGCGGTCATGCTCGGTTACAAGGCAGAAGTAACGCTCCTACACGCTAANGCAATAGCTTCGTCAGAGGTTTGACCAGGCATAANTCAGATGTTCGAAGAGTAACTGAGGGTTGGGGTTCGANGGACCGGACAATGCCTGACTTGCTNCGTTCAGTTCATCCGCGAAGGCTGCAAGCTCAGTGGGCTCAGCAGCCCCGGCGAGCGCANGCACCAGATCNCGCTGATCCCGATTCCGGCAATGACCGTCGGCACCAGCGGCCGCGCGTACGATGTCCAGCAACAGGCCAGACCAGAGCTCAACAACCTCCAATCCGTCCATGCGCGCTAGCTGAGCAGCAACGTCAAGCGTCGAAGCTCCATGTGCGATGTTACGAAGCAACTGATAAACCTCAGCGCGCCGGTTAATAAAGCCATCCTGACCGCGCACNAACGCCTCAACGGGACTGCCATTGCTGATGTGTANTAGCAGTTCGTCCTCCTCACCTTGCGCTTGAACCCCTCGCTGGTCGCGAAGCCAAGCCAGACCTTCGGAAACATCCGGTAGGGGCAATTCGACGCGCTGACAACGGCTACGTACGGTAGGCAGGAGTCGCCCAGGCTGATCCGTCACCAACAACAGGAGCGAGTCGCGGCCAGGCTCCTCCAGTCCTTTGAGAAGCGCATTGGCCGACGTGGCATTCATAGCATGGGCAGGCCGCAACACCACGACACGATAACCACCACGCTGAGGTGTTCCGCGCATCCAGAGAAGCAAAGACCGAATCTGCTCAACCCTGATCTGCTTTGATTCGACAGGCTCGATGTCCATCAGGTCCGGGTGTGTGCGAGCCTCGATTAACAGGCATTCAGAACAGCGCCCACAGGCACCGAGGCCGGGTGAATCACAAAGCACTCTCGCCGCAAGCGCGCGAGCAAATGTGGACTTGCCCGTATAGCGCCTGCCCGCAATAAGCAATGCATGAGACAGCCGTTCCGTGTCGAAACGGTTGCCAAGGTCCTCCATCGGCCCCTCATGCCAGGGCAAGACTCGTAACGCCCAGGTCATCCCACATCTCCCAGCAGTGCGTCCAGATGTCTCAGTAGTTCGGTGTTGACGGCCTCCGCGGTTTGCCCTGCATCCACAACAATAAACCGGCTCGGGTCGGCTGCTGCGCGGTCTAGGAACGCCGCGCGAGTCCGCTCGAAGAACGCTACGTCTTCTGCCTCGATGCGATCCGTTTCACGGCCTGAAATACGCGCGAATCCGGTTTCGGGAGGCAGATCCAGGAGAAAGGTCCGATCCACATTGACTTCTGCAACTGTCCAGCGCTCAAGCTGCGCGATCATCCCTGTGTCCATACCACGTCCACCGCCCTGATAGGCAAAACTCGAATCAGTAAAGCGGTCCGAGACCACCCATGTCCCTGCCGCGAGCGCTGGCGAGATCGTGTTGCGGATATGGTCGGCGCGTGCGGCAAACATGAGCAGGAGTTCCGCAAGATGTGGCAGCCGTGTTGTATCCCGCGACAGCAGCAGATCACGAATCCGTTCAGCATTAGGGCTGCCGCCGGGCTCGCGGGTCTGACAAACGGGTAAGCCCGCACGTTCGATACGCGCCACAATAGTGGCAATGCAGGTCGACTTGCCAACGCCCTCCACACCTTCGATGGTTATGAACCGACCAGTCATCGTGCAGCCTCAAGCTGATACCTGCGGACGGCACGGTTGTGCTCGACCAGTGTCTTCGAAAACTGACTCGACCCATCGCCCCGCGCGACGAAGTACAGATAGTCGCCAGGCTCCGGGTGAAGGGTTGCTCGAATCGCGGCGAGTCCAGGGTTACAAATCGGAGTAGGCGGCAGACCGTGGCGCATGTACGTATTGTAAGGGCCGTCCCGGCGCAAGTCGCTACGCCGCAGGTCACCGTCAAATTCACGGAGGCCATAGATGACCGTGGGGTCGGACTGCAGGCGCATGTCCTGCCTTAGACGATTCATGAAAACCTGTGCAATACGGGGTCGATCAGCGCCAAGTCCTGTTTCCTTTTCCACAATGGATGCGAGCACCAGGGCCTGGCGCAGGTTGTCGAGAGGGAGATCTGGCTGGCGCTTGCCCCATTCCCGCTCTAGCTGCGCCCGTCCCTGAGCGAACGCTCGGCGGAGTATGGCCACGTCCGCAGTTCCATGTATGAACTGATACGTATCCGGGAAAAACCGCCCCTCTACGGGTTCGTTTGTACCAAGGAGTCTTGCNAGGTCAGAGTTCAGGTCCTCTGTTCGAATGAGCCGCTCGTCTTCCGCCAACTGTTGCAGCCATTGCCCGGTTGTAAGGCCTTCAGCAAANGTTATGCTGTGTTGAATGACGTCTCCGCGTCGGATCTGGGCAAAAACTGCAACGGCACTACTGCCTCGCGCCAGNCGGTATTCACCCGCCTGCAGGGCACCGNGGGAGTCAGTTGCCCGCAGCCAGGCTAGGGCCANCCACGTAGGGACCTCAAGCCTATCTTGATCNACAAGTGCACGGACAATCTCCCGAGNAGATGNACCAGGGGTAACCATCCAGATCGACTGCTGGGCAATAGCCGGTCGGGTCAGCAGATGAAGAGCTGTNGCGGCNCNCGCCAGCAAGACACAAAGGCAAGCTCCTACCGCNAGCAATACCCCGCGACGCACTCAGAGCCGACCGAAAATGAGCGTGCCGTTAGTGCCACCGAAGCCAAACGAGTTAGACAGCGCATAGCGAATGTCCAACTCCCGAGCCGTATGGGGCACATAGTCCAGATCGCAGCCTTCACCCGGGTGATCAAGGTTGATGGTGGGCGGTGCGACACCATCCCGGACTGCCAGCACGGCGATTATTGCCTCAACAGCTCCAGCGGCTCCCAGCAAGTGGCCAATCATTGACTTTGTGGAACTGACCGCCACGCCGTCTGCCGCGGCACCCATAACCGTCCTGATCGCCCTAGTTTCAGCAACATCTCCGAGAGGCGTTGAGGTGCCATGGGCGTTGATGTAGTCAATATCAGCCGCGTCGATGCCCGCATCATTGAGTGCGTTGCGCATGGACGCGACCGCGCCCGTACCACCCTCAGCGGGAGACGTAATGTGACTTGCATCAGCACTCATGCCAAAACCACTGACCTCACAGTAGATTTTCGCACCGCGGGCCCGCGCATGTTCAAATTCTTCCAGCACCAATACGCCAGCACCATCACTCAAAACAAAACCATCACGGTCTAAATCCCAGGGACGACTGGCAGCCTGGGGATCGTCGTTGCGAGTCGAGAGTGCCTTCATTGCCGCGAAGCCGGCCATGGTTGTGGGACCGGTCGACTTTTCTGCCCCGCCAGCCAGCATGATTTCGGCATCACCATGGCTGATCATGCGCGCGGCAAACCCAATGTTGTGGGTGCCTGTCGTACACGCAGTTGTAATGGCGATGTTTGGACCCTGAAGACCATACATAATGGACAAATGTCCGGCGACCATATTGATTATGCAGGAAGGTACGAAAAACGGCGATACGCGANNCGGGCCGCGCGTGTTGACCACATCGTGGCAGGTCTCGATAGTAACAATGCCACCGATTCCGGAGCCTACCGCGACGCCGANCCGATGACGATTCTCNTCCGTGACCTCGAAGCCGCTGTCATGAACCGCCTGCATCCCGGCAACCAGGCCGTGCTGCATGAAACCATCCATNCGACGGGCTTCCTTAGGCGGCAGGTACTCAGNAATGTCGAATGCCGGCACCTCACCNGCAATNCGNACCGGGAANTCTCCCGCATCNAAGGACTCGATTNTCGCAATGCCACTNCATCCNTCACGCATGAGGNGCCAACTTTCNTCCACCGTCGNCGCAAGCGGGGTAAGCATGCCAATGCCNGTGACCACCACTCGACGATCACTCATGACTGCNCCTCCGGNNGTGCCAGATTGCTGCCCGNGNCCCNGTGNTGCGCGGTCCCAGCACGCAACGCCTGGCGAGCANATNCGCGCTGGGCCTCGGTACAGGCCATGGCACCCGCCTGTTTACAGGCGGACTGACCCGAATGGGNACGTCCGACTTCAGGTGTGGGCTTCGATGTAGTCGATTGCCTCTTTCACGGTCGTGATCTTCTCGGCTTCTTCGTCAGGAATCTCAGTTTCGAATTCCTCTTCCAATGCCATCACGAGTTCGACCGTATCGAGAGAGTCGGCGCCGAGATCCTCGACGAANGAAGCTTCAGGAGTGACCTCCTCTTCCTTAACACCGAGTTGTTCGCACACCAGTTTCATGACACGTTCTACGGTGGTACTCATTGTTTGCTTACTCCAATCGATGCAGTCAGGACTGCGCTAGTTTAATGAAATGNCAAANGCCCAGGCAAGCTATTNACANNCTCGCAACCATTCTCCAAATTGNAAGAGATTATGATTCCAAATAATTGATTTTTATNNTTTTTATATGCTGACCAATCTGAGAGAGGCATTGCAAATAAGCCCGTGACTCAGGCAATAGTGTCGATGTACATGAGACTCAAGCCATATACATACCGCCGTTGACATGGATCGTCTCACCCGTGATGTAAGCTGCACCATCTCCTGCGAGAAACGCAACAATGCCTGCGACATCCTCAGATGCGCCCAGGCGCCCGGCAGGGATACGCGCTAGCAATTCCGCGCGCGCGCCACCATCCAGGTGGTCAGTCATGTCGGTTGCAATGAATCCAGGTGCAATACAATTGACGGTAATGCCTCGACCGGCGATTTCGGCAGCGAGACTACGGCTATAGCCCGCGACGCCAGCCTTGGCTGCAGAGTAATTGCTTTGGCCCGGGTTGCCCATGCTGCCGACAACAGAGACAACATTGATGATCCGGCCCCAACGCGCACGTGTCATCCCGCGCAGAACNAGCCTTTGCATGCGGTAGACAGAGGTCAGATTTGTGTCGATGACTGCCCGCCACTCCTCAGGTTTCATCCGCAAAGCGAGATTATCGCGTGTGATACCCGCGTTGTTGACGAGAATCTGCGGCGCATCATAGTCAGCAATTGCCTCAGCAAACTCAGCTACAGATGCGTCGTCAGAAACGTCGAGTACGGCGCCCGTACCACTGTCGCCCAATGCCCCATTGATCGCGTTAGCACCAGCTTCAGAAGTCCCGGTCCCTATGACAAATGCACCTTCGGCAGCAAGTGCTCCGGCAATCGCCCGACCAATGCCGCGGGTAGCGCCGGTAACAACAGCGGTTTTGCCGTCTAGCCTCACGCGCGCATGCCGTCTGCAGCGAGCGNGGCGTCGAGCGAGCCNGCGTCNCCAATGTTCAAGGACTCGATCTCNCGATCGATGCGNCGGTTAAGGCCGGTCAGCACCTTNCCTGGCCCGCATTCCACCANCCGTTCAANGCCATCGTNTTNCAGCGAGCGGACGATCTGCGACCACAGTACCGCGCTGTCGACCTGNCGGATAAGGTTCGCCCGGATAGTGTCTGGATCAGCGCAGAACTGCGCATCTACGTTCTGNACAACTTTGAAATGAGGAGCNCTGAATTCAACGGATTNAAGNACGNGCTTNAGATCCTGGGCAGCCGGGGCCATCAGCGAACTGTGGAAAGGCGCGGATACCGCCAGCTGCGCGGCGCGTTTGGCACCCGCTGCCTTGCAGGCNTCGACTGCCTTCTCGACNCCGGCTGCATGNCCCGCAATGACGAGTTGTCCCGGAGCATTGTANTTTGCTGGCTGGGCTACTGCAGCCTCTGTCGAGACNTCCTNACAGATACCCTCGATCTGCGCATCCTCGAGGCCAAGGATGGCCGCCATGCTCCCAACGCCNACTGGAACNGCCGCCTGCATGAACCGGCCGCGCTGTTGCACAATGTAAGCGGCATCGCCCAGCGTCAGTACGCCGGCTGCGACGAGGGCCGAGTATTCGCCAAGGCTGTGTCCTGCCACCGCCTGTGGGTCAGCGGCACCACCTTCCCGTGCGAGACGCCATAGCGCAATGCTCGCGGTGAGGATTGCAGGCTGCGTGAANTCGGTCTGCGTGAGTTGCTCCTCNGGCCCNTGTTGGGTCAGCGCCCACAGGTCATAACCCAGGCGTNCGCTNGCCTCGGCGTAGGCCTGCTGTANAACGGCCTGATCACCGACATCCGCCAACATGCCAACGGCCTGCGAGCCCTGTCCCGGAAACACAAATGCGGTAGCAGCCATGGCCCCCCTCCCCTGGTATCTGGTTGCTCTATTGAGACATAAGCGCCTAAATGCACGTACGCCAGACGATTGCCCGCGTCATACCGCACCCATGCGAATTACTCTTCGTCGTCGTCCGTGGTGTGAACCACCTTGCGGCCGCGATAAAAACCATCCGCAGTGACGTGGTGACGACGATGAGTTTCGCCAGTGGTCGGATCTTCAGAGAGTGTTGCGCGTTTCAGTCCATCGTGGCTGCGGCGACGACCCCGCTTGGAACGGGTCACCTTGTTTTGTTGTACCGCCATGGCAGTTCAAATCCTGTGGTAATGGTAATTGAGATATATACCGAAATGATATCAGGCTGAAAGGTTGAGATTGCGAAGCTCGGCAAACGGGCGCGGGCGCCGTTCTTCGCTCAGCGCTGGCGCCGTGTATTCCAACGCGGTCACACAGTCGTCGCCTTCATGGCGGGGGACCATTGGCAGTTCAAGCAGCAATTGATCCTCTACGAGTTCCGCGGCATGCAGTTCCCCGTCAACATAATAGAGCGTGTCTTGTGCAAGTGGTTGCGCTTCGAGCACATCGAGATCTGCATGCATTAGTACATCAATCTCCGTACTGACCTCTAGTAACAGGTCTTCCAGGCACATCTGACAGCAGAGTGTGGCAAAGGTTTTCGCCGTACCGCGCACTCGGACACCCTGCTCCCGGGTTGGCGCAAACCGCAGGGCTATATGTACTTCTGCAGGGGCGGTCAGCGCCTGGTGCAAGCGTTCAAACGCACTCGTTGGGACGATGAACTCTCTAGAAGCACGCACACGAGCGAGCTTACGAGGGTTCAGAGTATGCTGTAGGGCGTGCGTCATCGGGGGCGCATCATAGGGATCGGACCCCCCGGTGTCAAAGCTCGACGGGCCATCGTTGTGCCCCGTAATCCCTACCCAAGTTGTTGATTTTCAAACGGGCATCTAGCGGCTAGGACCCTTTCCGGAGGTAGCGTGCCAAAACTTATCCTCGCCTCAACCTCAACATACCGCCAGGCCCTGCTGGGGCGCCTACGGATACCCTTTAATGTTATAGCGCCCAGTACCGCAGAAGCGCTGCAGGATGGGGAGCCGCCAGGCGCGATGGCCGCGCGACTCGCCGCAGCGAAAGCCCGCGATGCCGCACAGATTACCGATGAGCCCGATGCGATCTTCATCGGCTCTGACCAGGTGCTAGCTGCCGACTCACGTAAGCTTGGCAAACCAGGAACGCATGATCGCGCCATCACTCAGCTCAGATCAGTCAGCGGCCGCTGGGTCCGGTTCCATACGGGACTGACGGTACTTCGGCCCAAGGTCAACTACTCCCAAACCGTAGTTGAGACCTACGACATCCGCTTCCGTACGCTCTCCGATCCNCTGATCGAGCNATACCTACGAGCGGAAATGCCCTACGACTGCGCGGGTAGCCTAAAGGCCGAAGCCCTCGGCATTGTNCTACTGCATTCTGCCCGCGGCGAAGATCACACAGCCCTGCTGGGCCTTCCCCTTATGTCGCTCGTCCGTCTGCTGCGGGAAGCGGGACTGGACGTCGACGCGGCCATCGGGAGTGAGCCACCCAGGTGACCTACTNCGGGGCGGCACAACCGCGAACTCCAAAAGCCGATCATGCCATCTNATATGACTAATCCAGAGACTATTGGATGTGCATCAGAGCCCATCGATTGACTCAATCGCCTCGGCCATAGCCCTATCAGCAGGCGCAGAGACTTCAAGTGAATAGCCAGTCTCCGGCTCGTGCAAGACAATCGATTCGGCGTGCAACAGCATGCGCTGACTGCGCCTTCCGCGCGCTTTCGCATCCTGGCCCGTGGCCGCAACTCCATACTTAGGGTCGCCCACCACAGGGCAGCCCTCACCAGCCGCATGAACCCGGATCTGGTGGGTTCGGCCCGTCACGGGTTCGGCTCTCACAAGAGCGAGTGCATCACCCTGCCGCACCAGCGTAAATCGAGTCAGAGATGGCTTGCCGTTGTGGTGATCAATACGCGAGCGACGCTCTCCACCCCCACGCATATAGGTTGCCAGCGGCGCGTCCACCTCTCGCTTGCCAGACCAAATACCATCAAGCACCGCGAGATAGCGTTTACGCATGCCGTGCCGGGTGCGCAGCAAGGCGTGCACCCTGCGTAGGAAACTGCGTTGCTTGGCAACCATAAGGCAACCGGAGGTTTCACGATCCAGGCGATGCACCAGTTCAAGCGTAAGTTCGGGGCGCGAGGCCCGCAGAATCTCGATGACCCCGGCTGAGACGCCACTGCCACCGTGTACAGCCATCCCAGCAGGCTTGTCGATCACGATCAGCTGCTTGTCTTCATGCAGTATGCGTTCCTCCAACTCAGGCCGCGGGGCTACCCGGACCCGCGCCTCCCCCACGCGCACCGGCGGTATCCGAACGACGTCACCTTCGACCAGGCGTGTAGCCGGTCGGGCCCGGGACCGGTTCACGCGAACCTCACCCTTGCGCACAATCCGGTATATGCGGGTGCGCGGCACGCCTTTCAGGCGCCGCAGAAGGAAGTTATCAAGGCGTTGCCCCGCGTCATCAGCCGAGACCTCTTCCATTCTGACCCCTGGCGCTGCGCTGGAGCGGGGCCCCTTATTACTGTCTGACACGATCGTCTCCTATTAAGCAGCTCCAAAAGAGCCACATTGCAACTCTCGTGGCGAACACGCATGAGAGCTGTTATTATCGCCGCTCGACGGATCAGGCGTGACACGGTTCTCCGCTAGTCACCCCGGCACGGTCCAGTCGCGGAACGACAGTTACGAGTTTAGTAACCTCGGGGTGTCCAAACCCGGATGGCACGTATCGCCATCCCGGTGCCATGGATACCACTGCCGGCCCGACGCACCCGACCGAGCAAGTACCGTCACGTTGGTCTGGGGCTTGCCCCGCCAACCCGAAAATCGCCCCGGCCGCGGCCGGGTAATCATAACTGCGATCGGTTGAACAACGAATCAGGACGAATCACATCGTTTCGATGCAGACGCGGACTCGAGCGGTACAGACGGATTCCATAGCGCCTTCCAACGAGCGCCCGTTTGCTTCCGAGCCGTCCCATCAGCACACCGAGACACTGGTTTCCGAACCTTGTCCAACACACACAGCACAAGACAGGAGCGGGCTTTGAGAACTCCTTGATTCGACGTCCCGACGCGAATCTCTAGTGAAGTCTGATGAAAAGAATGCTGATCAACGCAACTCACCCCGAGGAGTTGCGAGTCGCCCTCGTAGATGGGCAGCGGTTATACAACCTCGATATAGAAAGTACCTCAAGGGAGCAGACCAAGGACAACATCTATAAAGCCAGAGTCACCCGGGTCGAGCCGAGCCTCGAGGCCGCGTTTATCGACTTTGGGGCCTCGCGTCACGGCTTCCTGCCACTCAAGGAAGTCTGGCCCGGTTATTACTCCGACAAGGCCAAAGGCGATGGCAAGAGTGACGGCAAAGGCCGGTTCACCATCAAACAGGCCCTCCATGAAGGTCAAGAAATCGTCGTCCAGGTACAGAAGGAGGAGCGAGGCAATAAAGGTGCCGCGCTGACCACCAAGATCAGCCTGTCCGGACGTTATGTAGCGCTCTCCAAGGACCCCACCGCAGGTGGCGTCTCCCGCAGCATGAGCGATGATGATCGTAAAACCGGTCGTGAACAGCTCGCCGAACTAAACATGCCCCAAAATATGGGCGTGATCATCCGAACCGCTGGCGCCGGGCATACCGTCGAGGAAATGCAGTGGGACCTCGATCACCTGGTTCAGACCTACGAGATGATCGAACAGGCATCTGAGACCAAAGCTCCGTTTCTCATCTATCAAGCCTCAGATGTCATCAAGCGGGCGCTCCGCGACTACCTGCGTGATGATATCGGCGAGATCCTTGTTGATTCGCCCCAAGGTAAAGAACACGCCCAGCAGTTCATCGACGACTTCATGCCGCAGTTCAGCAGCCGCGTGAAGCTTTACGACGGCAGCACGGTGCCTCTGTTCAACCGTTACCAGATCGAAGGCCAGATCGAGAGCGCGTTCAGCCGCGAGGTGCGCTTGCCCTCCGGGGGCTCGATCGTCATAGATCCAACCGAAGCGCTTGTGTCAATCGATGTCAACTCCGCCCGTGCCACGAAGGGCTCTGATATAGAGGAAACCGCCCTCAACACCAACCTCGAGGCGGCTGACGAGGTTGCCCGGCAATTGCGCTTGCGTGATATAGGTGGCCTGATGGTGATCGATTTCATCGACATGTCATCCACTCGTAATCAGCGTGCGGTTGAACAGCGCATGCGCGAGGCGCTGTCGATTGACCGCGCCAGGGTCCAGACAGGCAAAATCTCCCGTTTCGGCCTGCTCGAAATGAGCCGACAGCGTCTCCGACCCTCACTGGTCGAAACGAGTGGCGTCGTCTGCCCACGGTGTGCCGGACTCGGCATGATTCGTGATGTTGAATCACTTGCATTCTCAATCATCCGCCTCGTCGAAGAAGAGGCGTTGAAGGAGTCTTCGGCTGAAATCCGCGCGATCCTCCCGGTATCAGTAGCTTCGTTCCTGTTGAACGAAAAGCGTGAGGCAATTATCGAAATCGAAACGCGGCACGGCGTAAAGGTTGTGGTCGTGCCGTCGACGGACCTTGAAACACCTCATTACTCCGTAGAACGGATCCGCCAGGCAGATGCTGAAGAGTCTTCGGAACCCAGCTATGAACTGGCAGCTGAGGCTGAAGCGGAACCAGAGCCTCAGCGCGATCGAGCCCAAAGTGCCCCCGCTGTGCCGGCCGTGCAGCCGGCCCGTAGAACCACACCAGCCCCAGTGCCGGCTCTGGAGCCTGCACTGCCCGACGGCAATGATGCCGATACAGCGCCCCAACTGGGTCTCTTTGCCAGGATCGTCAGCATTCTGTTCCCGCCCGCCCCGAAGCGCAAACCGAAACCACAGCGTCGCAAGCGTGGCGGGCGCCGGCGCGGCAGTGACAATCGTGGTCGCAAGGACCACGGTCAAAATAACAACCGCAACAATAGTCAAGACATTGACAATAACGAGCGAGAAGATAGTAACGCCCGTAGGGATAGTCGGCGCGGCGAAGGCCGCAGAGGCAATCGTAGGGGCGGCCGCGGACGCCGAGGCGACCAAGGTAACGACGTACGCAGGTCGAACTCCGAGAACGTTACCGAAGGAACCGAGAAGCCACGCCAGGATCAACACCAAGAAGAACGCAACGAGAGCAACAGGCACTCACGTCGGCGAGGTCGCCGTGGGCGCGGAGGTAACCGGTCAGATAGTCCTCGCGGGCAGCAGGCAGAAGAAACCATTGAAATGGATGCAGACGCGGAAACAAATGAAGCTCGCGTCGAGCATAGTTCGGAAAACACTGCGGGCACCAACGATAAGGGGCTCCAGGGTTCTCGATCGGGCCGCCGTCGGTCAGGCTCGCATGGCTCCAGAGTTGCGCGCCTACAGGCCGAATCCGCCGAGACGATGGGCGAACCAGAGTCTTCAGAAGCCGCAAGCACAGAGGGCGTCCATGAAGTCAGCCCGAGAGCAAACCACGTCGAGCCGAACGATGCATCTAAGGCAGTGGAATCCGAAGCGAAGCAAATGCCCCAGGCGCACAACCAACCCTCCCCAGCCGCACCGGTACCCCCTCCAGACCAACCAGTACCGGAACCATCGCCTACAGCAGCCCAAGCGGTCACTGAACCCGAGCCGGCGCCAGCGGCCTCAATAGTATCTGCCGCCACCCGTGGCCGCGCTGCAAACGATCCACGTGACCGACCTAGTGCCACCGCTACCAAAATCGTTACGCTGGATGGAACGCCGCGGGCTGAGCCACCAGTATTGGATGAAGGCAACCGCGACGCTGGCGAGGACCACCCGAGCGTAAGGGGTCGCGCAGCAAACGATCCTCGCATCGGCGGCAATGTATCCACCGCTCGTATCGTCGATGGCACAGTCGCTTCTGTTCTTGAACCTTTGCCTGAGTCACCGAGGAAAACTGCCGCAGATCACCCAAGCCAACGCGGTCGGGCGCCTAACGATCCACGCGGTGCCGGAGATGTCGCAGCGGGCTGACTTTGCTTCCTGTAGCAACGTTAAAAAAGAAGGCCATGACTGTTTGAAGAGTGCGCCCGGTTACCGCCGCGGCGCTCTCTTCTGCATCAAGACTCGGGAAAGCAGTCCGGCTCTATCTCAAGCGTCAATCCGAACGCGTCTTGCACCCGACGCTGCACCTGCTGCGAGAGTGCTTCAATATCGGCCGGGCGTGCATTGCCCCGGTTGACCAGCACCAATGCATGTTGCTCCGAAACCATGGCTCCTCCGACAGCCATACCCTTGCACCCAGCCCGCTCGATGAGCCAGCCAGCGCTCACCTTGTAGCCGCCTTCCGCCTCCCAGCTGACAAGATCTGGGTTAGCAGCAAGTAGCGCTTGCGTCGACTGCTTCCCAATTATCGGGTTCTTGAAGAAGCTGCCTACATTCGGCGTTAAGCCGAGATCAGGCAGCCGCGCTGATCTCAATGCCATGACGGCGGCACGTACCGCACGTGCGTCAGGATGCGCCCCAGCCCAAGCAGCGACGCCTGGGTAGGCCAGGTTCGGCAGAAACTTGGCGTCTACAAATAGACTGACCTCGCAGATGATGTACCGCCCACGGGCCGACGACTTGAAAATGCTGTCCCGATAACCAAACCCACACGCTGCGCGATTGAGTTCGACAAACTGGTCTGTGCGCCGATCAAACGCGGTAAGGTGCGCGAACCGGTCCGACAATTGCGTCCCGTAAGCACCAATGTTCTGTACGGGCGCGGCCCCTACCGTCCCCGGGATCATCGAGAGATTCTCGAGGCCAAACCCGCCCTGATCAATAGCATAGTCGACTAGCGGATCCCAGTATTCTCCCGCGCTCGCAGTCAGCAGACCATTGATGCAGGATCGACCATGAATGCTCATGCGCAGCGTAAGTCCGGGCAGATCGTTTCTCAGTACCACATTCGAACCGGCTCCAAGCACCTGCAGGGCAATGCCCTCCCTTGCAACCATACCAGCGGCTTGAGCAACATCGGCCAGACTTTTCGCGACGGCAAAACGCTCGGCCTGGACAGTTAGCCTCAAGGTGTTGAAGGACGCAAGAGAGACATTTTTCTGGATTTCCACGTTTGACGTTCCGAATTTTCCGGCCATGTTCGCTAAATTGCGTGAGCATCGAAGTATAAGGTTGATACAAGGCTGTTTTTACCCCGACAGCGCTGCACATTCCCTGCCTGTTTCGGAGGCAAGAACCCATAAATCTCCAGGACAAGGTTGCATTCATCACAGGTGGAGCATCTGGACTCGGCCGTGCCACCACCGAGCGGTTTATCGAGGCCGGCGCCAAAGTTGTCATATTTGACCTGAACGAAGAGATCGCCCGCAACACGTCGGTGGCTCATCGCTAGAATAAAATCGATGCCACCGGCGACGTCCCCAATGAAGACCAAGTAGGCGCAGCAGTAGCGAAGACTAGCGATACTTTTGGCACGATCCACATGAATCCTAACTCAGCGGGTATTGGCTCAGCTCAACGTACCGAGGGCAGTAAGCGCCTCATGCCACGCAAGTACTTCGAGTTTGTCATCCGGATCAACGTGATTGGCATCTTCATGTGGCTCGCTTGTGCGCCGATGAGATGCAGAAAACTATCCGGTTACGAGCGATGGCGAGCGTGGCGGCATCGTTAACGTGGCCTCGGTCGCAGCATATGGCGGTCAGATTTGAAACGTAGCACACAGCGCCAGCAAGAACGGTATGTGGGATTGACACTGCCGCTCGCCCGCGACCTTGGCCGCG
>PAWP01000059.1 GCA_002714125.1 Gammaproteobacteria bacterium
CCCCTGCCTCCCGAAGGCAGTGCTCTACCAGGCTGAGCTACACCCCGACGTTTGCCTGATCGCGGGCGCGAGCAGGCGCGGGCGCGTATTGTAACCGGGTTCAGATCCGTGTCCAGGTGGAGGAATAGCGCGGGAGTGAGCGCAGCCCTCATGGCTTCTCACGAAGGTTAGTTAACGCGATCTACCGTAGCGTGGGCTAGCGCGATCATCGCCTCTTTTGCGCGTGATCCTGGCAACGCCGCAGCGTTCTCCAGCGCTGCGTTCCGGCACGTCCGGGCTCGCTGCATCGTGTATTCCAGACCTTTGGTGCGCCGGACGATTTCCACGGTGGCGTCCAGATGCTCTAGGCCCCCGGTACGGATTGCGTTGCGGATGAATTCAGTGTCTTTGTCCGAACCTTTCCGCATGGCAACAATCAACGGCAGCGTCACTTTCCCTTCTGCCAGGTCATCGCCGACGTTCTTGCCCAATTCCTCGGAACTGCCTTCATAGTCGAGCACGTCGTCGACCAATTGGAACGCTAGGCCAATCTGTAGGCCATAGTTGCGCAGGGCTTCGGCCTGGTCCTGTGTCGCGCCCGCCAGCGCCGCGGCTGAGTGAGACGAAGCCTCGAACAGCGCAGCGGTCTTGCGCTCAATCACTTGCATGTAGGCTGCTTCGGTCAGAGCGGGGTTTCTGATGTTGGTGAGCTGCTGGACCTCACCTTCGGAGATGACGTTGGTAGAGTGCGAGAGGATCTTCATCACGTCCATGTCGCCTATCTCAACCATCATTTCGAAGGCTCTCGAGTGCAAGAAGTCCCCGACCAACACGCTCGCCGGGTTGCCCCAGGCGGCGTTGACCGTCTTGCGGCCGCGGCGGAGCATGGATTCATCCACCACGTCGTCGTGGAGCAGCATAGCCGTGTGTAGGAACTCAATGACGGCCGCCAGCTTGATATGTTGCCCTTTGTTGTAGCCACAGGCCTTGGCGGAGAGCAGCGCTAAAAGTGGCCGCAGGCGTTTGCCGCCGGCTTGGATGAGGTACTCGGCAATCTCTTCCACCAGTGGCACCCGTGATGTCAGACTTTGCCTGATAAGCTGATTGACTAACTCAAAATCGTCAGCCACTGCGGCGTAGAAGGGTGGGGCCATCGGCGGTGCCGGATGCGGTGTGGGCTGATTCTACCATTGTGCGTCTCGCCGGCCGTTGCTAATCCACAAGGATAGATAAATTCGTCCTGGCGACAGCTGACCTCTAGCCTATATTGTCCTTGCGGCAACCAGCCTCGATCCCTTAGAATGCGCGACCTTCCCGCTAGGACCACCAGGAAACTTAAGGCATGTACGCGGTCATTAAATCCGGAGGCAAGCAGCATCGGGTCGAACCTGGTGAAGAGCTGTCCGTTGAGAAGCTGGACGCCGCCGAGGGTGAAACCATTGAGTTTGATGAAGTCATGCTGGCAGGCGAAGGTGCAGATGTTAAGATTGGTGCACCATATATAGACGGTGCCAAGGTCTCTGCTGAGGTTGTGGCGCATGGTCGTGGTGAGAAGCTCACCATCATCAAGATGCGTCGGCGCAAGCACTACCGGCGCCAGGCTGGTCATCGCCAGGCGTTCACCACGGTTCGCATCACCGATATCTCTGCCGGTTGAAGCGTAGCGAGCGGAAACAGCTGGATTCGTAAAGAGGAAACACAATGGCACACAAAAAAGCAGGCGGTAGCACGCGGAACGGCCGTGACTCCGAGTCCAAACGCCTTGGCATCAAGCTGTACGGTGGCCAGGTGGTTAACCCCGGCAACATCATTGTGCGCCAGCGAGGGACCCGGTTTCACCCGGGTCTGAACGTACGCTGTGGTAAGGATCACACCCTGTTCGCGACCAGCGATGGTGTGGTTGAGTTCAACGTCCGCGGGCCGAAGAACCGGAAATATGTGGACGTGGTTACCGCCAGCGCCTGAGCGCTGCCCGACTCCATAAAGCCTCGCACCTGCGGGGCTTTTTTGTGTCTGCGATAAACTGATCTTCATAGTTCCCTAAGTCTAGTCACCATCCAAGAACAACTGTGAAATTCGTTGATGAAGCTACTATTCGCGTTGAAGCCGGCAAAGGCGGTGACGGCTGCCTGTCGTTTCGGCGCGAGAAGTACATTGAGAAGGGTGGCCCGGATGGTGGTGATGGCGGTGATGGCGGCTCCATTTATTTGATCGCTGATCCGTCACTCAATACGCTAGTGGACTTCCGCTACAAGCCGCTCTATCGGGCGCCGAAAGGCCAGCCAGGGATGGGCCGGGAGAAAACTGGCGCAGGCGGCGAGGATATTTTCCTCAAGGTGCCGCTCGGTACAAGCGTGTTCAACGAGGAGGCTGACGTCTACGTCGGTGACATCGACACAGCCGATACCTGCCTGTTGGTGGCCGAGGGCGGCAAACACGGCATTGGTAATACGCACTTCAAATCAAGCACCAACCGGGCGCCGCGGCAGTTTACTCGAGGTGATCCGGGTGAGGCGAGGGAGCTACGCCTCGAGCTGAAGTTGCTTGCGGACGTAGGGCTGCTGGGGATGCCCAATGCGGGCAAATCAACCTTGATTAGCGCGGTTTCAGCCGCGCGGCCCAAGGTCGCGGACTATCCCTTTACCACGCTGACCCCCAATCTGGGCGTCGTGCGCGTTGGGAATGATGCGAGCTTTGTCATTGCAGATATTCCTGGGCTCATTCCTGGAGCGGCGGAAGGTGCCGGTCTTGGCGTGCAGTTTCTCAAGCACCTTTCCCGTACCCGGCTCTTGCTGCACCTGGTGGATCTCGCCCCTATCGACGGCACTGATCCCGCGGAGACCATGCAGGCCATTGCGGCTGAGCTTGGTAACTACAGCGAGACGATCGCGGCGAAGCCACGCTGGTTGGTGGCATCCAAAACTGATCTGCTGGAGCCGAAAGAGGCCGCAGGGCGACTTGAAGATCTGTTAGCGCGTACGGGCTGGGACGGCCCTGTCTTCTCCATCTCTGCCGTGGCGCGTCAGGGTTTGGATGTGCTGAACAGTGCCGTCATGCAAGCCATCGCGGAGATGGATGAGGCGGAGGCCAAGGCCAGCGAACAGCAGGTTCGCGACGAGGTGCATGCCCAGGCGGTGGCCAACCGGCGGCGCTTGTACGAGGGCCGCCAGGCAGACACTGATGAGTGGGCCGACGATGACTGGGACTGAAGGCGAGAAGGGTGCGTTTGATCTAGGCAAGGTCTGGGTGGTTAAGATTGGCTCGTCTCTATTGACCAACGCGGGGGCAGGGCTCTCCGCTGAAGCGGTTTCCGGGTGGGTCGATGACATCGCTCGCTTGCACGCCCGGGATTTCCAAATTGTACTGGTATCGAGCGGTGCGGTGGCCGAGGGCATGTCCCGGTTGGGGATGCAGCAGCGACCTGGGTCCGTTCATCTGCTGCAGGCCGCAGCAGCGGTAGGGCAGATGGGGCTGGTGCAGATGTATGAGTCGCACTTTCAGCGCCACAGCCTGCATACGGCACAGGTGCTCCTGACCCACGATGATCTGCGTGATCGCGAAAGGTATCTGAATGCACGCAGCACGCTTAGGGCGCTCCTAGAACTGGGAGTCGTCCCGGTCGTGAACGAAAATGACACTGTTGTGACCGACGAGATCCGGTTTGGGGACAACGATACGTTGGCTGCGCTGGTTGCCAATCTGATACAGGCAGACACCCTCCTGATCCTCACAGACCAACGGGGACTATTCGATAAGAATCCCCGGGAACATGCCGATGCACGCTTGATACCCCGGGCCCGCGCTGGCGATACAGCGTTATTGGATTTCGCCGGAGAGGGCAGTGCTTTGGGGCGTGGTGGTATGGTCACCAAGCTCGAGGCGGCACGGGTGGCAGCCCGTAGTGGCGCCACGACCGTTATTACGGCGGGCGCGACTGAAGGGGTGATTCGGCGACTTGAAGGCGGTGAAGTTGACGGGACGTTGCTCGAAGCCGGCGGCGAGACGTTGGCACTACGTAAACAATGGCTGGCTGCTCTACCGGCTAAAGGCACCCTGACGCTCGACGCTGGTGCGGTGGATGTCCTCCGAACCAAAGGCCGCTCTCTGCTACCCATCGGTGTGACCGCGGTGGCCGGTCAGTTCCGGCGCGGCGAGATGGTCGCGTGCGTGGGTCCGGCCGGTGGCGAGATTGCGCGCGGGCTCGTGAATTACGGCCACGAGGAAGCAGCGATGCTCCTTGGCAAACCTTCGAGCGCGCTTGAAGCAACACTTGGCTATCAGGGCGCGGAGGAACTGATACACCGGGATGATTTGGTGATTAGCTAGTGCGCCCCTCAAACGTATCCCAACGAACGCCCAGCATNGCNCCGGCAGTGCGGGGANCGGGTTGCTGGTCTCGTTAGACCCACGTGGAGCCGCTCAGAGGACCGACAATAGGGGCAACGTTCGCTNGCATAGCTGACANACACGTCNACCATGGCTCAAATAAGCTGCATTAGCCTAGCGAGTCAAAAGTGTGCNNGTCCGGGCGGGTTGCGGCTAGAACATCCNGAACACNCCGGCAATTAACAGCTCAGCCTAGGGCTTTTACTCGCTTGTTNAGCCGCGACTTGTGCCGGGCGGCTTTGTTCTTGTGGATCAGGCCGTGGGTGACGGCGCGGTCCAGGACGGTGGTCGATACTGCCAGAGCAGACTTAGCCGCATCAGAGTCGCCGGCATTTATGGCGGCGATGACGCTCTTGATTGCTGTGCGCATGGTTGAACGCTGGCCGGCATTGCGCTGACGGTGTGTTTCCGCCTGGCGGGCGCGTTTACGCGATTGGGACGTATTGGCCACGGGTGCTAAGGTCCGGTTTTCTTGAGGCGCGCTACTATGCCGCCGGGACCCCACGATGTCAATCAAAATCCAGCTATGTGCACATGTCTTTCAGGACCCCTGAGCGGGGTGCGCTTGCTGGGAAAAGCTAAGCAAAATCAGTTTGTTAGAATTCGAAGCGTTAGCGCTTCGGACCCCGGGTTTGGCCACCGTGCAACGATCGTTGCCGTGCGCGCGACAATCCGCGCCGGGGGGTATTGTCAGTGACCGACGACCGCGATCAGCCCACGGACGGTTCGAAAGTCACGAAGTCACCACC
Source organism: Gammaproteobacteria bacterium (assembly GCA_002714125.1). Next base: position 5,115 of record PAWP01000059.1, read on the forward strand.
CCAGTCGGTTCGGTCAGAAGTGGGCGTGGCTCGTTCAGAGCAGGGAGCTGCAGGCGCTAGTCTCTTCCGGGCCGGGGCGATCGTGTCCACCATGACCATGCTCTCGCGCGTGCTCGGACTGGTCAGGGACATGGTCATTGCCAACTACTTTGGTTCGAGCAGCGCGGCGGATACGTTTTTCCTCGCGTTCCGCATCCCGAACCTGTTCCGGCGTCTGTTTGGGGAAGGCGCGTTTGCTCAGGCGTTTGTGCCCGTGCTGGCCGAGTACCGGAGCCGGCGCAGTCCGGCGNACGTCAGCGCATTCATTGGTGCGGTTTCAGGTTCCCTCGGTATTTCTTTGCTCGCCTTTACTGCCTTCGGCGTTGTTGCAGCCCCGGCCTTCATTCACCTGTTCGCCGCCGGCTACGTATACCACGANGCGGCCGAGAAGCTCGCACTCGCAACCGACCTGCTGCGCATCACTTTCCCGTACCTGTTTTTCATTGCAATGACAGCCTTCGCAGGCGCTGTTCTTAACACATGGCAGCGTTTTGCGCCGCCGGCTTTCACGCCNGTGTTNTTGAATCTCTGCCTGATTGGCGCCGCGGTTTGGTTGCGAGATGCTTTTGCAGTGCCGGTGATGGCGCTTGCTTGGGGAGTTCTGGCGGCTGGCATCTTNCAGTTTCTGTTCCAATTGCCATTCCTTGCCCGGATCGGGCAGTTGCCGGTACCTCGCGTTGACTTTCGCGATGCCGGGGTGCGGCGGGTGCTGGCACTCATGTTGCCGGCCCTCTTTGCAGTCTCGGTCGGGCAGATCAATCTGCTGCTCGACACAATTCTGGCGTCCTTCCTTGAAACTGGCAGCATTGCCTGGCTTTACTACTCCGATCGGTTGCTCGAACTGCCGCTTGCGCTCTTTGGCATTGCAATCGCCACAGTGATCCTGCCGAATCTCTCGAAAGATCACGCGGAAGCCGATGCCGATGCGTTCAACGCAAAGTTGAACTGGGGTCTGCGCCTGGTGCTGCTCCTCGGCGTGCCAGCAAGCGCGGCGCTGATCTACCTGGCGCGCCCGCTGATCGGCTCGATTTTTTATCAGGGCGAGATGACCCCTCGCGACGTGGATCAGGCAGGACTAGCGCTGCAGGCCTACGGCGTTGGTCTGGTAGCGCTCATGTTGGTCAAGGTGCTGGCGCCAGGATACTTCGCGCGTCAGGACACGCGCACGCCGGTGCGTTATGGCTTGATCGCGCTTGTGACGAACATGGTGCTGAATCTCATCCTGGTATGGCCACTTGCGCACGCCGGGCTGGCTCTCGCCACCGGGCTGGCCGCCTTTGTGAATGCGGGTCTGCTGTTTGTCGGCCTCCAGCGCACTTGTGTGTTCCGCGCACTGCCGGGCTGGCCGTTGCTGATCGCGCGCATCGTGATTGCAACCACGGGCATGGTGGCAGCCCTGTCCTGGATGACACCGCCGCTGCAGGTCTGGCTGCATCTTGCGCTGCTGGCCCGGTTGGGCCTCGCGATGGGCGTTGCGGTTGCCGGCGTGGTAGTTTATGGGCTGCTTTTGCTGGTAGTTGGGCTGCGGCCTTCGGCGCTTAGGCTCTGAGAGCAATGGTCATGACCACCTGGCGGTGTTTGGGCTATCCGGCTGCCGTAGATACGGGCTCCGAGGGGCTGTGAGATGCGGTTGGCGGCGCCTGAATCAGCTAGAGCCTAGAATTTTTGTCTTTGCCAAGTCGGGCCGTAACTCATGGAAATCATTCGGGGTCTGATTAATCTGCGCGAGCGTCATCGTGGCTGCGTGGTGACCATTGGCAACTTTGATGGCGTGCATCGGGGGCATCAGGCTATTTTGCAACAGGTGCGGGAAAAGGCCGATGCACTTGGCGTGCTTAGCATGTTGATCTGCTTCGAGCCGCAGCCCAAAGAGTATTTCGACGTTTTCAACGCGCCGGCCCGGCTGACCCGCTTCAGGGAAAAAGTGGCTCTGCTGGAGGCGCACGGTGTCGACAAGGTGCTGTGCTTCAAGTTCGATGAGAAGACACGCTCTATCGGCGCGGAAGAGTTCGTAAACATTCTGGTAAAGCAGCTTGGGGTTCGGGCGCTGTTTGTGGGGGACGACTTTCGTTTTGGCCACGACAGGAGCGGCGACTTCGACCTGCTGAGCCGCAAGGGTAACGAGTACGATTTTGAGCTCACCAACCTCTATACCATGACATTCGAGCATGTGCGGGTCTCCAGCACGCGCATTCGCGAAGCTCTTGCGACCGGTGACTTTGACGGGGCGGAAGCCATGCTGGGGCACCCATATTCGATTACTGGAAAGATCATTTACGGGCNCCAACTCGGGCGCCAACTTGGCGCGCCGACGGCCAATATTCAGCTGCACCGCTATCGCGCGCCGATCGACGGCGTCTATGCGGTGGAGGTGGCAGGCCTTGACAAGGTGTACTACGGCGTTGCAAACGTTGGTGTGCGACCGACCCTTGAAGAGGACACCCCAGCNCCGATCCTTGAAGTGAATCTCTTTGATTTCAACGGGGACATCTACGGTAAGACGGTTCGCACAATCTTCCGCCACAAGGTTCGCGATGAGAAGAAGTTTGACGGGTTGGACAAACTTAAAGAGGCTATCGCCGAGAGCATTCGCCANGCCCAGGCCTGGTTCAAAGCCCGTGACGCCGCGCAGTGATGGAATCGAGCCGGCAGANAGGCGGGTGATCTGATGTGGNTTGTTGNAATCAGNATGGCGCTGGCGGCGCTGGACCAGCTGTCGAAGCGNGCGATCACGGAGGCNCTNCCGCTGTGCGTACAGGGTCAGTGTGAGTCCATTGTATTGTTACCGGTACTAGAGTTTGTCCGCCTGCACAACGATGGNNCCGCGTTCAGCTTCCTGGCCGATCAGGGTGGTTGGCAGCGTTGGTTTCTGCTGTTTGTCTCGAGTGCCGTTAGTCTTTTGATTGTGGTCTGGCTGTCCCGGGTACGCGATAATCTCATTCTGACGATTGCGCTCACGCTGATTCTGGGGGGTGCGCTTGGCAACCTGTTTGACCGGGCGGTCTACGGTTACGTGGTCGACTTTGTCCTCGTACATTATCAGGACTGGTATTTTCCAGCTTTCAACCTCGCTGACTCCTGCATTTCAGTAGGCGCAGCGTTTCTTATTCTCGATATGTTCCGGAGTCCGAAGGCTGGTGAGCGCCTCGAACAAGAAGGTACAGATTAGTCCGGGCACCCGGGTACAGCTGCGCTTTGTGCTGCGGCTGCCAGGGGGTGAGGAAATTGATCGGACCGATATTGAAGGTGCGACGTTTACGGTGGGCGACGGCTCGCTGCTGCCCGGGTTTGAGCGCGCGCTTTTCGGTATGACTGCCGGTATACGTAAGACGATCAGACTCGAACCTCGTGATGCGTTTGGTGCGGGCAGCGAGGAGAACGTCCAGCGTTTCAAGCGCACCCGGTTCGGGGCGGATGACGACATCTCCGTCGGGATGCTCTATTCGTTTGCGGATGGGGACCGGGGTGAGCTGGCGGGTCTGGTGACGAACGTTGAAGACGGTATGGTCACGGTGGACTTCAATCACCCGCTTGCCGGGCGCGAGGTGCTCTTCGAAGTGGACATCCTCGAGGTTGAACGTGTCAGCGATGACATTGTCCGGATCGTTTGAGCGTTGCATCAGAGACTCTCTTTGAAGGGGGACAAGACATGCAGATCAGGCTCGCAAGCCCGCGTGGTTTCTGCGCTGGGGTCGAACGTGCAATAGAGATTGTCGAGCGGGCGCTCGCAAAGTTCGGCGCTCCGATCTACGTGCGGCACGAGGTGGTGCATAACCGCACCGTTGTTGAAGACCTTAAGGCAAAAGGGGTGATCTTCATTGAAGAGCTCGAGGAGGTGCCCGATGGTGCTACGGTCATCTTCAGTGCCCACGGTGTTTCTCGCGCCGTAAAAGCAGAGGCTAGTGCCCGTGACCTTGTGGTGTTTGATGCAACCTGCCCGCTGGTAGCCAAGGTTCATAACGAGGTGGTGCGCTCCGAACGCAGCGGCCGCGAAATCATCCTGATTGGTCATTCTGGCCATCCGGAGGTAGAGGGCACTTTGGGGCACTATGACCCGGCGGCGGGCGGGGCGATCTACCTGGTTGAAGATGTTGAGCAGGCCAGCGCGCTAGCCGTGCGTGAGCCGGAACAGGTCTCGGTAGTGACCCAGACAACGTTGTCCATGGATGACACTGCGGCCATCATGTCCCGGCTGACGGATCGTTTCCCGGCGATGCAGCGCCCGAGGACGGACGACATCTGTTATGCCACCCAAAACCGGCAAGACGCCGTGCGCGAGCTTGCGGAGGCATCGCATGTTGTGATCGTGGTGGGATCGCGCAACTCCTCGAACTCCAACCGATTGCGCGAACTCGCCGAACGCCTCGGCACGCGGGCTTACCTCATTGATGATGAACAGGACCTTGCGTGNGAGTGGTTTGAAGGAGTGACCGATGTTGGGGTGACCTCGGGGGCNTCNGCGCCTGAGGCTTGTGTGCAAGCGGTCATCGAGCGTCTGATCCAATGGGGCGGTCGCCTNGTCGGGAATCAGTCAGAACGCGCCGAACTGGTCGAGTTTTCGATGCCGAAAGGCCTGCGCTGAAGCAGTGGCGGCGGGCATGACGCCGAAAGGCGCAGCATGATCGAATCGCTGTAGCGGCGGGCTCACCGGGATTCCTGTGACCCTTCATCCAGCCTCGCCCCGCTTGCTCTTCCCTTGTTGTCGCGGCCNGCTTCGGAGGCGACAATGCTACTCGCCTATTAAGGGAACTGTAGCTGTCTTACCAGGCCGGCGCGAATGAAGGCCCGGCTCCTCATTCAGACCAGAATTGGGCGGCGCAGGTGGTGATTTTATGAAAGCACGGCAATGGGGATACTCTCTAATTGAACTCATGATCGTTGTGGCGATCNTCGGCTTAATCGCTGCGGTGATGCGCCCTTCGTACCAGGGCCACCTCTGCGACACCTACCGAACACAGGCACGTACGGATATGGAGGTCTGTGTACGCGCGATGAAGCGTTTCTTCAGCAATGGCTTCTCCTATGCAGGCGCCGTGATCGACGGTTCAGCTGGGTCTATCTGCAGCAATGTATCGCCTGCCGAGGGAACTTCGAAGTTTGAGATAACNCTNGTNGCCTCGTCGAGGNACGACTTCACTCTGCAGGCAGCGCCCATTGNGGGCTCAGGGAAAAATTNTTGTAGGACGACGACAACTATTCAGNTCANCGCGGACGGCTCTGTNTCAGAGATCTGAAATGTCNTANTGGCCTGGCTGCAAATGGTTNGNGATTGCCTTGAGAGAGACAACCTGCTTGCCAAGGACAAAGGGGTATACCTNCAGCGTGCCGACGATTGCGCTTTCGAATGTCGGAGGAGCATTCGGCGATGGCAACAGGTGGGTTGCCATCTTCGGCAGCGGAATCAACAACACCACGTGTTCATCAACGACGCTGTTGATAATGACTGGTGTCACACGGCGAAGAAATACAACTACCGAATCNGCAGGGCCTGACGTTTANCGCCTGAACGATGGCGGTCGCCCGGACCTNGTGAAGACCACAACCGACGAANGAACCTTCGTNATGGGTCTGCGTAATGTCCGGGGCAAGCCTGTGGTGATCGATGAGGACCGCAGCGGTGCTGCTGAATACGCGTACGCGAGCGANCGCAATGGCTGGTTGTAACGGTTCGACATGAAGGCCCGGTTCGGGAGAGCAGCTCANTGTCACCCTGAGCCAGCGTTGCAGCCGACTGCGGGGCGAAGGCATNGAAGAGGGCGGGCGGCAAAATCAATTACGCCTGTCGCTACCGTCAGAGTCAGGCTGGCAGATACCCGCTTCGGTTCAGCCTAGGATGCCGAACGTAACGATGTTGATCCAGGATTTGGCAGCTGACCGGCTGAAGCGGAAGGCCCCGTTACCGTCGAGCTGAGGGTGTTCTGGGTGGTTTAGGCTGAGTACTTCNAGCGCTTCGCTGGCAAGCTTGTCCATCCCAAGCAGCTTGTATGCTTCTACCATGATCGCTAGCCCGTCTGCGACCGCGGGGGTTTGCTGGTAGTTCTGAAAGATGTAGCGGCCGCGGTTTGCCGCTGCGATGTAGGCACCCCGTTCGATGTAATAGCGACCCACGTGTACCTCGTAATTTGCGAGCAGGTTGCGGAGGTGGACCATGCGTTGCTGTGCGTCGGGTGCGTATTTGCTTTCGGGATAGCGTTGGATCAGTTGGGCAAAGTCATTGAACGCGGTCCTGGCTGATCCTGGGTCTCGAGTAGACGGGTCGATTGGCAAGATATCTGAAAGAAAGCTGCGGTCTTCATCGTAGGAAGCCATCGCGCGGAGGTAGTACGCGTAATCGACATTGATGTGCTGCGGGTGCAGGCGGATGAAGCGGTCGGCTGCCACCCGAGCGGACTCCGGCTGCAGCGAGCGGTAGTAAGCAAAAATCAACTCCAGCTGAGCCTGCTCTGCATAGCGGCCAAAGGGAAAACGCGCTTCCATACGCTGGAGTTTCAGTACCGCGTCCTGGAAGTTGCCGGCGCGCAGACTCCCTTGTGCGGAATCGTAGAATTCCCGCTCCGTTTCATAGATATCGAAGCGGTCGGCCTGGTCCTCGCCGCGACATGCGGTGAGGACGGCAACTATCATAAGCAGCGCCGCTGCGCGGGTTTGGGTCATGGTGGTGGACCTTGAAAACGGGGGCATTTAACCATAGCCTGANGCGCGCGCCCAAACCCCACGGCCACCCGGCGGCGTTGTCGGACCGGCCCCGTGGTGAGCCATGACTATAACGATACGCGAGACAGCGACTGTGCCGGCGGAGCACGCAGGCGAGAGGTTAGATCACGTTGCCGTGGATCTGTTCCCCGGTTTTTCGCGCTCGCAGCTGCAGGGCTGGATCCGTTCAGGGGATCTGACTGTCGACGGTGCGCGGGTGCGGCCGCGTGCAACCGTGTATGGGGGCGAGCAGCTTGCACTCACGGCCAAGCAAAAGTCACTNAGCTTCGAGCCCCAAGCNATTACACTTGATGTCGTGCATGAGGACCAGTCAGTGCTGGTCCTCAACAAGCCAGCAGGTCTGGTGGTGCATCCCGGGTCCGGGAATCCGGATGGGACTCTGTTGAACGCCGTGCTGCATCATGCGACCGGCAACAGCGTACTGCCTCGTGCGGGTATCGTGCACCGTCTCGATAAGGATACGACCGGTTTGATGGTGGTGGCGAAGACCATTGCGGCCCAGAACCACCTGGTTGCGCAACTTCAGGAACACAGTGTGCTTCGCCGCTATGAGGCTGTGGTGTATGGGCATCCGNCGGAAACCGGCTCGATTGATGAGCCGATTTCGCGCCACCCAGTGCTGCGCNCCCGCATGGCGGTGCGCGCGGGCGGCAAGCGAGCGGTGACACACTACGAGGTCAGGCATTGGTTTGATGGACATGCTCATGTCCGTCTGGATTTGGAAACCGGGCGAACCCATCAGATTCGGGTGCACATGGCCCACGCGGGTTACCCGCTTGTAGGCGACCAGGTTTATGGAAAGCTGAAGCTTCCGAAACATGCCCCGGAGCGACTGCGTGATATTCTACGGGGAATGGGGCGGCAGGCTTTGCATGCGGCCCGGCTGACCTTTACCCACCCGGCCACAGGCACCGATTGTTCGTTTCGAGCGCCGTTGCCGGATGATCTCGCCACCTTGCTGACGCTTCTTGCAGAGGCTGCCGGTGAATGATGCGTTGCAGCGCCTGGTGGTGCCGCCTGGCTGGCCAGCGTCCGTGCAGGTACGCGTCACGCCACGGGGTCGCGCAGACACACTCTATGGCTCGTTCAATCTGGGGTTGCACGTCGGCGATAGCGCGGAGGCGGTGAATGCCAACCGTAAGAAGCTGAGGGTTGCCGGGGTGCCGGAGTTGTCCTGGCTCGATCANGTGCATGGTNGTGACGTTGCACGCATTGATCAGCCCCTGACGAAGCCGGCCAAGGCTGACGCCGCGTTCACCTTGCGGTCCGGGGTGGGNCTTGCNGTCATGATTGCAGATTGTCTGCCCATAGCCGTTACTAATCTCGCAGGAACGGAACTTGCGGTGGTGCATTGCGGCTGGCGCGGTCTGGCCGCTGGTGTGCTCGATGCGACGCTCGAGCACTTCAACTCAGATGTTCTGCTGGCGGCATTTGGCCCTGCGATCGGGCCTTGCCACTACGAAGTCGGCAGAGAAGTAGCGACTCACTTCAGTGAGCTGCCTGGAGCTGTTTCTGAGCGCTCAGGTCGGCTCTTCGTTGATCTTGTCGCTATCGCACGCGCGAGCTTCGGTGCCCGGAGTGTGACTTGTGGGCCGCGGGCAGCCTGCACTCATTGCTCAAGCAACTTTTATTCGTACCGAAGAGACGGGGTCACAGGACGACAGGCGCTCATAGCCTGGTTGGAGCGATGAGTGGGGTTCTGGGGCCCTGCTTCGTATTTGAATCTATGCGTCCTCGCCTCGGATGGGAGTCTACTGAGTGTATAGGCCAGGATGGCCGTCGTAAGACTGCCTTAACCATCATAACGGTTGCAGGATTTGGCGGAGGGTCGTAGATGCTGCGGCCATCTGTTTTTTTCATCATCGGTCAGATAGCGGGCATTGCCGTCGTCATCCTGTATCCGGACGCAGAGGAAAATCTTCAACGGCGCGCAGTAGCGTTTGCCCACATCGCAGTTGGCAGTGAGGGCTTTCTTTAGTTCTGCCGCGGGGATCTCTTCGATGGACGCAGCTGCGGGGTGGGGGCAACCACAAGCTGACGGTTGCGCGTCGTGAACCCGAAGCTCTGTTCTTTCTCGGCAAGTTCGATAATTTAGCCCTTGGGTTGACGCTCGGCGTACGAGTACTCGGCTGCCTGCAGCGCTTTAGGGATCAGTGGCATCTGCATGGTTGTGAGATGGGTTAGACAAGTCTTGAGATTATTAATTTAAGTTTATGATTTATATAATTATTGTCGATAAAAACATGAGTGCTTCTAGCCTGGCCGAATTCGGGGCCTGATCCTAACCGTGGGCGGTCACATTCAATTGACCTCCAAGTGCCCCGCCCCTAGAATCCCTCGGCTCTTTTGGGAGGGTCTGTCTTGGAGATGTTATCGGGNGGGGACATGTTGATCCGCGCTCTGCAGGACGAGGGTGTTGAGCACGTGTTCGGGTATCCGGGCGGNGCAGTACTACATATATATGATGCGCTNTTCAAACAGAATCGCGTNAAGCACTTCCTCGTGCGCCATGAACAGGCNGCGACGCATATGGCCGACGGGTACGCGCGNAGCACNGGCAAGCCCGGCGTGGTGCTNGTCACCTCCGGNCCGGGTGCGACGAATGCNATNACCGGCATTGCNACCGCGTACATGGACTCGATNCCGATGGTGGTGATCTCCGGTCAGGTTATGAGTCACCTNATTGGNACTGACTCNTTTCANGAGACAGACATGGTCGGCATCTCCCGGCCAATCGTGAAGCATAGCTTTATTGTGAAACACGCCAGNGAGATACCTTCGATTGTTAAGAAGGCGTTTTTCATTGCCACCAGCGGGCGTCCTGGCCCTGTAGTCATCGACGTACCCAAGGACGTTACGAATCCGAACGATCAGTTCGAATATGAATATCCGGCAGAATTCAAAATGCGCTCGTACAGTCCGTCCACGCGCGCGCACGCTGGTCAGATCAAGAAGGCTGTCGACCTGCTGCTCGAGGCTAAGCGGCCGATGGTTTATACCGGTGGCGGCGTGGTTCAGGGCGAGGGATCGGCACAGCTGCGTGAGCTGGTACGCAAGTTGAACCTGCCGATTACTAACACGCTCATGGGGCTTGGCGCCTATCCGGGCACCGATCGGCAGTTTCTTGGGATGCTTGGGATGCATGGCACCTATGAAGCCAACATGGCTATGCATAACTGTGATCTGCTGCTGGGGATTGGCGCTCGGTTTGATGACCGCATTACCAACACGATAGCGAAATTCTGTCCGTCGGCGACCATTGTGCATGCCGATGTGGATCCGGCCTCAATCTCCAAGACGGTGCAGGCGGATGTGCCCATCGTCGGCCCGGTTACGGCAGTGCTTGAAGAGATGAATCAGCAGCTCGACGCTCGCCTTGGCAGCGGCGAGCGGGCCGCGGAAACCCTCGACCCGTGGTGGGGGCAGATTGAATGCTGGCGGCGCCAGAACTGTCTTGAGGTAATTACGGACGACTCGAGTCAGATCAAGCCTCAGCAGGTGATCCAGGCGCTGCACAAGGTTACCGACGGCGATGCCTACATCACATCAGATGTGGGCCAGCACCAGATGTTTGCCGCTTTATATTATGCGTTCGATGAGCCACGACGTTGGATTAATTCCGGTGGACTCGGGACCATGGGCTTTGGCCTGCCGGCGGCCATGGGTGTTCAGGTCGCCTTCCCAGATGCCACGGTGGCCTGCGTTACCGGCGAAGGCAGCATCCAGATGAACATCCAGGAGATGTCTACCTGCGCTGAAAACGGCTGGCCGGTGAAGATCGTCAATGTCAACAATCAGGCACTTGGCATGGTCAAGCAGTGGCAGGACATGCAGTATGAAGGGCGCCACGCCGAAAGCTACATGGAGTCGCTGCCCGACTTTGTGAAATTGGCCGAGGCCTATGGCCACGTGGGGATGCGCGTCGACGATATAGACGACCTTGAGCCCGCGATGGAGGAAGCCTTCNCCATGAAGACGAAGCTGGTTTTCATGGATATTTACGTCGACCCGCTGGAACACGTGTACCCTATGCTGGTTGCGCCAAATGGCTCCATGCGGGACATGTGGTTGCGCAAGGGGGTGCGTACGTGAGCCGGCGCATCATCTCAGTGCTGATCGAAAACGAGGCGGGGGCCCTGTCGCGTGTTGTGGGTCTTTTTGCACAGCGCGCGTTCAACATCGAAACCCTGAATGTGGCGCCGACCGAAGATGCAACCCTTTCGCGGCTGACGCTTACCACCGACGCCAACGAACATCAGGTCGAACAGATCACCAAGCAGCTGAACAAGCTGATTGAGGTGGTCAAGCTGGTGGACCTGACCGAAGGTGAGTATGTGGAGCGCGAGCTCATGCTGATTAAGGTGCGGGCCGGAACAGCTCAGCGGGCCGAGATCAAACGTACCGCAGACATTTTTCGTGGTCAGATCGTCGATGTGACCGCAAACGAGTACACGATTGAACTGACGGGCACGTCCGAGAAACTGGACGCGTTCCTGCGCGCGCTTGCGGATGCGGGTGTGATGGAAGTGGTCCGGTCNGGGGTTTCAGGGGTTGCCCGGGGTGATCGGGTNCTTGCGCTCTGAGGCCTCGGTGGGCGGTGGCGGTGGTTGCCCNGGGNNAAGNGAGTCACCCCNNAGCATTGCNANATANCGGGCGGATTGCTCTGGTNCGATCCCCCGTCGCGTGATGTATTCCGCATGGGNCGACGGCCCTGCATCTGGATGCAGCCGGATCCCCCAGAGNCCGTCGATCTGATTTGGCAGGTTGGAATAGCGCATGTCCACGATCCAGTTNNCTNCTGGGTCCCAGGCAAGGAANTCCTGAGAGAACCAACGNAAACGCTTNACGTCGCGCGCCTGCTGACTNGCNGCATCAAGCCAGGGGAAATGCGNTGCGAGGCTNAGCTTCTCAACTGAGGTGCCAGGNTAAANTNTTGGCTTGAAGCCNGCGCGGACGGCATCAACGTANTAGCGCCCNTCGTANTCATAAATNACCTTCCAGAGCAACACGTTACCAAAAGAGGGTTTTGGTTCGAGCCNTATTGGAGCGTGACCACGGTCCGCGACCAAGGCNTCGGCGGTGNCGGTGACCCGCAAGTTCTGTACGGTACCGAANCCAACGTAGGCGAGCACCCAGGCAAATGCAACGCGTGCCAGGATTGCGCTGCGGCGCGCCGTTGCTGTGACCAGAAGCGCGAGTAAGGTCAGAGTCATGATCGGGTCGATNATGGACATATTGTTCCAGGAGACCCGATAGTCTGTGAAAGGCCAGAGCAGCTGGGTGCCGTAGCTGGTACATGAGTCCAGTAGGCCGTGTGTGGCGTAACCGAGCGTGGCGTACAGCGCGAGCCGCCAGTAGGAGACCCGACGCCGCAGGAAGAAGTAGCAGATTCCCGCACACNTCAGCCCGCCGNCCGGGATGAACGCTAGCGAATGGGTCATCTGACGGTGGAACTCAAGAAANAGCAACGGGTCCGTCNCTGANCCGAGGAATACATCTATGTCGGGGGCGAGACCACCAAGCGCGCCCGCAAGGCACGCTGCCCGGGTTTCGGGTTTCCGGCTCGCCGCGACGGCCAGCGCGGCGCCGACTGTTGCTTGGCTGATGGGATCCATACGCAACCTTTGTGAATCAACGAACGAGGGTTAATCCGGCGGGCGGATCATGGCGAAACGTGATGTCGACCGCCAGCACTCCGGGCCGGCAGACAATACCTCGGGTGTATGCCTGCAGAACCTGGTTGCAGATGTTCGTCAAGGGCTCGTGTTTGGCGAGGCCACGTGGTAAACCACCACCTGAGAGTACATGGTATGCGCTGATGGAAGAGAACGTCACCCCGATCAACCCGGGTGCGGCCCCGGCCGCCCCTCCTACCCAGACGCCTATGCAAGGAGAGCCGCGTAAGCCCCGCAGGGGAGTCTATCTGCTGCCTAATGCCATCACGACCGGGGCCCTGTTCGCCGGGTTTTACTCGATCATCTCTGCGATGGACGGCTCCCTGTTCAAGGCGGCCATTGCCATTGTGGTAGCGGGCTTTTTGGATGCACTGGATGGTCGCGTGGCTCGCCTCACGCATACCCAGAGCGAGTTTGGGGTGCAGTACGACAGCATGTCGGATCTGGTGGCCTTTGGTGTTGCACCTGGCGTGCTGATGTTCAGTTGGTTCCTGGCGCCGCTGGGCAACATCGGCTGGACTGTGGCGTTCCTCTATGCGGCCTGCGCCGCGCTGCGCCTTGCGCGCTTCAACACAGCGCCGGAGTCGCGGAGCTTTACTGGCCTGGCCAGCCCAGCTGCGGCGGGCATCCTCTCGTCGGCCGTGTGGACCTGGACTGACAACGACATGGGAACCGTCAGCACCGAGTTGAGCGTGCTTCTGGCAATCGCCGTCGCCACACTGGCCTTGCTGATGGTGAGCCCAATCCGCTACTACAGCCCCAAGAATATTTCTCAGAAGGGTGCAGTGCCATACTTCTATGGTCTGCTGATCATCTTTCTGTTTGTGATCGTATTCATTTACCCGCCGGGCATGCTGCTCGCCATTGGTGTTGTCTATATGCTCTCTGGTCCAATTGACCTTGTCTGGCGGATGCGCAAACGGGGGCTGCCCGTCGATGATGGTTCGGGTGACACCGTGTTGTAATTGCGGGTAAATCGGACGCGTCTGAAGGGTAGTGCAGACGGTAGGCTCGCAAGAACGCGGCGGCCCGTTAATTGAGTTACAGCAAAGGAGCCAATGATGCTCATCAAGCGTTCTTCGGACATTCGATCCTCTGAGATTACTCCTGCAACGGTTTGGCATAGCCGTCGCCGGCTTCTGCAGAACGCCGGCGTGGCTGGCGCCGCAGCGCTGCTGCCAGGTGTAGCTTTTGGTAGTTCAGGCGATTCGGCCACGGCTGCGGAACCTCGCCAGGTGCTGCGGCATATGGGCAAACCCTCACACCGCAGCAGCCCTGCGGTCTGGCATCAGGAAAAGGTGCATGCCGCTGTGCCCGGAGGCTGGTACGCCGAGGATGAGGTTACGCCCTACGACTATGTGACCCAGTACAATAACTTCTATGAGTTTGGCACCGGCAAGACTGACCCCTACTCGAAAGCTCAAGAGTTCGAGACCGATCCCTGGAGCGTTGAGATCAGTGGGCATGCGGAGAAAACTGGCCGTTTTGGTCTAGAAGACCTGATCAAGCCTCACCGGCTTCAGGAACGCATCTATCGTTTCCGTTGTGTGGAGGCCTGGTCGATGGTAGTGCCCTGGATCGGGGTGCCGCTCTCATCGATTCTAAAGCCCCTTGGACCGACCTCCAAAGCGCGTTACGTTCGGATGGAAACTCTGCACGATCCGAAACGGATGCCGGGCCAACGCGGGTTGTTCTCGTCTATTGACTGGCCTTATGTGGAGGGGTTGCGGATTGATGAGGCGATGCACGACCTGACTTTCGTTGCGCTTGGCGTCTATGGCGAGACTATGCCGCCCCAGAATGGCGCACCACTCAGGCTTGTTGTGCCCTGGAAATACGGTTTTAAAAGCGTCAAGTCGATCGTCAAGATTGAGTTTGTCGAGCGCCAGCCTAAGACAACCTGGGAGCTGGCCAACGCGCGTGAATATGGCTTTTACAGCAACGTGAACCCAACAGTGGACCATCCTCGATGGAGCCAGGCGAGTGAGCGTCGTCTGCCAAGTACATTGTTCAACCCTAATCGTATAGATACTCTTATGTTCAATGGTTACGAGCAGGTTGCCTCGCTCTATTCGGGCATGGATCTGCGCAGGTACTTCTAACATGGCCGGTGCGGCAATTGGGGGGGTCGTAAAGCCACTGGTCTTCGTGCTGCTGCTGGCGCCGTTTGGGTATGGCGTCTTACAGGTGGCGCTCATTGTTGCCGGGCAGCCCCATGAGCTGGGCGCGGATCCCGCCAAAGCGCTGGTGCTGTTCACGGGTGAATGGTCGATCAGGTTGATCTTGGCGGGGCTTGCGGTATCGACTCTCGCTCGCGTGACTGGTTACACGCAGGTTATGCGATTCCGTCGGATGGTGGGCCTTTTTGCGTTCTTCTACGTGACAGTGCACCTCTCGAGTTACCTGGGGTTCCTGTTAGGACTCCGCTTTGATGAACTCATCGCTGACGTTATCAAGCGCCCCTATATCACGGTAGGTTTTCTAGCGTGGCTCATGCTGGTGCCGCTTGCAGCTACCTCAAACCGATTCATGGTCCGCAAACTGGGCCGCAGGTGGCGCATACTGCATCGACTGGTGTATCCGGTAAGCGTGCTCTGTGTCCTCCACTTTCTATGGCAGGCGCGAGCCGATATTGGTGAGCCGATCGTCTACGGCGCAGTGCTGGCAGGGCTTCTGGGGGAGCGAGGGTACCGGACGCTCGTCTCACGCAGGCCCATCTCGAAAGTAGCAGCCGCTGCTCATTGAGGCACTTTATTGGACGGGAGCAGAAGCTTTNACAATTCTTCGCTCGACAGGGTTGTAATACCTCGACTCCCTTGTATAATTCGCGTCCTCGATGGGCCNGCCNCACNAGTGATCGTGGCGGGCTGGTCGAAGCAGGATCAACCCTCGGTAGTGATGCGAAGCCACCCGGCAACGGGCTGGATTCGTCGTCTCCGGTAACCCGGGATTGAGGCGAGGACCTGCAGCCCTGAAAGCGGGGCCGATGGAATGCGTAGCGCTCTTTAACAGTCAGGACAACCTATTTCCGGCTCACGAGTTTGATACACGTGCTGATGCACGTGTGTTTGATGAAATGAGTTGGGAGACGCAATAGGTGTGGGTACTCGTTGCTGAATGGACAATTAACCATTGGTGACGAGTAACCGCGTCGAAAAACTTGCTCGAGAGAGTGAGTGATTCATTCGGTAATGCGATCACTGAGCGTCGTGGAAG
>PAWP01000060.1 GCA_002714125.1 Gammaproteobacteria bacterium
TTCCGTCTTAACGACATGACTGCATGTTTCGCCCATGGTAGCGGTCTCAACCTGACCAAAGCCGACCGGAGTAAACATAAGGTGCGGACCCACATTGTGGATGCACGCCGCAAGTCTCTCCAACAGAGAAAGTCGACGCGTTTCAGCTGCATCGGGTGTCGCGACTGCATCTCAGGGGCGGAAACTGACTTGCACCCACCCGGTGCACAACCCACGATACGCGGAAGAACGCCCGCACTATTGCACCTATTTGGTGCACCAGTAGACTACACAAGTACCCGCGCCCCGACCGCTGCCCAGACAGGACCGGACATACAGCCAAACTTAGGCACTGGAACGGAACTTGCACTACTGTGGTAATCCGACATCCACGAGTCAGGGCGTTCGCGTGACAGAGATGACAGTGTTTACCTGTGTCGAGGCGCCAGTGTGATGGCACTGCCGCAGTTAACGCAGCGAAACGTACCTGCAANTTCCCAACTGGCCAACTGNTGNACGCNACAGAACCNACGAGCTGTAATGCCNATNGCCCCAGANCTGATTCTCCGGAACCTGACCTCCGCTACGGTGTGCCTGGACCATCAGTTACGCGTCCAGTTCATNAACCANTCCGCTGAAAGTCTGCTCGGGGTGTCCGAGTCGCGCTGCCTGGGACTGCCGGTCGCAGNTGTANTCANTGACNCACNNGAACTGGAGTCGCTGCTGTTCGACGCACTGCAAACCAATCAGGCNTANACNCGNCGCAAGGATACGCTACACCTTGCCCANGGNCACGCGATTACCGTNGACTACACGGTGNCCATTTTTGACGACGACGAGCAACCCNTGCTCTTGCTCGAGATCATTCCACAGGACCGCTACCTTCGCATTGATCGCGAGGAAGGCCACCGTCANCACGAACAAACCACGCGCCTNATGATCCGAGGACTGGCACATGAGGTCAAAAACCCNCTTGGCGGCATACGCGGCGCGGCACAGCTNNTGGAAAGNGANCTGCCGGGATCGNAGCTGACGGAATACACCAACATTATTATCGAGGAAACAGACCGCCTGGCGGCGCTGGTCGATCGCCTACTTGGTCCAACCACCCGGCCCAAACGAGCAAGCAGCAACATCCATGAGCTGACTGAGCGGGCCGCAAAGCTCATCGAAACTGAAACGAACCTGCAGGTTACGCGGGATTACGACCCGAGTATCCCGGAACTCATGATCGACGCCGACATGGTGCAGCAGGCGGTGCTCAACATCGTACGCAACGCCAGCCAGGCGCTCAAAGGCACCCCAGAACCATCCATCAAACTCGTGACCCGAACCGATCGCCAATTCACGATCGGTAACACCCGACACCGGGTCGTAGTCCGACTCGACGTGATCGACAACGGCCCGGGCGTCCCGCCCGAACTCGCCAATCAGTTGTTCTATCCAATGATCAGCGGTCGCCCGGATGGCTCAGGACTGGGGCTGTCTATTGCCCAGTCCATGATCATGCGGCATGACGGCGTCATCGAGTTCGATAGCAAGGCGGGCGAAACTGTCTTCACAATTACCATGCCGCTGAAAACCGGGGCAGACAAAGAGGCACCCAGGTGACAAACAACTCTGTATGGGTCGTTGACGACGAGCGTTCCATCCGCTGGGTCATGGAGCGGGCGCTGACGCAGGAAGGATTTCAGGTTGCCTGCTTCGACGATGCCGAGGCCATGCTGCGGGCCCTTACTCGCGATGCACCTAACGCTATTGTCAGCGACATACGCATGCCCGGCACGAGCGGTATTGATCTCCTCGAACAGGTCAAGTCGGTCCATCCCGACCTGCCCGTGATCATCATGACAGCGCACTCGGACCTCGACAGCGCGGTCTCCTCGATTCAGGGCGGCGCTTTCGAATACCTACCGAAACCTTTCGAAGTAGACGAGGCAGTGGGGGTAGTGCGCCGCGCATTGCTACACGCTGGCAGTCTCGGCTCCAGCGCTGAAGCCCCGGAACCGGAAGCTGCTGCTGGGATTATTGGCAAAGCCCCCGCCATGCAGGAGGTTTACCGTGCAATAGGGCGTCTGTCGCGTTCGAGTGTCAGCGTGCTGATAAACGGCCAATCTGGGACCGGCAAGGAGTTGGTCGCCCGTGCCCTGCACCGGCACAGCCCGCGCGCAGGAGGCATCTTCGTGCCCCTGAACATGGCGGCGATACCGGGGGATCTGGTTGAATCTGAGCTGTTCGGGCACGAAAAAGGCGCCTTTACCGGCGCGAACCAACTGCATCGGGGTAAGTTCGAACTTGCCGAGGGCGGCACACTTTTTCTGGACGAGATCGGAGACATGCCGGCAGCGTCACAAACGCGCCTGCTGAGAGTGCTGTCGGACGGTGAGTTCTACCGGGTGGGCGGCCACGAGCCGCTAAAGGCCAACGTCCGGATCATTGCCGCAACGCACCAGAACCTGGAGGACCTAGTCGCTCACAACGAGTTCAGGGAAGACCTTTTTCATCGNCTCAATGTGATCCGCATCCATATCCCCACCCTCGATCAGCGCCGAGAAGATATTCCGCTCCTGACAGAGTACTTCCTCGTCGAGGCCGCACGCGAGCTCGACGANGAAACCAAGGTACTACACCCGNCCACGCTCCAGTACCTGCGTGATGCGCCCTGGCCNGGCAANGTGCGTCAGCTTGAGAACCTCTGCAAGTGGATCACCGTGATGGCAAGCGGCCGTGAAGTGCTGCTGACTGACCTGCCACCCGAGATGCGCGAGGACCAACCGCTGAAGGAGCAGGGTGAGAACTGGGAAAAGATCTTCCGCCGCTGGGCCACACAACGNCTCGGGCAGGCAGAGGCNAGNGAAGAAGGTCTGCTGACCCAGGCAACACGGCGTTTCGAGCGCATCCTCATCCAGACTGCCCTAAAGCACACCGGCGGTCGACGACGAGATGCCGCGCTGCTACTTGGCTGGGGTCGGAACACGCTGACGCGCAAAATCAAGGAGCTCTCGCTCGAGTCGGAACTAATGGAAGAGTAGGCGAAAGCGCTCAAGAACGAGGCGCTGCAGGCCCGGCCCNGTTAGCCAATCACCGAATCGCANTGGCTCACTATGCGTCGGATACGGGGCATCCANTACTAATGGGTGCGCGCCGCCGCTGCGGCAGGCANGGATGCGTGGCAGTCCGAGGTTCAATTCAAGACTACGGCTCGGACGGACAACGCTAGCCCTCAAGAATCGAGAAGCGCCCTACGGCACGTCCCCTACCCTGGNCAATGACCCAACTCAGGCCTCATGCAACCTCGCTTTCCCGATGTTAGGCAGTAGCGCTTCAGTCACTGCCGCCTCAATGGCNGCCAGGGATCGACGATCTCAATCCAGGACNGCGTTACAANTTTCGGACNCTGCNATTTGTTNGGTNCGCAATGGTCGANCTCNGCAGTGCCATATTTGNCTACAAACGGCNACACCCGACCNANGCTGCCTCGTTCTGCTCACGCTTGACCCTAGCGTCTGAAAGCGCGTCNAACATCTCNGGCGTAAAGCTTTTCAGCGCGGNCGACGGACATGGTCAAAACATGGCCATCCAAATGCGNAGNAACTCTGACGTTTGGGTCACTGATGGGCATCCCACAAGTAGTTTGGGGCCGGCACCATTACCCAGCTCACGCATAAACACCCCATTCAGACTCCACCAGCAACGTCACCGTGTCGGAGAACGTCAAGAGTTTTACTGGCATCTTCCCTACTGTTGTCGAGCCTGGNATCCCCGATCAGCCTTTGCCGGTTCTGGTTCACAGATTGCACCCNTAGCAGTCCGCCCTACTCGTNCTTAGCTTCCCGTACACACATTNTCTGTGCTCGCACTCTAGCCTAGAATCAATGACTCTCAACTTGCCACCTGATCTAGAATCAGTANCTCTAAAGAAGANTAGACGAAGAGATTTTTTGCTCCACATTGCCCTCTACGAACCCGAGATCCCGCCCAATACGGGCAACATCATCCGACTTGCAGCGAACACTGGATTCGCGCTGCACTTGATTGAGCCGCTGGGCTTCGAATTAAGTAACGCCCGAATGAGGCGGGCGGGGCTGGACTACCACGAATATGCAGATGTCACGGTACACGCATCCCTCGAAGNGCTCCTCGCGCGNGCCACGCCCGCCAGGGTGTTTGCAGTTTCGACTCGCGGCACGCGGCGCTACGACGAACCCAGCTACAGAGCTGGNGATATGCTCCTGTTTGGCCCGGAATCGCGCGGTTTACCCAACGCAGTACTGGCTGCACAGCCGGCGGAACAACGGTTGCGGATTCCAATGCGTCAGGGAAGTCGCAGCCTCAATCTCGCCAACGCCGTGGCAATCATTGCGTACGAGGCGCTCCGACAGGGCAATTTTCTTGGGCTTGCGTGACCCGTGCGACGGGTGCGCTGATGGGCTTATAGAAGCCAAAACATCCAACAGTACCTTGGATTGAGAATCAGTGCGGCTGAGCAGATTCCCCGACCGCCGCGCGTTTCTTGGCCTCAGCGTANAGAGCATCAAAGTTAGTAGGTGGCAACATCAACGGCGGGAATGACCCGCGCACGGCCATCGAATCAATTAGTTCGCGAGCGTAGGGGAACAGCACACTCGGGCAGAAGCTGCCCAGCGTTTGGGCGAGCGGCTCTGGCTCGAGGCCACGAATGGAGAAAATACCCGCCTGTTGCACCTCAATCAGGTAGATNACNTCTTCCGCGTCGTTACGCGCNGTCACGGTTATGCCCAGCACGACCTCGTACATGTCCTGCTCGATTGAGGTGTGGGTAGTGTTGAGTTCCATGTTCACATGNGGCTTCCANTCGGAGCGGAAGCCTGCTGGTGCGCGCGGCGATTCAAAGGACGTGTCCTTGATGTAGATGCGCTGNAGCGCAAACTGCGCNGCAGGCTGGCTCTGGGCTGCTAGGCTCGCTCCCTGCTCACTCATGAGGCTGACAGGCCCAGCATTCCNTCAAGCTTGCCTGCACGATCCAATAGGTACAACTCGTCACAACCGCCAATATGCTCCCCACCGATCCATATCTGCGGCACCGTAGTGCGCCGTGAACGCTCCGNCATTTCCTGCCGGAGCTTCGGATCGTGATCAACTGGTACGTCCTCAAACGCGANCCCCTTGCGGTCAAGCAAAGCTCGCGCCTGCATACAGAACGGGCAGAACCGTGTTGTGTACATAACTACTTTGCTCATGGNCTTTTCCTCCTGACGACCCTTTTCTCTGACTCTCCGCCGAACTGTTTGTTACTTCACAAGCGGTAGGTTGGAGGCTTGCCAATCGCTCATNCCCCCGGACAACCTGCGCACATCCGAAAACCCCTGTGCCAGCAGCTTGCGTCCAATTGACCCCGAGTGCTGCCCCATCTTGCAGACAACTACCATTGGCTTTTCTTTGTATTTGTCCAACTCAGATGCCCGGCCATCGAAAGCAGCATAGGGGACATTAATTGCACCCGTNATATGACCCGCACCATATTCCTTGGAGTCGCGCACGTCGAGAATTGTCGCGCCTTCCTTGTTGATCAAATTGACCAGCGTCGACGACGTTATCGCCGCGCCACCGCGTTTGCCTTCGTTGACAAAGAAGGCCACTAGCAGAACAAAAAAGATCGTACACAAGATCCAGTGATTGCCTACGAACTCAAATATTTGTGCAATCATCNTAAATGCCGGAGTGCAGCGACCGGTGCGAAAGCGCGGCAGTATACCTGCTAATNANGGGCCACGAGCACCTTATTGATCAACAGTTTTACCTCTAGTCTGCNCACGCAGANAGNAATCCGAGCGTTGACGACCGCCNGGCGCATGCTGCATCACCTGGTNTCTAGGATTATGGANGCCNGGATGGCAAGGACTGGTAGGCTCGAACAAAGTCTGCACAAACCGACCGCGACGGACGCTATGGCGTACGAAGCCCCCCTGATAATATTCCCGCGGCGGGAAAGCCCGCTCAAACTCCTCAAACGGGCACTACATGTCTGAACGCACACCTTTTGCTCTGGTCGTACTTGATGGTTGGGGACATCGTACCGAGATAGCGGCAAACGCCATCGCACAGGCCAACACCCCAACTTGGGACCGACTCTGGAGCACTCGCCCCCATACACTGGTATCCGGCTCCGGCACCGATGTTGGCCTGCCTGAAGGCCAGATGGGGAACTCAGAAGTAGGTCACATGACCCTCGGCGCTGGGCGAATCGTTTGGCAGGACTACACACGGATCGAAAGCGCAATCGAGGATGGCTCATTTGCAACCAACGCGGTACTAACCGAGTCTTGTAATCAGCTCGCAGCCAACAACGGCGCGCTGCACCTCTTCGGCCTGGTATCTGCCGGCGGCGTTCACTCCCATGTGGATCAGATCTGTGCGGCAATCGACGCGGCGTGCGCCGCAGGCGCCCCGCGCATATACGTCCACGCTTTCCTGGACGGTCGCGACGTGCCACCCAAATCAGCAGCAGAGCCCCTCGAGCAGATCGTCTACGCTCTCGGCAATCAAGGGCGCATCGCAACACTCTGTGGGCGCTACTACGCCATGGACCGCGATCAACGCTGGGACCGGGTAGAGCGCGCTTGGACAGCCATTGTTGATGGTTGTAGCGAACACAGCGCGCCAAACGCAGCAGCCGGGCTCGCAGCCGCGTACGCAAGGGATGAGTCTGACGAATTTGTCTTGCCCACCCTCATTGTGCCGCCCGACAAGACGGTGGTAACCGTTGCCGATGCAGATGCAATCTGGTTCATGAACTTTCGCGCCGACCGTGCACGGGAGCTAACAGCTGCATTTGTAGATCCGGAATTTAAAGGCTTCAGCCGTAAACGTGTGCCGAAGCTCGCGCGGTTTGTGATGCTGACCGAGTACTCGGCGGACCTCGCCGCGTNCGCGGCAACCGCATTTCCGCCAACCAAATTGACCAATACACTTGGCGAAGCAGCAGAGTCCCACGGNCTCACCCAANTGAGAATTGCGGAAACTGAGAAGTANGCCCACGTGACCTTTTTCTTCTCAGGCGGTCGCGANGCGCCATTTTTAGGGGAATCCCGCGANTTGATCCCATCCCCGAATGTCGCTACNTATGACCTGCAGCCAGAAATGAGTGCGCCTGAGCTAACGCGGCGTCTCACAACCGCAATTCACTCAGGCCAACATGACCTCATCATCTGCAACTACGCCAACGGAGATATGGTCGGACATACCGGAGTGATGGATGCAGCGCTTGAAGCCGTTGTCTGCCTTGACGGCTGCCTTGCGGAGATAGTCGCCGCAGTCGAAGCCGCCGGCGCGCAGTGCCTCATAACAGCCGATCATGGCAATGTTGAGCAGATGGACGACCCCCAGACCGGGCAGCCCCACACAGCGCATACGTCCGAGCCGGTTCCACTTATCTATGTGGGTGATCAGGCCCTCAGTCTAGAAGCTGGCAAGCTGTCAGACATTGCCCCCACGATTCTTGACCTCATGGAGCTGCCCGTACCNACCGAAATGACCGGGCACTCTCTGGCCCTACGAATCCGNNCAGCGGCTTCCTGATGAGGCCTCTGTCCTGGCTGACNATANTGCTAGTGGCTACNTGGGCTGGCGCGTCCGCAAAGGAGGCNGTTGATGAGACGATCGATCCGGCCACCTTACTGCAGGAAATCCAGGCACTAGAAGACGGTATCGAAGCCTATAGAAANGATCTAGAGACCACCCAGGACCAGGCAGGTGAGCTCGAATCCGATCTCGAAGACAACGAGAAGCAGCAGAACGCGCTGATTCAACGCGTCCGCGAACTCGAAGGTGATCTCGATTTCACGCGCCGTGAACTCCGGCGGTTGCAGAACAGGGAGTCACANCTGCTCGCAAGCAGCGCGGAGCAACGCCATTACCTATCGCAGCAGATTCGCGCGGCATACAGGCTCGGCAATCAGGAGTACTTCAAAGTGCTGCTGAATCAGCAGGATCCGGACGAAATCGCGCGGATGCTGNCCTATTACGACTACCTGAATACGGNTAGNGCCAGCCAGATCGGCGGCTACCGAGAGACACTGGCCGAGTTGACGACAGTAANGCGCGCTGTCGAGGATCGATCGCTGGCACTTGTGGACATGCGCAACGATCTTGAGCTCGAACAACAACTATTGCTGGAGTCACGTACCCGTCGCGAGAAAACGCTTACCCAGCTCCGGGTTAGTATCACGACCGCGGGTTCTGAGATTGCGCGTCGCGAGCGCNATCGCTCGCAACTGGAATCACTGCTGGCACGCATCGAAAGTGGCTTCGGCGGACTCGGAGCAAGCNACGCACCCTTCANGACACTTCACGGTTNACTGCCNATGCCGGTTATAGGCAAAGTAGTAAACAGATTTGGCAGCCGCCGTGCGGCCGGGAAGCTGCGCTGGAATGGGATTTTCATTGCTGCGGATCAGGGCGATCCGGTACGCGCCATTCACTATGGGCGCGTNGTGTTCTCCGACTGGCTNCGCGGCTTTGGCCTGCTNCTGATCATNAGCCATGGGGAAGGTTATATGAGCCTCTACGGTCACAACGAAGTGCTCCTCCGGAAGACGGGCGATTGGGTAACCGCAGGCGAAGCCGTGGCGGCTGTNGGGCGCACCGGAGGGGCCGATCGCGACGGACTCTACTTCGAAATTCGCTCCTCCGGCAAACCGACCGACCCACAACGCTGGTGTCGCGCACAAAGGAGTTCAGAACTGGGATGAACGTCTTCACACATCACCCACTCAAAGCAGTTTTACTAGGGCTAGTGCTCGCCGCATCAGCGGGCGCGGACCATCATCTGGAGACCCAGAACCTCGCGCCGGCGACGGATGTCGAGGCATCCACAGGAGCGGAAAAGCCCGCGCCCCACAGCGCGACCGAGGCGTTGCCGCCGAGGTTACCACTGGATGAGCTCCGGCTGTTTGCCCGGGCTTTCCACCAGGTCAGCAGCGCCTACGTCGAAGACATTGACGACAAGGCTCTGCTCGAGAATGCAATCCGGGGCATGCTCGCCCAGCTTGATCCACACTCTGCCTACCTCGACAAGGACTCGTTCTCCGATCTGCAGGAAAGCACCACCGGAAACTACGGAGGTCTGGGNCTGGAGGTAAGCATGGAAGACGGCCTCATCCGAGTCATTACCCCAATGGATGACACCCCCGCCGACCTCGCAGATATCCGCACNGGGGACATGATCATCCGTCTTGACGAGAAGCCTGTAAAGGGNATGTCTCTCGGCGAGGCTATCGAGANCATGCGGGGGCCACCGGGATCTAGTGTCACAATCACGATTGTACGGGAAGGCGAACAGCCCCGAGAGGTCACCCTGCAACGTGAGGTCATCAAGGTCGCCAGTGTGCGCCATCGCACCCTCGAAGATGGCTATGGGTATATACGCATCGCACAGTTCCAGAACCGTACCGGAAGCGAGGTCGTCGAGGCTCTTAGCCTACTGAACACGGACAATGAGCTGTCAGGTCTTGTCCTTGACCTGCGCAACAACCCGGGTGGCGTGCTGCAGGCCGCCGTTGAAGTTTCCGACGCCTTCCTCGACGGCGGGGGCCTGATCGTATATACCGAAGGCCGGCTCGATCATGCCAATCTGCGCTACAGCGCGACCGCCCGTGATGCCTCGGGCGGCGTACCCGTCGTAGTCCTGGTCAACGAGGGCACAGCATCAGCCTCCGAGATTGTCGCAGGGGCGCTGCAGGACCACGGACGCGCGGTCATCATGGGAACCAATACATTTGGCAAGGGTTCGGTTCAGACGATACTCCCCCTGGACGAGGAGAACGCGATCAAGCTCACAACGGCGCTCTACTACACGCCAAAGGGCCGTTTGATCCAGGCCTCCGGCATCGCGCCCGACATCGCGNTCAGGCGTTCGAAGGTCACACCGCTAGACAAGAGCCCGTATCGCGTACAGGAGCGGGATCTGCCGAAACACCTAGATGGGGAAGACGCAGAAAATGGCGAAGTCAATGAGACTCCAGAAGCCATCACCCCCGAACCCGCTCGGGACCTTATCGAACGTGACTATCAACTTTACGAGGCGCTGACCCTGCTGAAGGGACTAAACATACTCCNAGNCAGAGACAAACCAGCCACNGGACCGAAGTGACGAGCAAAACCGAACGCGAGATCTTTACGAGGGTAGCGACTAGCCTCCTGCTACTCGCGACACTCTCACTTGTGCCTGTCACAGCCATTGCCAACGTACTGATTGCAGTCATCATTGACGATTTGGGCGACAGTCTAGGCAAGGGCCGCCGGGCTCTGGCACTCCCCGGCGAAGTCACGCTCGCAGTTCTCCCGCATACGCGCTGGGGCCAATCCCTGGCTAATGAGGCGCGCCAGCGNCAGCGTGAGGTCATACTGCACCTACCGATGGCAAACCTGGCAAACATGCCCCTGGGTCCGAAACCGCTGACCCACGAACTGACGCGGCTAGAATTCCGCGACCGGCTAATAGACGCGCTCGCCAAAGTGCCCGGTGCGCGTGGCATCAACAATCATACGGGCAGCGCGCTGACGCAGGAGCCTCGGGCCATGGCCTGGCTCATGCATGAACTGCGCGAACACGGACTCTACTTTATTGATTCGCGCACCACGCACAAGTCGGTGGCAAACCGCGTTGCCGGGGAACACGCCGTGTTGGCCTCAGAGCGGGATGTATTTCTCGACAACGAGCGNACCTTTGACGCCATCGATCGGCAGTTCGAGAAATTGATTGGCATCGCGCGCNGCCGGGGCGCCGCCATAGGTATCGGACATCCCCATCCAGAGACGCTTGAGTACCTCGAAATGCGGCTGCCGAAACTGGCTATCGAGGAGGTTCGCCTCGTACCCACATCCCACCTTATNGCGTATCAGTCGATTGCGCGTAGCCAGCTGGTTCGTATGAANGCGCCTTTGCNGCCCGCAACACTTGCCTCAGTAGCCCCTCTGTAGTGAGTCGAANCCNGTCAAGANAGAAACAGTTAGCCTGAATCCAAGGGCGGATCAGCCCTCGTAACGGTCGCACAGCTGCTGTGATTCCTGCAGGTCCAGAGTTTTCTCGTAAAGCGCCCGACCGGTAATTACACCCATTACGCCACCATCGACGCGCTGGCCCATCTCGAGCAGCGCCTCAACATCGCGCAAATCGGTCACTCCGCCGGAAGCGATTACAGGGGTTGCAACCGCGTTGGCCAGGTCGCGGGTGCCGTCCAGATTGACTCCACCCATCATGCCGTCTTTGCCAATGTCGGTGAAGACGATAGCCTCAATCCCGGCCGACTCGAACAACATCGCTAGGCTCTTGACCGATTTGTCCGTGACATCCGTCCAGCCACGGGTCGCAACCATGCCATGCAGCCCNTCCAGGCCAACCATAATATGGCCGGGGAAGCGCTCACACATCTGACCCACAAATTCGGGCTCCTCAACCGCCTTCGTGCCAACAATNAGGTAGTCCACGCCCGCTGCAAGGTATGCNTCGATCGTCGCCTCACTGCGGATGCCGCCCCCAAGCTGAATAGGCAACGAGGGATGATTACGAGCAATTGTGGCGATCGCAGCCTCGTTGAGGGGTCTTCCTTCAAATGCGCCATCAAGNTCAACGAGGTGCAGGCGTCGGGCGCCCTGCTTNACCCAATGGTCAGCCATGGCCACTGGGTCGTCGGAGTAGACCGTCACAGCATCAAGACGCCCTTGTTTAAGATTGACGCAGCGGCCATCTTTGAAGTCGATAGCGGGAATGATCAGCATTTTGGCGCGCCTAGNNAAGAGTCCCCTTGGTTGACGGAGTTCCGGTCATACGTGGGTCCGCNGTCAGCGCCATGCGCAGCGCACGCCCGAACGCCTTGAAGACCGTCTCAATCTGGTGGTGGGCATTGTCGCCTTTCAAGTTGTCGACGTGCAGCGTGACCTTCGCGTGATTAACAAAACCCTGGAAAAATTCGTGGAACAAGTCTACGTCGAACTCGCCCACATGCGAGCGAACAAACGGCACGTCAAACTCGAGCCCCGAGCGCCCAGAGAAGTCGATGACCACCCGTGATAATGCCTCATCGAGAGGTACGTAGGCGTGC
The DNA here is from genome assembly GCA_002714125.1 of Gammaproteobacteria bacterium. The sequence goes on from PAWP01000060.1 coordinate 12,060, forward strand.
CCATAGCGGGTTATTCCAGCCTTGTCTCCAACCGCATCGAGCATTGCCTGCCCAAGTGTGATGCCTATGTCCTCTACCGTGTGGTGCGCATCGATTTCCAGGTCACCGCTGGCTTCTACGCTCAGATCGATCAGTCCGTGCCGCGCCACCTGAGCCAGCATATGTTCAAGGAAGGGCAGCCCAGTCTGAAAGATCCCCTGGCCCGAGCCGTCGAGATCCAGTTTGACGCTGATCTGGGTTTCAAGAGTATCGCGTTGAATACTGGCTGTTCTGACTGCCATGGCGCCGCGTCCTGCAGGAGAAAGGCGCCAGATTATACGCGCGGGGCCCGAAAGTTCAGAGCACTGCTCCGTTGGGCAGGTAACGGTTGTCGGTATGCGTCTTGATCCAACGCCGCAGCTCACTATCGAACACGCCCCGTGTTTTCAGGATCTTCACCAGGGCAATGACAGGCGAGCGCTTACCGGCGGTCCAGCCCGGGATCTGCATTTCGGCAAGCGTAAAGAAGTGGACCAGGCTGACAAGGAGTTCATCATCAAACGCTTCCGCAACTAACCATGCCTCAGCTTCCTGTTGCATCAGCACGCTGTTTGCGGTCGCGGCCGCAACTGACAACGCCACAGTCTCTCCGTCGACGGCGGCGGCAAGGTTGACGAGATTCTCGCGTGAGAAGTCCGCTGATTTTTTTGGCTCCCAGACGCCTGTTGTCATAAGTGTCCCCTCGTTTCGCTGGCGGGGAGTTTACCCGGACACCTGATCCTGGGGTACAAACCAGTAACGAAGATCATAAGCTGGCGACGCTTATGCGCCATCGCTCCAACCCACCGGACCCCACCGGTGATCCTTGGCCCCATCTACCAATCGGCGCCAGCAAGCCACACTTGGACATCTAGACCGCGTACCTGACGTCAGCGGGTAAGCGTTGCGCGAGGTGAGTGCAGGCCCGTCCAAGACTTCAGATGGGNGCCTACCGGCCAAGAGAACGTCAGCCTAATCNGGAGAGTCTCGCTCCGCACTTTGACGGAAGCTGCTCGCNCCGGTTGGTATGACGCCGTCTAAGTCATCCNCCATNAAGACCAGTGGCTCCCNAGTTGATTAGANACTCAAGAGCTTGAACGCGCTCGGCAACTATTCGGCAGTGAGAGCCCGCTGGCTCGGTCACTGTGTCTCCGTAGAAAGCTCATAGTAGCCGTAGAACGAGACACGCCAGGTTGCGCCACCGTCGATCGAAGCTTCCAATAGCTACCGTACGCGTCCATCCTGGAGCAGCGTTCAGTTGATCCGATTAGGAAGAGGTTTCCAGCACGTGACCAACGCTTTTGTCTACTCAGGCCTGATGCCAAAAGCCAGCCCAGGCAACCGGCCCTCGGCGTATTTCACATCCCGATATCCGAGCAGGAAATCGAACTGGCGTTGCGCGGCAGTAGAACCCATGCCTGCAGAGCGCACTAGCATAGGAAAGCTGATGGCGCCGCCGGCCGCATCGAGGGGTCAGCCAACCGCTGCCTTGCGCCGCCAACAACCCAATGCTTCAATACTGTAAATGCGGGTGTAGCTCAGTTGGTAGAGCCCCAGCTTCCCAAGCTGGCTGTCGCGAGTTCGAATCTCGTCGCCCGCTCCAGCTCTAGCTGTGTAGTCCCGGACCAAAAGTCCAGTATCTCGACCCGACATGACGCAACCCGGCTGCCGTTGGTGGCGTCGCTGAACTCCCTGCGCGCGCCCGGGACCAAAGGCTCGCCGTCAACCGCATAGGCAACACCAGTGCGCAAAGCAAGCCCAGCCTTGGTCTTGAACAGGGTCTGAACCGTGACATGGGTCAGATCAACCGTTCCCGTGTTTTCAACGTACCCCGTAACCTCTACCTTATCGCCACGCCGGCGGCANTCCAGCATTTGNACCGTGACGCCGGGGCGCCGTTCAGGGCGTGACACAGCTTCGCCCGAGACCTCACGTTGCGCCGCGTNGTCTACCCTTGCGATGTAGTAGACGAGATAGGCTGCCGCGCAGGAAAGCGCGAGTCCGATCAANACAGTNAAGGCACGATCACTCAAATCTGAGCCCAGCATCCAAAGAGNGTATTGTGTCCCTAAACACCCGGCGGCGNTCAAGCTGAGAAACACCGTGCAGACAAGCGATGATGCGCATGACACCGCCGAATTGATCGCTACGGTCAACCAGGTAATGCCCTTTGGCCGGTTCAAGGGCTCACGTCTGATCGAACTGCCGGAGCCATACCTAGTTTGGTTCGCACGCGAGGGTTTCCCAAGCGGCATCCTTGGCCGCCGCATGATGCTGATGCACGAAATCAAGGTCAACGGGCTAGAAACNATGCTGAAGCCGCTGGTTGGCAAGAACGCCNCCGACNTTTCACCGCAGACCCCGCCAGAATTCGANGCTTAGGGCGNGGCGTACCTTTTTGAATCGAGAGTCATCCNGCATCTGAANCCGTGCCCTGCGCCGTCGACCAGGATCCTGNGCTGTAAAGTTACGGCTCACCAGAAGTATGGACAGCGGCATGCAGCNAGCCCGCGTACCCCGCCCGCTGTAGTATGGTTATGGACTACTTTCACAGAGTCTGGTCCATGCCCAACTTTGGCGTCAGCATCTTCCCCACTGATAAAACCATCGACCCCGTGACCCTTGGCAAAGCGGTTGAGGAACGCGGGTTTGACTCGCTCTTTGTACCCGAACACACCCACATCCCCACCTCGCGCGCAACACCATTCCCCGGTGGGGGCCGCCTGCCCGAGCATTACTGGCGCGCACACGACCCGTTCTGCGCGCTCTCGGCAGTCGCTGCGGTCACCGAGCGCATTCGAATTGGTACCGGCATCTGCCTCGTGGTGGAACGCGATCCCATTACGCTTGCAAAGGAGATTGCATCCCTCGATGTCATCTCCAACGGCCGCTTCGTATTCGGAATCGGCGCCGGCTGGAACGCCGAAGAAATGGAAAACCACGGCGCCAGCTACAAGGCACGCTGGGCCATCACGCGCGAGAAAATTCTCGCGATGAAGGCGATATGGAACAACGATGAAGCCGAGTTTCACGGTGACCACGTAAACTTCGACCCCATATGGAGCTGGCCCAAACCGGTTCAGGCCGGCGGCCCCCCAATCTGGCTGGGAGCCAATTCAAAGTGGTGTTATGACCGGGTCGCGGAATACTGCGATGGTTGGCTGCCGATCGGCGGTCCAGGTTCAGGCGGGATCGCCAGGATGCGGGAAGCGGTCGAACAGGCTGGCCGCAACCCAGATGACATTACGCTTGCGCTGTTCGCCGCCCCAACCGACCCCGAGAAGCTCCGAGGTAGGATTAATCAGGGATTCCATGAGCTCGTATTTGGTTTGCCACAGGCCCCAGCAGACGAGGTATTGAAGGCGCTGGATCGCCTTGCAAGATTGGTAGAGGCGGCGCGCTGACGTCGGGCCCTGCAGTACTCGCACGCCGCGCCGGCCGGTCCTCAGCCGGCGGCTGCAGGTCGATGTGCATAGATCAAGGCGCGAGCAGCAGCATCACGACCCCAGCCAAGATTACAAACATGCCGATCAGTTCGAGTCGACCAGGGCGCTCGCCGAACCAGCTCATCGCGATGCCAAGCGTAATCAGAAACTCAATCTGCCCAAGCGTTTTCACGTAAGAGGCGCGCTCAAGCGTAAAAGCAGTGAACCAGCCCGCGGAGCCAGCCACACTGGTTGCCCCCACAAAAGTCCCGGTGCGCCAGCACGCAGCAACCGTGCGCAGCTCGCCGCGGTTTGTGATGAGGACGTAGCTCAGCACCATCGTAGTCTGAATAAGCACCATGTAGGTCAGGGTCATTGCCGCGCTCAGCACCGCGTCATCGATCCCCAGCGAAAGACTGGCCTGCCGGATCAGCAAGGACGTTAGCGAGAACGCAAGGCCGGAACCCAGTCCCAGAACCGCCGACCGGTTCCAGATGTCGTTAAACCGGCCGCTTTTGCCAATGTTGACTGCAATCAATCCGGCGACACATATCGCGATCGCCAGCCAGCCAAGGAGCGCAATCGCCTCACCAAAGAACAGTGTACCGAGCAGCGCCGTGAGCATTATTTCGGTCCGCGCGTAGGTGCTCCCAACCGCAAAGTTACGCAGCGTAAACAGCTGTACCAGCAGCACCGTAGCAACAATCTGCAATACCCCCGCGACGGTGGCGCAGATCAGGAAGGTTGCGTTGAGGTCGGGCAGCAATTCCGCGCGGCCGGACACAACCGCAAAGTAGCCAATTACAAACGGTACGCCGAATAGGTAGCGTACGAGCGTCGCNGCGATGGCTGACATGTCNTCTGCCAGCTGTTTCTGTGCCGCTGTCCGCACAGACTGCATGGTCGCTGCGAGCAGAGTCCACAGGATCCATGAGTCTGGCATGGGGAGTAGCCCCGNCGCGGCTGAGCGCCTGAGCCTACCCGGTCAGCTACAGAGCTTCCAGAATGGCCTCNGCCGAGCTCACTTCAAACGCCCCACCTTTTTCGAGATTGAGCGTAGNNACCTTGCCGTCTTCNGCGATCAGTGCATAGCGCATGGAGCGGGTACCCAGTCCAAAGCCCGAGCCATCCATCTCAACGCCAAGCGCTCCGGCCAGGTCGCCGTTGCCATCACCTACCATGAGCAGGTCCTCTGCGTTGCCGGCTTTGCCCCACGCGTCCATGACAAAGGCATCGTTCACTGCAACACACACGATGTTGTCGACCCCCTTGGCTTTGATTTTGTCCGCATTGACAACAAAGCCTGGGAGGTGCGCAGCCGAGCAAGTTGGGGTAAACGCACCTGGAACTGCAAACATCACAACCTTCTTGCCGGAGAANATCTCGCCAGTNGTAATGTCCTGGGGTCCTTTCTCACCCATCGTCTTCAAGGTTACTTCGGGGATGCTGTCACCGACTTGAATCGTCATCTTCACTCCTGTTGATGTGGCGCTTAATGGTTCGGCCGCGGAGTCTGCCTGTCTCGGTGGGCAGCCGCAAGCACAGCTTGANGGNACTGGTGTAACACGTGACACGGTGCCAAATTAAACNGGCATCCCATACTGAGGCCGCCTACATGTAGCTCTATCGCGGCGTCACACAACAAATCCAGGATGCCACCGCCCGCGGTGACCTCGACAACCTGCCAACCAAAGACAAACTACTGGACCTGCCCACGTGGATCGAAACCTCGACGCCGATAGAGCTCCAGACTGGCAGGGCAACCATGGCTACCAACGCTGATACTGCGGGGCAAAGCCAGTCTGTCCGGCATGCCAGGTCCCCGCAAGTGCACCCATGCATAGAACAGTCGGGCGTCCCAATCCACCTGCTTAATCACGAGTACAGGGGACTACGCAAACACGCCGACCGCAAAGCCTTCGATCTGGCACAGCCCGGCCACCGGCACGCAGACGGCTNCGCCCTAAGCGGCAAGGTCAACCAGACACTCCACTTCTCCCTGAACTTCGGTTTCAGTTCTATGGCTGTTATGGGTAAGACACTTGGATNTGACGACCGCAGAGGTCATAGACGGCGTTCTCGAAACCGCCCATNNNNTTCAGATTTGNNCGGCCCCGTCNAGTGCTGCAAGAGCGAGTGCACNCGTCTTCGCCACTTTCCCTGACCTCCCCGAGCGTCTACATGGATATTTGCACGCAACCCAACCGCGCAGGACAATTGGCGCAACCCAAACCAGGATGACCGCATGAAATACGCGCTGTTTAACATCAACTCCGGCCCCTGCGCCGACCCCGACGTTGCCGCTGCCGTGGCCGTGGCGGCCGAGGCACGCGGATTTGAGTCAGTCTGGACNGGCGAGCACGTCGTCCTGCCTGACCCGCAGGAGCCGCCATCCCCGGCTGCACCGCTATTCCCGATGCTGCACCCTTCCACCGGGCTTGCGTTTCTGGCCGGAGTGACGAGCACATTGCGCCTCGGCACTGGCATTGTGCTGCTAGCACAGCGCAATCCCGTGGTGCTCGCCAAGGAAATGGCCAGCCTGGATGTTGTATCCAAAGGGCGCTTGGAATTTGGCATCGGCGCGGGTTATTTAAAGGCAGAGTTTGACGCGCTTGGCGTTTCTTTCGCTGAACGTGGCGCACGCACTGACGAATACATCGACATCATGCGCGAACTCTGGACATCCGCGGCGCCAGCATTCGCTGGCCAATTTGCACNGTTCTCCGGGGTTCAGGCTCGCCCGCAACCGGTTCAGGTAGGTGGGCCGCCGATTGTGGTCGGAGGCACAAGTGCCGCAGCGCTGCGGCGCGCTGCCACCAAATGCCAGGGTTGGTATGGGTTTGCACTCGACGTCGGGCAAACCCAGAGCGCAACCGATGGGCTCGTAGCGGCCGCCAATCGCTTCCAGCGGGAAAGCAACCTCGGTCCACTCGAGATCTCCATCACACCGCGCAAACGCNTGACGAGAGAACTAGTAGAGGAATTCGAAGCGCTTGGCGTCAGCAGGCTTATCCTGCTCATGCCCGGTCAGGAGCAGGCCGAACTGCTCGCCTATGTGGACGAAATTGCCGACGAATTCATCTAATGAGCACGGTGATCGGCGTCATCACTCCAGGCGCCATGGGCGCCTCCGTGGCCGCCGCTGCCGTCGGCAACGGCGCTGAGGTGATATGGGCAGGTAATGGCCGTTCCGCGGAAACCGCGGCGCGCGCCCAACGCGCGGGTCTGCAGGACTGCGGTTCCCATATGGCAATGGTAGCGGAAGCTGGAATCATCCTGTGCATCTGCCCACCGCATCTTGCTGAGGATCTGGCGGTAGAAATCGCCGGTCTCGGCTTTGACGGGCTCTACATCGAAGGTAATGCCATCAGTCCTGCCCGGACCCAACACATCGAATCACNGCTCGNTGCCGCAGGCGCCGAGATGGTCGATGGCGGTATTATCGGTGGACCCGCCTGGGAGCACAGCGCGGGTACCCGGTTTTACCTTTCAGGCGATAGGGCCGAGGAAGCAGCAGCGGAGTTTGCGGGCTCACCGCTCGAAGCGCACGTTATCGCAGGCGGAGTCGGTGCAGCATCCGCACTCAAGATGACGTTTGCCGCCTACACCAAAGGCACAACCGCCCTACTCACCGCAATTCTCGCAACCGCTGAGAACCTCGGTGTACGAGCGGCCCTAGAACGGCAGTGGGGTGACGTGTTTACCAGCGACACCCACAAGCGCGTCGCCGNCAACACCGCCAAGGCCTGGCGCTTCGCGGGTGAAATGCAGGAAATCGCCGCGACGTTGGAATCCGCCGGCCTCCCCGGCGGATTCCACATGGGTGCGGCAGAAGTCTTCGAGCGCCTCGCGGGGTTCAAGGATGCCCCGACGCCGCTGATTGAAGANGTATTGGGCGCGTTGCAGCAGGACTGAACCAGCTGCCCTACTGTTTGTCTGAGGCATANGGCGCAAGCCTGTAGGGCAACAAGGAGAACCCGCGCCCTCCGCCCTTGATCCNCAGAATGATCCGCTGGCANNCCAGTCCTGAGCAGACCTTTTCAANAAGCCGAATCAGCTGCGNACAAATTAGNGTATGACTTTGCCCGGACGATTACCGCTGTGTTCNCCATTCTGGACNACCACCTTACTCGCCACCATTGTGACGTCATAACCTTCCGACTTAACAACCAGCCGACCGCCGTTGTGTGGGAAATCGTTCAGGTGGTTCGGCTGACGCGACGTCAGCTTCTCGTAGTTAATGACATTCGGGGCCAGAGCCGGCCTCCTTAAGGACGCCACGCTCTTTGAGACCTTGGACATCGGCAGATTACTGCGTAATGCGATAGACCGCCTCCTCGAGTTTTTACCCGCGCACCGGCCCCGGGTCAGCTGCGCCAGGAGGAACGTCGGTGAATCCGCATCGGTGAACTGAACCACATGGCGCTGCTAATCACTGCCTCATGTGCTGTCATCTGTCAGNTCTCCTAAAGCGNATCCATTTTTCTNGTCTTGATCTTTACNCTTGNTGNTTAATCCGCGCCGGTAAGCCGATCCGCCTNATCATCACTCCGCCCGGGCAGGCNGGCGGCNGCACNCCGGAGCATCCGCATGCCCCAGATATAGGCCACCGCGGCCATCACGGTATTTGCAGCAAGGCCGGCGGCGTATATGCCCACGTAACCAAGCTGTGCATCAAGCGCAAACGCCAACGGGATCATCCCGACGGTGCGAATNAGCGAGAGCAGNAACGGTGGAATGGGCTTGCCAAGCGCTATGAACAGGGAACTTGCCATCATGCCGACACCCAGCGGCGCAATCCCAAGCGAGGTCAGCCACAAGTACCATACTGCAGATTCCACGAGGCTCGCATCATCGTTGATCGCAGCGACCAACCACTCTGCGGTGGGCCANAANAATAGGACGCAGCCCAACCCCCAGGCAGCAGCAAACAGGCAGGAGATTCGCAGCCCCGCGTAGACTCGCTCTATCTTGCCCGCGCCCCAGTTCTGGCCTACAAAAGGCGCGACGCTCGAGGAAAGCGACATAATGACCATCGTCACGAGCATCTCGATGCGTGATGCAATCCCGAAGCCAGCCACNACCTCGGCGCTGTGTGCGGCCAGCAGTGCCAGGACCACCGCCATGCTCGCCGGCGCAATCAGGCTGCTGAGCATCGACGGCAGCGCGATGTAGAGGATCTGACGCGTCGAGNCAANGATCCCGTGCAGCGAGCTCCGATGAAAGAGCAGCATCTTNTCTCCCAAAGTCAGCACAAGCAGCATGGGTATCGTGCGCACAANGCCGGCCAGCACACTTGCGATCGCGACCCCTTCAAAACCCAACTCTGGAACGCCCAGCAGGCCGAAGGCCAACACCGGCGTCAGCAGGATCTGCACTGCCGAGGCTCCAACCATGATGTAGCCGGGCAGCTTCGCAATGCCCACAGCACGCAGCACCGTGCTGGCNATCATCGGCAAAGTGAAAAGAGGTAGTCCCAAAACCCAGATGTTCATGTAGACCATGACTAGNTCAAGGATTTCTCGCGACGCGCCCATAAACTCGAAAAGCTCACGCTGCCAGAACAGTGCAACCACAACGAGCACGGCCACCAGACCGCAGGACATCACCATCGCATGGGTCGCGAGCCGCATGACGCGGTCCCGGTCACCCGCCCCCTCGGCACGAGCGATCAAGGAAGATGCACCNGTACCAAGGCCCATCGACACACTGGACAGCCCCATCATCAACGGGAACGTGAAGCTGTATGCGGCGAGCTCGGCCGCACCGATCATCCCGACGAAAATTGTGTCGGTCATCGACGCCAGGATCATNGACGCTATCCCGAGGAACATCGGGATCGTCATTCGGGTCAAATGTGCTCCGATCGAACCACTAGTGAGATCGCGCGCATCACTCAAGACACACCACCTGACTCGGAGGAGGTCATTAGATCAAAGGGCACGGTATCGTCCTGTGCATACTCNNTGAGCAGCGACCGCAGCTCTGCCCGGAAGCAGTCAGCATCGACCGCATCTACNCAATCAAGCGNACATNCCCGGCACGAAAAATATGTTTCGACGCAGCGCTCTACCGGCTGAGGCACCCGTTGTAGCCCAAAGTGCGTGACACCATCCGACTGGAATCTTGGATTTTCGATCATCACAGACGGCAGGGTTGCCGGGTACTGCACCAAGTCAAACCAGGGCGGGCACTCGTCGTCAATCTGCAGTTGCGGCCGTTTGAGGATCTCCAGCTCCATGGCCACCCAGGGTGGATTGATGGCATCATCACTATTGACTACAACCAGCCAGCCTCCAAGGCGCAAGTCGTATTGGCCCGGAGAACAGCAGATCCAGATCTAACCAGGATGCTGACCCCGGCCATCACAAGATTGAACGGGCCAGAGACACGCAGTGTGTCCAAATCCCGCAAAAGCCAGCTCATTTTACTGTCATCCCTTGGATCGGCACGCGCCGCATCCAGGATCGCGGCTGACTTATAGACCGCGGCAATCGACTCCACGCGCGGCCCTTGAGGTAGGCCAGTTTGCCCGGCCCGTTGGCCNGATCCAGGAACCGTTGCGAGCTGCGCTCGAGCNAGGNTGGNAGAAGGCCGCCTGCATGATCCGGCCTGNGNTAGTGTNGGTCGATAACGGATCTCANCGCAAAACGATCGTCTGCTTTCATACGCTGTAGAGNCTCACCTCTGCTATCGCCCGAGTTCTACCAACATGGCATCGAGGTTTGTGAACTTGACCCGTGGACGACCTTCCNCCTCGCCCTTGGCGAGCTCAGCAGCATCGAGCGTGCTCCAGTCGGTATAGCTGATGGCATTCGACTGCTTCGCCGCGACCATCGCAGCCGCCGCGTCCGGAGAGGGCTCAGCAGGATCAAGCAAACGCCCTGCCTGCATGTCCTCGACCATACAGCCAACGGTCTCCTGNGCGCAGGTTTTGTTGGTGCCGATTACGCCGGACGGACCGCGCTTGATCCAGCCGGCGGTGTAGAGGCCGGGCACGACGTTGCTATCGGTGTCCGTAACACGTCCGGCCTCGTTCAGAATCGTGCCCCAGCTCTCGTGGAATGGGATATCCGGCAAAGCCTTACCCAGGTATCCAACCGACCGGAACACAAGGCCCACTGGAATCACTTCTTCTTGCTCAGTGGAGCGCGATCTCACACTACCATCATCGGCCTGATAGGCCTCATTCCGAACGATACGAATCGCCGAGACCCTGCCGGAGTCGTCCGCAATCAGTTCTGTTGGTGAGGTCAGAAAACGTATGTGCAGTCGTTTGCGCCGACCTTCCGGCGCGCGCGCAGCCAGTTCCTGAACCGTAGTGACGTTTTTGGCAACGTTCTTATCACCCCCTTCCTCCATCTCATTCTGACTGAATGGATCGAGCGTAGCCTCCTCGTCCATAATGATGACATCAGCATCAATCAACTCCCCCAGTTCCTTAATCTCGGGGGGTGTAAACGCCGCTTGCGCCGGTCCGCGCCGGCCGAACATGTAGACATCCTCAACCGCACTGGATTTGAGCGCTTCGATTGCGTAATCCGCCATGTCGGTCGCACGCAATTCCTCATCGGTACGGCACAGAATGCGCGCGACATCAACCGCAACATTGCCAATCCCAATCACCGCTACAGCCTTCTGGGAGAGGTCGAATTCGCGCCCGGCAAAGTCCGGATGGCCGTTATACCAGGCGACAAACTCAGTTGCGCTGTGGCTACCGGCCAGATCTTCACCGGGCACACCAAGATTGCGGTCATTCGGTGCACCGGAGGTAAAGATGATCTGATGGTAATGGGCCTTCAGATCATCCAGCGTAATGTCGCCGCCATACTCAACATTGCCATAGAAGCGAAAGTTGGCCTTCTGCGCACTTTTGTCATATGCACGCGTGACCGACTTGTCCTTCTGATGGTCGGGCGCGACGCCCCCACGCACCAGCCCAAACGGCGTTGCCAGCCGGTCAAACATGTCAATTTCGACAGCAACTTCTTTCTGCCGTGCGAAATTGCTGACCGTATAGAACCCGGCTGGGCCCGAGCCAATGATCGCTACCCGCAGGGGATTGGATTCGGTCCCGACGTCCGCCATTTCCCGATACTCCACTTTTTTTGTTGCGCGAGCGTATCAGGGCTGCACGGGCGCGTCACGCCGGGGCAATAATTCGCCCTGACAGGACCAATCGCGCATAATTCGAACAGGCAGTACCGCCCGTTCCGGATCGCGTTAATGATGCCTTCGAGCGTCTCAAAGTTGGTCGATTCGACTTTTGAAACCGAAGGGTGGGACCCTCTTGGACTCATGGAAGGCAATGAAGATGTCACACGGGACATCATCAGAGAGCTATGCGGCTGCGCGCGGACCAAACTGTCACTCTCGGGCCGCCCGACTACATACTAAAGGCACGCTCATCACTACCGTCCCCAGCCTCGCGTGCCTTGCAGTGGCTGCAGTCTGTCCTGACAATGGAGTCGGCTGGAGCCACCCGTAACCGGCCAGGAGCACGAGCTTATGAGCCGCCTGATCGTTATTGCCACCGTGGTCTTTGGGNTGCCAACGCTCGCCGTGGCTGCCCTGCTCGTGTTGCTCGCGCATCCCGAGACGTTCCAGGACGAAATTGCGCAAGGCTTCGAGGCCGCCACCGGCTGGCAACTCNATATAGGAACGATGCAATGGCGCTANTTCCCCCCCGTCAGCCTCAAGCTAAGCCGGGTTTCTGTCGAGAACGAAGGTCCGCTCGCTGAACTTAGCGAAGCCTCAGTCGATGTGGCGTTCTGGCCTCTCGTCCTCGGCGGGAACCTTGAGCTCCAGGGCATCGTGGTCGATGGACTGAAACTCAACCTCGAATCACGAGCTGAAGGGGCCAACAACTGGACCCCGCTCGACAGGGCACGGCCAAGCGCCAGACTGCCCCCGCCAGGCCTCGACAGCACCTCGGAGCCAACGCCCTTTGACCTCGGCAATCTCCGCATTGCCAGCGTTGACATCACAAACATGATTGTTGTCCATACTGACGCGGTGGCAGCCACACGGACCGAGGCCAGCGTGGATCAACTGCGCGCTGTAGAGATTGGCTACGGAGCGCCCTTCGAAATTAACTTTAGCGGCAAGCTGAACCACGGCGACAGCTTAAGCCTGGTGACCTCGGGCCGCGCGCATCTGCAGTTGGAGCCAGGCCTGAGACGCTTGGAACTCAATGAACTCTCGCTCGAGAACGAACTGTCACTGGCCGATCTGCCAAAGGTCCGTAGCACACTGAACCTTTCAGGCACGTATTTCGCTGACCAACTAAAGCTGAATCAAATTGCCCTGACGGTACCCGGCGGGCGCCTCGAGGGTTCTCTGGTCTTCGCGGATCTCAGCACAGCACCAGCACTTGCAGGAAAGTGGTCGGCGCTGCTCAATCCAAGGAAGGTATTGGAGGCCGTTGGCGCGGCATCCGCGCTGCCGACCGGAGATGCGCTGCAGTCGTTCAGGCTTGCATCGGACTTCTCCGCCTCAGGGAAGGAACTACAGCTGACGGGAATCGAAGGAACGCTCGATGACGCTGCCTTCAACGGCACTGCCACATTCACAGCTGGCGTGGTACCGGAGGTCAGATTCGAACTGGACGTGGGCGTACTGGACCTGAGCGCGCTCAGCGCAACCGACAGCACACCAGCGGACGTTGCAGCCTCGACCACGCCAATCGCAGACAGAGAGCTGATTCCCGTGGCACTGCTGAGGAGCCTGAACGCAGACGGTCGCGTGCGGATCGCGGGACTGAGATCAGCTGACCTTGAAGCTGCAAACCTGGATCTCGCGGTCATCCTCAGGGAAGCCCGACTGACCGCTACCTTTGCCGCCGAGGCCTACGGAGGCACCGTGGACTGGCAAGCCAAGGTCAACGCCAGCTCAGCCGGACTGAACGTCTCGTCGCGACTGGACGCACATGCGGGCGGCATCGATGTAGCCGCACTGGCTGCTACCCAATGGATCACGGGATCACTGACTCTCGATTCAGGGCTGACATCGCAGGGATCCATGTTGAGCGAAATACTAGCCAGCATCGATGGGAGCAGCCACTTCGATATCACGGACGGGACTTTGGACGTCACGCCTTTGAAGTTGGCCACTGACGCGGCAGACGCCCTACGGGGTCAAGCCTCCGGAGTTGCAGACTGGCCGGACCAACTCAATTTTTCAAGCCTTTCCGGTGCCCATGTGTTCGCGGACGGCACAACGAAGGATCAGGTCCTACACTTTGCCCTGGAGACTCTATACGGGCGCGCCAGTGGGGGCTTCGACCTTCTATCTGACACCGTCGAGTATGATGTCTATGTCGTGCTGGAGAATAAACCTGACAGCCAGTTCAAAGTCGATGCGTCCATGACAGGGATTCGCTGGCCGCTTGCTTGTCATGGGTCCCTATTGAATCCGATTGAGCTTTGCCGGCCTGACGGCGCAGGCCTGCGCCGAATGGTCTCAGACATTGCAAAAAAGGAAATCACCGGCAAGACCCGGGACTCGCTGCTTGAAGCCCTGCCNGAAGACATCAAAGGCAAGGCCCGNGACGTGTTAGAANGCCTTTTCCGCTGACATGGACGAATCAANGACTACGNCGGCCTTNTCCCGAAAAGTCCTCGCCTGGTTCGACCAATACGGACGCACAGACCTGCCGTGGCAACAGGACATCAGCCCCTATCGGGTGTGGGTTTCGGAGATCATGCTACAGCAAACNCAGGTCNGCACAGTCATAGGGTACTTCGAGCGCTTTCTCGATAGATTTCCCACTGTCGAAGCACTAGCAGCCGCGAATGAAGATGACGTACTCAACCTGTGGACTGGGCTCGGCTATTACTCTCGAGCGCGCAACATGCATGCGGCAGCGCAGATGGTGATCGCCGCTGGTGGCTTCCCCGCGAACGTTGCCGGACTTGAGGCGCTCCCCGGAGTTGGTCGCTCCACCGCGGGTGCGATCAGCAGCATCGCTTTTGGCCNTCCCGCCCCGATCCTGGACGGCAACGTCAAGCGGGTCTTGACCCGCTATCGCGGCATCGANGGCTGGCCTGGGGCAGGCGAGAACCTCAAGCAACTCTGGGCACTTGCCCAGACTCTAATGCCCGCAGAGCGTTGCGGCGCCTACACCCAGGCCATGATGGACCTCGGCGCGACCCTGTGTACGCGCGCTCAACCCGCCTGCGCCATATGCCCGATAAATGATGANTGCGTTGCAAGACGGGAGGGCAAGACCGCAACCATTCCCGCNCCGAAACCTCGACGAAACCGCCCGACACGCCAAACCCATATGCTACTGATCGAATCTCCTGCACATGAGGTACTCCTGGAGAAGCGACCTGCCGATGGCATCTGGGGGGGACTATGGAGCTTCCCGGAATGTGCCACTGCAGACGAAATCGAGGTGAGGCTAGATCGACTGGCTGCCAATGTCGGCCGCGAGCAGGCCGTGGCCCTGCCATTGGTAAATCATGGCTTCACGCACTACAAGCTGCAGATCCAGCCCCACCATGTAAAATTGCGCAGCCGACCGACCGTAGTCGACGAGGCAAAGCTCGATTGGTTCGCCCTAGACAGACCGCTCGAGGTTGGCCTTGCGCGACCGGTTACTCGGCTTCTCGAACACCTCCGAACCAGTAANCAGACCTGAGCCATGTCACGGACCGTAATGTGCAGCCGCTACCACCAGGAACTCCCCGGGCTCGACAAGCCGCCTTTCCCGGGACCGCGAGGCGAGGNGATCTTTGCCACAGTCTCTTCCCAGGCCTGGGAAGAGTGGCAGNGCCAACAAACCATGCTGATCAACGAGAAGCAGCTCAACATGCTGGACAAGGACGCCCGCAAATACCTGAACACTCAGCGTGACCTGTTCCTGTCGGGTGTCGATGCGGAGCAAGCCGAGGGGTTCATTCCGCCCTCTGACTGAAAATCCGGCACTGACCAGGGTAATTCGATCAACCGCCACAGCATAAAAAACGAGTGGTTTTGTGCCAGGGCAAACCAGAGAGCAAGCCTTTCCTGCTGCTGCGCCTGATTGCTCAGCATGACCCAGCCGATTGCCGAGACCGCAACGTAGCAGCGTGCGTCAGCGGTGCGGCACGCAACATGACAATCATCTGTTCGCGCNTCGTTTCGAGTCTGTAAACGCCAGGCGCTTCCGTCCCTCCTTGCCTCGACAAGAAGGGACGCCCGACAAAGCAGTAAGGCGGCGGGCGCCATACCCTATAATCAAATCGTCAGAAAGGATGCGATTCATGTTTCGAAGTGCAAGCACCCTCCTACTCGCCGTCATGCTTGTGACCAACGCAGTAGCCAAACCGCTACCCGAAGTGCGCCCTGCACGAGAAGGTATGTCAGCTGACCGGCTGGGAAGAGTAACCGAAGTCGCGCAAAAGCTTGTTGATGAGAACAAGTTGGCGGGCGTGGTGACGCTTGTTGCGCGCAACGGTAAGGTGGTGCATGAGAGCACNACCGGCAACCGCAGTGCCATCGATCCCACACCATTGCGTACTGACGATCTCTTTCGCATCTACTCGATGAGCAAACCCATTACAGTAGTTGCAGCAATGCAGTTGTATGAACAGGGTAAATTTCACCTAAACGACCGTGTCGAGGACTACGTGCCTGAGTTTGCCAACCTGGAAGTATTGGGCGAAGACGGCGAACGACAGCCCGCACAGAAGAAGATGACAATGCATCACCTGCTGACGCACACGGCGGGTCTCTCCTACGGTTTCAATCGACGCGATCCAGTCGATCAGGAATACGGCAGGGCAGACATGTGGGCAGCAAAGGANCTCGATGCCTGGGCCAATGTAATCGCAGAATTGCCACTGAAATTCGAACCAGGCGAGCGCTGGCATTATTCGGTGGCTGTCGACGTTACCGGCCTCGTCGTGCAGCGGATCAGTGGCCAGCCCTTTGATGAGTACCTCGCTGAGCACATTTTCGAACCGCTAGAAATGGAAGACACCTTTTTTGCCATACCAGAGGAGAAGCGTGACCGATTCCTTGCCAACCACTTCTGGAATGGCAGGGAGAAAAAACTGATTCCCTTCCACACGACACGACCTGGAGTGGCCATGAGCGATTACATCAATGTCACCCTGTTATCCGGTGGTGGCGGTCTCGTTTCGACAGCTATGGACTACATGAAATTCGCCGAGGCAATGCGCGCCGGTGGTGNCTACAACAAAACCCGCATCCTCTCAGCCAAGACGGTGAACTACATGATTCAGAATCACCTGCCTGCCAGGGTTAATGCTGGCAGCAGCGGCGAGAATCCGCTGGCCCGTGCAAACCAGAGCGGCTTCGGGTTTGGCCTGGGTTTCGGCCTAAACACCAATCCTGTCANGACTGCAGTGATCAGCAGCACCGGAACCTACAGCTGGGGTGGATTAGCAGGCACAGTCTTCTGGATCGACCCCATCGAGGAAGTGGTTGTAGTCAGCATGATCCAGTTGATGGGTTCGCCTTGGCGTCTGCGCCGGGATCTGCAGGTCGCGACTTATCAGTCCCTCACCGAGTCTTACGAGTAAAACGGAGATGCGTAGACTCCGCACAGACGCTTACCCAGAGCTTGACCGCACGCTACAGTTCTACCCACTCGGGNTCGAGACACCCTCGCTGCTCAGCNNCACGCAGATTGAGAGCTACAACGCAAACGGCTTTCTGAGTCCCCTANGGATATTCTCCGGCNATGAGGTGCGCCCNTTCCGGGACTACTTCGATGAACTGCTGCCTCGCGCAATGGCCGCCGGCTGGGGAAACTACGAACTCACCAACTGGCACAAGTTCTGCCCCGAGATCTACGATCTCGTGACAAATTCCCGTATTCTCGACATCATCGCTGACCTGCTCGGGTGCAACATCATCCTGCGCCACAGCCACTTCTTCGCGAAACTTCCGGGCGACGGTATGCAGGTGAGCTGGCATCAGGACGCTTCCTACTGGCCGATCAGCCCCAGCCGCGTCGTATCCGCTTGGCTGGCCATCGACGACTCTGATAGTGAAAACGCTGCCTTACAGGTAGTCCCAGGGTCACATCGGGGCGGCCAGGTGGGGTTTGCAGACTCTGCAGCTGGCGAGCACAACGTCCTAAACCAGACGGTGCCTAACCCCGACGACTATGGTGATCCGGTTACGCTTGAACTCAAGGCNGGCGAGATGTCGCTGCATTCCGACTGGACCCTGCACGGGTCCGGGCGCAACACTTCGAAGCGCCGGCGCTGCGGGTTGGCGATGCGTTTCCTTGCACCCGGCGTGACTGCGCACCTCGGCTGGAACGAACACTCCATTGTCTGCCGGGGTGAAGATCCCGAACAACATTGGGCAAACAATCCTCGACCGNCAACTGAGGCACTCCCNGCGACGCACGCGTCGCGCGCTTGAGAGGTGCAAAATAAGGTCACTCTGGCTGCAACGCCGTCGCACAANGCACTNATGGAAAACGTCATATTCTGAANGGTTGCGGACCGCTTTGTTACGGTCACAACTGTTTCTTCGATTACGAAATGTTCGNCCAGAACTCTACCGTCGACCAGGCTCGCGCCCCAAAACCAGCGCAGCGCAGAACCCCTCGCGCCCCACCAGAATACGCGAGCACCATTTTGGAGGGACAACGGGACCGATCAAGAGAAGAANGGGCGGGAAACCGCCGGCGTTCAGCGCGAATTCAGTCTGTNAGAGGCCATAGAGCTCACGGACGTTGTCACAGGTAATCCTGGCGCGATCAGCGTGCGACACATCAGTAAATAACTCATCGAGCACGTCATTGGAACATGGCCAGGTAGAGTCGGTGTGCGGGTAGTCAGAACCCCACATGAGATTTTTAACACCAATCATGTGCCGGGTGGCGAGTGCGGCACGATCATCCTCTATCGTGGCATAGAACTGGCGCAGCCANATCTCCTGCGGATGTGGACCNGTATAGGGTTCCGACATGTTCCGGCGCTCACGCTGCAGACCTTGCCAGACACGATCAAGCCAGTGTGCAATCCAGCCGGCGTTGAACTCTGCGACGACAATTTTGAGATTGGGGTGGCGCTCACACACGCCGCGGCACATGAATTCGACAATTGTGGGCTGTACTGTGCCCTGACTGCCGGCATAACCCGAGATAGCGTCCTGGCGTACCGGCCGCGGGCGGTTCTCCTTCGGCAGGTACGCATTGCAGCCCACGTGCATTGACAAGGGAAAACCCGCTTCCTCAGCCAGCGCCCACAGCGGCTCATACGCTGGGTCAAAGTAGGGACGATCAGCTGGCGATGTACAAGGGATACAGCCACCCCGGAATCCAAGCCGCAGGACTCGCTGCAGCTCTACAAGCGCCGCCGTCGGATCCTGCACCGGCAAGGCAGCCAAGCCATTGACCCGTCCACCGGACGCACTTGAGTAATCATGCAACCAGTCGTTGTAGTTTTTCTGCAACGCAACCAGCAGCTCAACGTTGGGAAAGTTGAACATCGCAAAGTAGCCAGGATAGACAAACTCCGCATCAAGCCCGTCAACATCCTGATCGACATACCGCTGAGCGCCGTCGGTCAGGCCCGCGCGCATACCCGCGTACCCTTGCTCAAAAAGGGCAACCAGCTCAGGGTCACCCATGTGGGCTACATCCGGCTTGTGACCAGCCTTGCGCTCAAGCGGCTCATTGCGGGCCAGACGCGTCGCGGCCATGCCCATCTGCGCAACCGAGGTGCCGCCATTACCACGCGCGGGAACAACAATGCAGTCGGCACGATCCCCAACCGCGGCGATGCGCGGAGCCTCGTCCCCGAAACGGTCGGCAAGACCGACAAAGACATCGCGCCCTTCAACGACATGTGAGTCCGCGGATACTGGTCTCATAATAATCCCCTCAAATTTAGCCTAAGCCTGCCAGATTTATTCGGTTGCTCTGGTTTGGGTCCCGCCCGGCCTGGCCGGGCACAAGCGGTTGACTTTACAGTTCATACTCCAGCTATCGCATCTGCCACCGGCACGTCGCCATCAAGCAGCGAGAAGGATTTGCCAATCGTGTTAGGCGCATCAAGACACCCGGCCAGCACTTCGGCCAGATTCTCCCTGGATGTCTTGCCACTACCGTTAAGGTCAGACTCGATCGCCACACGGTGAGTAGCCTCGGCGTCCGTCAATCCACCAGGGCAGACAATTGTGTAATCAAGGTCCGTATGTTGCAGGTGATAGTCCGCATGNGCCTTGGCCTTGTGATANTGCGCGATGGGAGAGGTACTGTTGATGTCGTTGTTGATCGAGCTGAGCATAATATAGCGCTGTGCCCCACAGACCTGTGCTGCGACCATCGAGCGAATCGCGCCTAGCTGGTCTACCAGCACGGTCTTATCCTTGCCGGTTTTGCCACCGGAGCCAGCAGCAAAAATGACCGCGTCGCAACCCGAGACGGCATGATCGATCGGGTACTCCAGATCACCTACCACCGTCGGCACACCGAGCGNGTCCATAAGGGCTCTTTGGGCGGAATCGCGAATCATTGCAATCGGCTCATGGGGNCCGTCGATGAGTCTGCGCAGCAGACGGCGGGCCGTATTCCCGTTAGANCCAATGACCAGTACTTTCATGTTCCGTCTCCCAGGCGCCCGTGCCCCTCAACCTTGCGGCAGGCCTGACAGCCAGCCCTTCACTCTTCAAACCTGTCGCCTTAAAGATAGGCTCGTTCTCAGCACCCATCAGCGTGACCAACATTCGCGAAGACCCGCGGCCAACCGTTGCAAAACGTTATGAACNGCCAGTCNCCACGCCAGCATACCCCAGTAGTGGCGGCGACATGGCGAACNAAGGGTAAATCCAGTGGAACGTCTTTCCAGATTCGCTGGCCCCAGCGCGGCAAAGCAGACTCGTAGTCCGAAACGCCACATTTCTGCATAGCCGGCATACCAAATCGCGCAAACAGCTCAANAGCTCTGGCCAGATCAAACCNCAAAGTNGTCNAACTCCTGGCCAGAGCTTCGGCCAGTTCTACGCGAGAGTTCTACTCAGCACTCGCAACATCCTGAACAAAGCACAGCTGTTGCCACTCGCGCGCATTCACAGTCAACGGCTATGTTTGCCTTCTGCAGTTATAGATTCGTACCGGTAGGCGCTCACCAAGCAGTAGAGTGTCCATCTCCACCCATTAGGCTATTGCGGGCTGCACCATTACGGCTTCACCTTGTCGGATATGGACCAGATCCAAATTATGCGACATAACTGAGTGACCCGAGCGTCAGAGCACCTGGCAATGCTTGCAACAGCAAGCAAAGCTAGTCAACCTAAAATGGTTAGGGGTCGAGAATCGCGGCACTCATCCTGAGGGTCAACTACAGACCGAGGCGGGTAGCCATTTCGAAGGCTGCATCGATGGTAGGCCGGATACGTTTACGACCGTGCTCCGGGCGGTGATGCACCCAGCCAATACTGACGAGCAGACGGACCAGTTTGAACACCTGAACCGTCGCCAGACAGGATTCACCTATGGGATTCTCACGTCGATAGGCCTCGATGTATGCGTCTTCCATGGCCTGGCGACAGTCCCGATCCGGAAAGCCGAGCAACGCGATCGCCATCTCATAGCCATGCCAACCGAACCCGGCATCGTCAAAGTCGATAATCGCTACGCTCGACCCGTCGACCAACACGTTGTGTGCATGCAGATCCGCATGGATCATCGAATAATCGCCCTGATCCTTGCCGTGATTCGTGAGTTGGCCATGCAGCTCGTCACGCAGCCCCCTGATACGAGCCTTCTCAATGCGGCTCAACTCAGGCACATCCCAGAATGGCCCCCAGAAAGGCGTGTCACCCATCAACCCATCGGCATCCAGATGATGGCGCAAAAAGCCGGCTGGAGGCTCCCAGGACGACGACAGCCGATTGACGCGGCCAGTCAGCGCGCCCAGCTCTCGCACTCTGTCAATCGCCTCGGCCACCGAAGCCTCACGCAGGCTCGACGCGGCCTGCACGCCAGGAACCCAGTCCACAACGCCTGCCTGGCGAATCTCGCCCGTGTCCGCAACCCGGACCGGAAGGTAATACTCGCCGCCCGGCGCCTTCCGGGCATGAGGCACACCCACGCCGGCTGCGCCGAGCGAGCGGACCCAGGTCTGTTCAGATTGCAGTTCGTCGAGTGAGTGGTAACCCGGACGATGCAGCCTAACGGCAACGGTCTCGCCGACAGTCGTCTCTGCTTTGAGCACAACATTCTCAGAACGCGAAAATACCTGCAAATCGCGTGCTTCTAAACCCCAGTACTGAAGCACTTGTTGTGCAGCCGCCAGCGCAGCCTCATCGGTTACAGTCGCCATCGTTTCTGCAATCTTACCCGCTAACCCGCGAGGCACTCCTCAAGCGCAACGAGAAACAGATCGGCGTGCTCGCGCCCGTAAACAAGCGGCGGGCGCATCTTCAGTACATTACCGAGCGCACCAGCATTGCTCGTCAAAAATCCTTTGTCCTTGAGAGCATTTGCCAATTCAACTGCCCGTTCCCGATCCGGCTCCCGAGACTCACGATCCACCACACACTCGAGCCCGAAAAACAATCCATGCCCACGAACCTCAGCAATCTCCGGGGCATTCGCGGTGACCGCTTCAAGTCCCGCTCGCAGATGGGCACCAACGTCCCGCACGTTCTCGCGTACGCCATCGTTTTCAATCACGTCCAGCACCGCGTTGCCGGCGGCTGCCTGCAGCGGACTTGAAGCAAACGTATTGAAATAACCGCGTTTACGGAACGTTTCGACCATCTCGCGCGATGCACATACCGCCGAGAGTGGCATCCCATTGCCAATTGGCTTACCCATCACTACGATATCAGGTTCGAAGCCCATGACTTCGTATCCCCACCAGCTCCCGCTGCGACACACGCCAGCCTGAACCTCATCTGAAATCACCACACCGCCCGAAGCGCGAACCCGACGTGCCGCCTCAGCCATAAAGCCTTCCGGCACGTCGGGCAGCCCTTCATTGCAGAAGAGCGGACAGATCAGCATCCCGGCCAGCTTGATGCCGTCCGCGGCAAGTCCGTCAATTTGCTCATCCAGCGCGGCAAGGTATGCATCTCGTAGCTCGACTTCGCGGACGTTATCTCGCAGTGGCCGATATTTCTGCGGGTACGGGAATGCGCGGACCTCTGCTTCCGACTCACGCCTGCCAACATGGGTCAGACGCCCCACCTGCGCGCTATTGCCATGGTAGGCAGCGTCTGAGCAGATAAAACCCGTGCCGCCCGTCACACGCTGGGCCATCGACATTGCCACTTCGTTGGCTTCGGTACCGGAGCAGGCAAATACCGCGCTTTCGATATGGGCTGCATGGTGCCCAGTCAGACGCTCTGCATATTCAACAATAGGTTCGGACAGGTAGCGGCTNTGCACATTCAGCGTGCCCAACTGCTCAGTCATCCTCGCCACAACGTGGGGATTGGCATGCCCNACGCACGGCACGTTGTTGTACATGTCGATGTACTGCTTGCCGGTNTCATCGTAGAGNTACACCCCCTCTCCGCGCACTATGTGAACCGGGGTCTGGTAGAAGAGTGGCGCGCCCGCGCCAAATGCGGCGTTACGCCGTTCCATCAAAGCATCTACGCTCAATGCGGTCTCCTGTTTGCCTAAAAGGCCTCAATACTCCAACGAATTCTTCGCTTGGTCGGATGACGCCTCACCCTCGCGAGACGTCCATGCCGAAATCAGCGCATCATCCGCGTTGTGTTTAAGCATGTGCGCCGCAAGCGCACCCAGCATGGCCTGCACCGCCGCGGGATTCTCCGTCGCGACATTGGTCACCGCTAAGGGGTCCGCGGCCATGTCGTAAAGTTCAACCCCGCCCTCCGGCCCAAGCGGGGTAAGCCCCCAACGCCCATCGGTTACAAACGGCGTGACACACTCACCAGGCACACGGCCTGACTTGTCGAGTCCGATGAACCCACCAGTAACCGAGAGCGCTCGCGGCTGAGTGCCATCACCCAGAATAGCACCCGCAAGACTAGTACCTTCGAAAGGTTCCGTAGGCACAAGCTGCAGTCCTGCCAGGGCTTCAACGGTTGGCAGGACGTCCACCGGCTGCCCAAGAATGTCGAGACTGGCCCCACGCGGAATATCCCCACCCGCGATCAAGAACGGGACATGACTGACTTCTGGATACAGCGGCCAGAACCTTGCATCGGTATCACAGATGTTCGACTTCCCTGTACGGTTGTGTTCGCCAAGGCTGGTACCGTGATCGCTCGTTACGATCACTACGGTGTCATCCCACAGATCAAGATCGTCCACCTTCTGCAGCACCCGGCCTAGGTGGCGATCAACGAGCTCGGCCTCAGCAGCATAGTGCGCCCATAGATTCTTCAGCTCGGCTTCGGTGTAGTCGGTGGCGGGCCCGTAGTTGCAATGAATCATCGGTACGCCATCGTAGTCCGAGTCGTACCGCTTCACCATGTATTCGGGCGGGTCCCAGGGCTCATGTGGATCGAAAAAATCGACCCACAGGAAGAAGGGTGCGGCCTGGTAGTTCTCCTCAAGCCAGCGCGATGCAGTGGCAGCTGTGCGAGCCGTAAAGGTCTCTTCTTCAACATTGAAATAGCGGTTGATCCAGCGATGCATGTCCGCCAACGAGTGACCGTTGAAGCTTGGTGTCCGACGCAGCTTGCCCTGCGGCTGGACAGTTGAGATCGCGTCGTTGAGATGCAGAAGGTGTTTGTCTCCTTCCTGCCCGCGGTGCTGGAATGCCGCCGTAAACGCATGCTGAAAGCGCGCGGTGAAGAGGTGTGGGCAATCACAGATCAGTTGGGTGGAATAGCCAACGTCCCCCAGCTGACGTGCGATGTGATTACGGCTGCTACGACTGATTGGCTGCCAGGGATAATGCGGCCACCCTAGCCGGCTCGTTGCAACATCGGTCCGGTGTGGCACGGTCGGGAAACTCCCGGCATAAAAGCCATGCACCTCGGTGGCCCGCTCCGCAATGAACTGATCGAGAACGGGTGTCCGCACCGGCCGCTCCGCCCGCTCAAACAGATTGTCGTAGCGAAAAGTATCCGTAATCAACAGGATGACGTTTTTCATCAGGTCTCCTCAAAGCCCTTACTCGCCAGCATCTCTGCGTCGCGGACCAACGCTGCAGAACTCCGAGCTACGGACGAAACTGCAGCGCGCGCGCACCCAGTCGGTCAGGTTGGGTGACCAGATTGTAGGCAAGCTCGATCCAGTCGCAGATGTAGCGACGCGTATCGCGGGGGTCAATCATTTCTTCGATCTGGAACTTGTTCAGCGGTCCAACCGGTCCCCGTGCGCTTTCGATCCGTGCATTCAGCTCCTCTCGCAGTGCCTCCGGATCCTCCGCTTCGGCAAGCTGGCGCTTGTAGGCCGCCTCGATGCCACCTTCCGGCGGGATACCACCCACATCCGCTGCCGGCCAGGCTACCCGCATGGACGGTCGTGAGCGCGGTGTAGCGTAGTTGTTCCCCGCGACGCCAAAGGACCTGCGCATCACAACGGTGAAAATAGGCACTTCGACCTGCGCAAACGCCACCATCCATTCACCACCCTTGCGAATCGTGCCAGCCATCTCGTGCTCGAGCCCAACGGCAAAGCCGGGATTGTCCACTAGGTTCAGTACCGGCAGATGAAAGAGATCACACAGGTCTAGGTGACGCTTGAGCTTGTCGCAACCTTTGGCCGTCAGTGCCCCACCATTGACATGCTGGCTATCAGAGGCAATCACGCCTACCGGATGGCCGTCAAAGCGGACAAAGCCCGTGATCTGATCCGTCCCCCAATGCGGTCCAACCTCAAAAAAGGAGTCCCTGTCCGCCATCAGCCTGATCGCATGGCGAACATCAAAGGTGGTGGTCCGCTTGCGCGGAATGATCGTAAAGAGCTCTTCCTCACGGCGATCCGCGGGATCACTGGGGTCANGCGGCGCGACGGGCGGCGCCTCGTGCACAGACGACGGCANGTAGGACAGGAAGCGCCTTGCCTGTTCAGCCGCGTCTTCCTCCGATTCCGCCAGATTATCCACCGAACCATTAGTGCAGTGGATATGCCAACCGCCCAGGTCTTCCTTGGTGATGTCATAACCCATCGCATGGGCGACCACTGGCGGACCTGCAACAAAAAGCTGGGAGATGTCGCGCACCATGACCGAAAAGTGCCCCAGTACGGCTTTTGCCGCGCCGATCCCGACCACGCTGCCAAGCAGCATATTTACAACGGGCACNGTACTGAGCTGTTCGGTGTACATGTTTGAACCGAGGTGTCCAGGCAGGAAAGAACCNCCTCCCCCCGCCACGCGNGGGCGACCAGCCTTNATAGCACCCGAGCTTTCCTTCGCCGAAGACTCGCCATCCTTCTTCTGCGCAGGGACCATGGCCGCGACGCTGCCCCCGCCCGACGAGCCGTCAAGCAGGCGCACCGACGGCGCTCGCATTTCGATGGAAAGCCGATCNAGGTAGCCACTCTTGGCGCCAATTGCGCCGTCCGCGTGACCACCGCGCGAGGTGAAATCATCAGCGCAGACAATGGTTGTTCGACCTTTAACCTTGCCCCACCCACCAACCGAATTCGCCGGAGTAAACGCTTCGATGTCACCATATTCATCATAGGAAGCGAAGCCCGCAACACTCCCGACCTCTCGGAACGAGCCATCATCCAGNAGCAGCAGAATTCGCTCACGGCACGTCATTTTGCCGCGGGAGCGCTGGCGCACGACGCCGGGATCTTGCGACTCCGGTTGCAGNCGTTCCTCAGCTANGCGCCTCAGCGTCGCGACCTCATCCAGCATGGGTCNCCAATTCTGATCGCTGCTGGCCGCCGCAGCCTGCGCAGCCTCACCTGCGGCGGGCATCACAACTGCTACNACCTGCCCCTCGCCAATCGCGTCACCTTCGGACAACGGCTGGATGGCCAAGACCGTGCCCGAGCATGGCGCGGAGATCACTGTCTCCATCTTCATGGCGTTCACGACCAACAGCGTATCGCCGATGGCAACGGAGTCTCCTTCCCCGACCTCTACGCGGACCACCGTACTGGACATGGGCGCAGGGATCCCGCGAGCGCTGTCCGGCACGTCAAGCTCCGCCATAGGGGTCACTTCTACCGCCGTAGAAGACATACCGGTGCCACCGGCGCCCACGTTCCGTGCCTGCGCGTCATAGAGGGACACCGTGTCGTTGTCGCCGGCACGTGCAGACAACAGTTCAGGCGCTTCGCCGAGCAGCGTTGTGCGGGCGTCTGCACCCCGCACATCCGGGTGTCCCAAGATCGCCTCCAGCTGGGCGAGGTTCGTGGGCAGGCCCGTAATGTGGTATTCCGCAACCGCCCTGCGCGCCTTGTCAACTGCCGCCCCGATATCGCCGCGCACGGTTGACACAATCAGCTTGCCCAGCAACGGATCAAACTGCGGTGGTGGTGCATAACCAAGGTAGCCACACGCATCAACCCTGAGTCCCGCACCGGAAGGTTCCTTGTAGCCACTGATGGTTCCGGCGCCCTGGGCCACTACNCGNGCCTGAACCGAGTANCCGCGCGGCTCTTCAAGCTCGCCGCCGAGACCCAGTTCGTCGAGCTTGCCTCCCGCGGCCACATGGAACTGTGCTTCCATCAAATCCACGCCCGTCACCTGCTCGGTGACNGTGTGCTCCACTTGGATGCGCGGNTTACATTCAATGAAGTAGTAGTCCCCGGACTCCGGCACGATCAGGAACTCGACTGTTCCTGCGTTTATATAATTTGCTGCAGTTACCAGCTTGATCGCATCCGCGTGCAGCTGGGCGCGCANATCAGGATCGAGGCCCGCCGCGGGCGCTATTTCGATCACCTTCTGATTNCGCAGTTGCACAGAACAATCTCGCTCGTAGAGGTGCACGGTGGTGCCNGTGGAGTCCGCCAGCACCTGCACTTCGATGTGTCGCGGGCGTTCGACGAGTTTTTCGACAAACATCGCACCATTGCCAAACGCGGCTTCCGCTTCGCTCTGGCACCGCTCAAAAGCCTCCGCCAACTCCTCGGCTGCATGCACCGCGCGCATGCCCCGACCACCACCTCCAGCGGCCGCCTTNAGCATGACCGGGAAGCCCACCTGCACGGCAAACGCNGCCGCATCGTCCGCGCTCGTCACCGTGCTGTCACTTCCCGGGACAACAGGGATGCCCTGGACAACTGCAAGATCGCGCGACGCTACTTTGTCACCAAACAGGGTCAGAGCTTCCGGTGAAGGTCCGACAAAAGTCAGGCCAACATCTTGGCAGCGCTGGGCAAACTCCGGATTCTCCGACAGGAAGCCATAGCCCGGGTGCACACAGTCACAACCAGTCTCGGACGCCACCCGCAACATCTCATCAATCGAAAGATAGGCACCTATCGCACCCTCCCCGGTGATCTCCCGGGTTTCAGTGGTGTAACGGGTATGCAGTGCCAGGCTATCAACGGAGGCGTGGACCGAGACCGATTCCAGCCCGAGTTCGGATGCGGCGCGCGCGATCCGGATCGCAATCTCGCCACGATTGGCGATGAGGACACGTTTGAACATATCTGATTCTTGTTCTACGAGAGATGGCCGAAGGGCTACTGAGAATGACGGACCTGGGCAGCAGTTGTCCAGCAGCCCAAAGGGCGCTGGTACAATCGGGTCATCAATAAGAAGCGGTGAGGCACATCCATGGGATTCCGTGAAGAGACAAGAGACTGGCTCGAGGACAACTGCCCCGAAAGCATGCGCTCACCCGGCATGGTCACGAGCGGAGGCCGTCGCGCCACTTTCGCGAACTCCGACATGAAGCTCTGGCTCGACCGCATGGCTGCCAAAGGGTGGACCGCGCCTGACTGGCCGAGTGAGTACGGCGGAGGTGGACTCGACAAGGAAGAGCAGCAGATCCTTATCGAGGAGATGCGCCGCATCAACGCCCGCGCGCCACTTGGTGGACACGGGTTGACCATGATAGGCCCAGCGATTCTTGAGTTTGGTACTAAGGAGCAATGCGCAGAGCACCTACCCCGCATCATCTCCGGCGAACTTAAATGGTGCCAAGGCTACTCCGAGCCAGGTGCCGGCTCGGACCTCGCGAGCCTGCAGTGCAAGGCTGAAGAGGACGGTGACGATTACGTCATAAACGGCTCCAAGATCTGGACGTCGGGCGCGGACATGGCGGACTGGATCTTCTGCCTGGTACGCACCGACTTCGATGCCCCGAAGCACGAAGGCATCTCCTTCATTATCTTCGACATGACCACGCCCGGCGTCTCCATTGCACCTATCGAACTCATCAGTGGTTCATCGGAGTTCTGCCAGACGTTTTTTGACGACGTTCGCGTGCCCAAGCGCCATCTGATCTCCCGCCCGGGCAACGGCTGGACCGTGGGCAAGCGCTTGCTGCAGTATGAGCGCACCTCCATTGGCGGCGTTGGTGGCGCCAAACAAAAGGTCAAAACTCTGGATGAGTATGCCCGCGAATACGTCGGCGATGCGGAAGGCAAAATTGCAGATCAGGGCATTCGCGAAGATGTCCTTGGCTGCCTGATGGACGATCGCAGCTATTCGGTTACTATGCGCCGGTCTGCAGAGGAGGCATCCACTAGCAAGGCACCTACCTTTCTTTCTTCCTTCTTCAAATATTACGGTACTGAACAGAACATCCGCCGCCAGCACCTGATGGTCTCTGCTCTGGGCACCCAGGGTCTCGGCTGGTCAGGCGACGGTTTCTCTCCAGGTGAACTCGGCATGACCCGGACTTGGCTCCGCTCCAAGGCCAACTCGATTGAAGGCGGGTCCTCAGAGGTGATGTTGAATATTATCTCCAAGCGCATCCTCGGCCTCCCGGACTGATTGGGAGGCTGGGCGATCGATGCTTAAATGCAGGGGCAAGCAAAGACACAGGTAAGTTTATGAGTGCACAACTGATCGAAGACGCTGAGGCTTACGACCCCTGGGCCGAACCGATTGAATCACTCGATCCCGCACAACCCGCACTTTTTGAGGCAGATGCCCATTGGGGGCTTTTTGAGCGTCTGCGCACTGAATCTCCCGTGCACTACACGCCAGATGGGCCCCACGGCGCGTACTGGTCAATCACGCGTTATCAGGACATCTTCACCGTTGATACCGACCACGAGACCTTTTCCTCGGCTGGTGGCATCGCGCTGGCGCGCAAATCAACCGAAGCGCGTGTCCCCGAGAAGGATCTGACCGAAGAGCAGCGCCGGTGGCGTGACCAGATGGGCGGTTTCGCCATGTTCATCGCGATGGACCCCCCGCGTCATGATCTGCAGCGGTCGACAGTGGCGCCCGTCGTTGCGCCACCCAACCTAGCCAAGCTGGAGGACACCATACGCGAGCGCGCCCGTCGCATTCTGGACAGCCTGCCCAAGAACGAAACGTTCAACTGGGTAGACANAGTGTCTGTCGAACTAACGACCCAGATGCTCGCAACCATATTCGACTTCCCGTTTGAACAGCGGCACAAGCTGACGCAATGGTCCGATATCGTNACCGGAGCTGAAAGCGTGGCGCACCTGTCAGGTGANGAACGCAGGGCAGCGCTGATGGACTGCCTTGGTCAGTTCACGATGTTGTGGAACGCCAAGGTCGACAAACCTGCAACGCCGGACCTCGTCAGTATGCTGGCCAATGGGGCCGAAACCCGGGAAATGAAACCCTTTGAATTCCTCGGCAACCTCATTCTGCTGATCGTTGGCGGTAACGACACGACCCGCAACTCAATTTCCGGTGGNGTCCTGGCACTGAACCAGAACCCTGCCGAATATGCCAAGCTTCGTAGCAACCCCGCTTTGATTCCGAACATGGTCTCGGAGATTATTCGCTGGCAGACACCGCTCGCCCACATGAGGCGCACGGCAACCCGCGACACCGAGGTCGCGGGTCGTAAGATCCGCCAAGGTGACAAGGTGGTGATGTGGTACGTCTCCGGCAACAGGGACGAAGCCCACTTAGAAAACCCCAACGGCTTCGTNGTCGATCGCGCCCGTGCTCGCGAACACCTGTCTTTNGGGTTTGGAATTCACCGGTGCATGGGCAACNGNCTTGCTGAAATGCAGCTGCGCGTATTGTGGGAAGAGATCCACAAACGCTTCGAGTTTGTCGAAGTTATGGGCGAGCCAAAGAGGACCCGATCGATCTTCATCAAAGGTTATTCGCAGCTTCCTGTACGAGTGCACGCAAAGTAGCGGCCGGGCCNCATGAAGAGCTGAGTAGAGCATGTCTATGAGATTGGGCGTATTGGCNGGTTGCGGCCAGGACTGGAAGGCCGCCGTTGAAAAGGTCCAGATTGCCGAGTCCCTCGGCTACGAATTTGTGGCGACCGGTGAGGCGTGGGGGCCGTCTTCCATCCCATGGATGACGTTGCTGGCGACGCACACCGAGAAAATTCGGATNGGTACTTCGATCCTCAATGTCTATTCGCGCACACCGGGCGCCATCGCCCAGGAGTTTGCGATGCTCGATATGCTCTCGGGCGGCCGCACGGTCTGCGGACTCGGTTCCTCAGGGCATCGGGTGATCGAACACTTCCATGGCGTCGCGTTCGACAAGCCCCTTCAGCGGATCCGTGAATACATCGACATCATCAACAAATTGATCGCCGGTGAAGCGCTCGAATACGAGGGCAAGATTTTCAACATGGCACGCGGATTCCACCTCGACTATGAACGTCCGCGCGACCACATCCCGATNTACGTCGCAGCCATCACGCCAAAGTCCATTANACAGACGGGCGCCATCGCCGACGGCATNTTCCCTATCCACTGGCCAAAGGGCCGTTTTGCGTCGCTTAAGGCTGACCTGGACGCTGCATCAACTGATGCCGGCAGGACGGTAGATTCGGTGACAGTTGCNCCGTTCACNAACGTCTACGTACTTGGTGAAGGGCATGACGCGTCAACCTGGCAGGCCGCCCGTCAACCGCTNTTTCACTACATAAACCGGATGGGNGATTTCTACTGGAACATGCTAGCAAGCAACGGTTTCGAGAGTGAAGTACTGGAATCACGCGCAGCCTGGTCTGACCGCAACCGTGACGGTGCNTTCGATGCGCTGTCAGAAGCTATGGTGCGGGAGATTCAGGTGATCGGCACGATCAAAGAGGTGGGCGAACAGCTCGCCGAACGTTCCCGGCTCGGTGCTGACATTCAAATGGTGCAGATGCCCGGCGGCTCTCCTGTCGAAGCAGGTGCACGACTCGAGGCCTACTTACGCTCATCCTGATTAGGGAATACNATCCATGCCTGCTGCAGCCGGCAACTAGGTGCACTGGCCCGCGTGGTCGACCGAAGCGCCAAACCTGATGATCTTTGATTCCATAAGTGACGNCNGTATTCGCGTTCAGCNGGTCAGAGTACTTACAGTCGATAACAAGAAGCGTGTTTTGCACGACGACAATTACCCCCACATACAGGAGAAATGCGTGGCCTTATCAAGGTTTTTTTCCGAGCGAGGACTTTGTCCAAGCCCGGCTTTCCACTTTAAGTGCATGCGAACAGGACAAATGACATGGCACGACCTCCTGTAGACGAAGCCGAGATAGAGCGCCTGCGCAAGCAAGCACGCAAATACTCAGGNTGCGAGTTGCCAGATGAATTGCTCGAGATGCTTCGTAACGGCGAAGACGGCATTAACTCGGCAGTAAGCCCAGGGTTCCGTCTGTGGAGCATCGAGGAACTGACACGTGGCAAAGACCATGCAATCGAGATCGACGGNTTCCTGATGTTTGCGTCAGACGATACCGGNTCCACNTGGGGAATTAATGCAGTAACCGGAGAGGTACTGGTGTTTGCGCCCACCGCGGTATTCACAAGCGTTGCACCCAGCTTTGCCGCCTTCCGCGCACAGCTATGCTGCTAGCCCGACGAACAGTCGATTACCGCTGAGNGGCTGGNGGACTNCGTCTCGCCACCGTCGGCNTGNNTAACCAATGCTACGCTGAAGATCAATGCNTCAGCANTGCCCCAAAAGACGGTCGCATATAGAAGTATGAAATAGCAGACCGCAATCGTCTCCTGGCTCTTCCGGACCCTNGATGGGGATACTCCCAAACGTAACGGTTCAGGTNGCTGAGGCCAGGCTCCGTACCAGAGCGCAAACCCCGGCTCAGGGCGAGGTTTGTTCATCCATCATGCTCCTCACTCCTACGCCTCNCGTCACGGCACTTCGAAGGGGCCTCAGTCAGGCAGNCCTAGCACCCGCTTGGCGATNATATTGAGCTGAACTTCCTTGGTCCCGCCCGCAATTGTTAGCGACTTGCCATACAGCCATGCTCGGGTAATCGCGATCTCGGACCGCTCAAAGGCCACCTCGTCGTCGCCAAGACCCTGGGTGCCCATCGCTTCAATCATCAGTTCATCACCCTGTTGCTTAAGCAAGGCTCCGGTCAGCTTGACCGCGGAGGAAGTGAATCCTGGCGCACGTGATGCAGTCTCCTCGATGGCTCGGCGCTGGGTCAGCTTCTGCGCAGCGTCGTCCATGGCATACCGGGCCAGCCGGTCGCGCAGCGCAGGCGGCAGTTCCCCCATATCGGCGCCGTAACGTCGGACCACATCCGGCACCTGACTTTCTTCTGTCCGGCCGCCCTGTGACCCTGAAGTATTAATCCCCGCGTGGGTCGACCGCTCAAACTGAAGCAGGCGTTTGCCAACCGTCCAGCCGCGATCCACGCCACCAATCACGTCGTCGACCAGTGCATGTGCATTTTCGAAAAGGGTCTCACAGAACGGAGAAGCACCTGACAACAGGCGAATTGGCCGGGGCGTGACCCCTGGCTGATTCATGTCCACAAGCATCAGACTGATGCCCTCGTGCTTGGGCTTCTCCGGCGAAGTGCGGGCCAGCACGAAGATGTAATCGCAGTCCATGGCATCACTGGTCCAGATCTTGGCGCCGTTGAGCACGTAGTGGTCGCCGTCCAGTTCGGCTTTGAGGGCCAGACTAGCCAGGTCGGAGCCTGCCCCTGGCTCTGAATAGCCCATCGCCCACCCACCCTCACCGCGCGCGATGCGGGGCAGCCATCTGGCTTTCTGCGCATCAGTACCAAACTCGAGCAGCGTAGGCCCGATGTAGTTCACACCCCGTCCAGTAAGTGGGGTCCGAGCATTGATCGCGGTCATCTCTTCAATCAAGACCTTGTAACGCACCTTGTCGAGTTCGGCACCTCCGTATTCCTTTGGCCACGTTGGCACAGTCCAACCCCGCGCGGCCATGCGCTGCTGCCACAGGACCACGTCTTCAGGCAGCTCGATCCTGCTACTTCCAATCGACATGGGGCCTGGACCCCTGACACCGGGAGGGCAGTTCTCTTCCAGCCATGCCCGGGTTTCGGCGCGAAACGCCTCGATATCCGCCACTTGCATTCTCCTCCTGCCTGGGATGATTGCATCACGTCTCCCGCCCCGCGTACAGGCGTACAGAGGGACTCGGCAAACGCGCTGGGATCGCCGGAATTGTCGCACCATTACGACGACCAACGCAGCAGCCGATCCCTATACCTTAGGCGAGGGCGAAGCGCATTCGCATCCGACCTGCACCGCTGATCCATTAAGGACCCAGGGCAATATTTCAATTTAAGCAGGTGAGGGCCGCGTTTCTAATCTGGTTTATCGTGCTTGGGCCCCTGCGGTCCTTGTCGGAAACTTTACAGGTCCTTATGCAACGACCCCACTACCGCGCGCCCAGGGCTCGCAGCATACTGATTGCGTCTGACGGTAACCCCAGGTTGCGCATTTCCCTAGCGGTCAAACTCTCCGCCAGCGGCAAAAGCAGCATGCCACTGGCCGCGTTGTTGATGCTGGCGCCGTGCCTTACGGGCACATCCGGGATATGTTCGCGGGTGCAGCCGATGGCATATTCCAGTGGC
>PAWP01000061.1 GCA_002714125.1 Gammaproteobacteria bacterium
GACATATGCCAACGATAAAGGAGTTGATCTAGAACCTGCCCCTATGTGCGCTAAAGAGCGCAATGTTTCTGCCTGCGCGCGAATAGGCGGGATGACCCCACTTAATGATTTCATCCTGACCTACTGCACGACAGTTCTGTCGCAACTGCGCTACCCCGCTTACCCAAACCTGTGCCGAGTGCACTCAGCAGTTGCAAATAGCCCACAGCTCTTCGCGAAGTAGCCGTTAATCAAAGTGACCATAAGATGCAGATTCTTGCCATTCCACAAGCCCTATCCGTGACTGGTTCCCGCCGCATCGATCCCGGTACCATTGGCGCCTCGTCACACTCACAAAATTGAGGCCCCATGATGGTGTACACCAGCCCACTGCCCGACATTGATGTACCCAATTCCCTCCTTGGTCCGTTTGTGCTGCAGCATGCCGAGCGGCTCGCAAACGAACCTGCGCTCGTCGACGGCGTAAACGGTCGGTCGCTAACCTTCGCGGAGCTCCAGGGTGAGGTGATGGCGCTGGCTGGAGGTCTCGCAGCCAAGGGCTTTGGCAAGGGTGACGTGCTAGCCCTGATGGCCCCCAACATTCCTGAGTACGCGGTAGCCTTCCACGGCACCGCCTGGGCCGGCGGCTCGGTGACAACCATTAATCCCACATACACCGCGGGAGAGGTAAAGCATCAGTTGAAGGACTCCGGCGCCCGCATTCTTGTCACCGTCAGCATGTTCCTCGGGATCGCACGGGAAGCGGCTGAGGGCACCGATGTCGAGTCAGTCTTCACAATAGATGAGTCCGATGCCCCCAATGTGACGGAGTTGATGGGGACCCCCCTCACCGAACAGGCTGCGGCAGACGTCAACGACGTGGTGACGCTACCCTACTCATCAGGCACAACGGGGCTCTCCAAAGGCGTCATGCTCACGCACCGCAACCTCATTGCAAACCTCGTGCAAACAGCGGCCATGCTCCCGATCTCCGAAGGGGAAACGGTGTTGGCGTTCCTGCCGTTTTTCCACATCTACGGTATGCAGGTGCTTATGAACGGCGCCCTGTTCCAGGGTGGAAAAGTAGTCACCATGCCGCGTTTCGACCTGGAACAGTTCCTATCACTCGCCCAGGACCACAAGGTTGAACGGGCCTTTGTCGCTCCACCAATCGTCCTGGCGCTCGCAAAGCATCCACTTGTGGATCACTACGATCTGTCTGCGCTGAAATCAGTTTTCTCCGGTGCCGCGCCGCTCGGCGCTGAACTCGCGCAGGAAGCAGGTGCCCGCCTTGGCTGTGAAGTGGTGCAAGGATACGGCATGACCGAACTCTCACCCGTAAGTCACGCAACACCGGAGGGTCAGTTCAAGCCCGGTACCATCGGCGTACTCGCGCCTTCGACTGAAAGTCGGATCGTGGATCCCGATACTGGCAATGATCTTGGTGAGGATGAGGACGGGGAGGTCTGGGTCCGAGGGCCTCAGGTGATGCCTGGCTATCTCAACAACGAGTCCGCAACCGCAAGCACTATCGACACGGATGGCTGGCTGCATACGGGAGACGTTGGCCACGTAGACAAGGATGGCCACTTCACCATCGTCGACCGACTTAAGGAACTTATTAAGTACAAAGGCTTTCAAGTTCCACCGGCAGAACTTGAGGCTTTGCTCGTTACCCACCCTGCAATCGCGGACGCCGCGGTTATAGGGATACCGGACGACGAGGCCGGAGAACTGCCGAAAGCGTTCATAACGCTGAAGGACGGTGTCGAGGCGAGCGCTGAAGACATCCAGAGCTTTGTGGCCGATCAAGTTGCATCTTACAAACAGATCAGACTGCTGGAGTTTGTACCTGAGATTCCGAAGTCTGCATCGGGCAAGATCCTGCGCAGAATGCTAAGGGACAACTAATCTGGTCGCCGCTAAGCCTGCGCCTCATCGCCCCCCGGGGAGGGGCGCGGGCTCACGCAGTTCCAGTGCGCCGCTCCGGACTCTGTTGCCAGGTCGCGGTTCAAGCCGCGGCCCCGTTCCTCTGCGAGTCCATCATGCAGAGTGCCTAAGACAACCACAGCCGCCACCATGCCAAACAGGCACTTTGCCCCTTCTCCTTCATGAAATCACCGCCACCGTTCCGGCCTACACCACAAGCGGCATCCACCTGCACACAGCACTTGGAGTAGGCTTCGTTGCTCATCTCACTCACGAGGCGTCACCATGGAACTACCTGCTCTCGTAACGCTCATTGCGCTAATCGAATACAGTTTCTTCACTCTTCGAACCGGGCTCAGTCGTGTCAAGTACAACGTCCCGGCACCAGCAACCACAGGCAACGAAGAATGGGAACGCTACTTCCGCGTGCAGCAAAACACGCTGGAGCAGCTAATCGTATTTCTGCCGGCGCTCTGGCTCTGCGCGTATACAACCCGGCCTGATTTGGCAGCACTCATTGGTCTCGGCTTCATCATCGGCAGGCCCATTTACTACTTCAGCTACATCAAGGCGCCCGAGACTCGCGCATTGGGTTTCCTGTTGGGTTTCCTGACCAACAACGTGCTCATCCTAGGTGCAATTGGCGGGTCGCTCTACCGAATGTTCTGGTAGAACTGTTTCATCAACCGGCAAAGCCGCTTTGCATAGGGCCAAGACGGCTGAAATGGCCAACCTACCGATAGGCCGCGACGCCAACCCAGCCACTGACGACACAAGGTCAGGCAGCTCCGAGATCATGGAAGCGATTCTGTCGGGATTTACGGAAGTGAGCCGTCGGCGTTCGCAGTCGTACAACAGGCAGGCTCACAACTGAAGCGCGGGCAAACCGGGCCTACCACCGGCTCACCTGTGGCTGGTACCTGTGGCCACCCGCACATGCGCAGCAAGCTCGTTAAGATCCCTACTCAACCAAGGAGCACTCCATGCCCATAACGCTGTACAGCGTTCCCGTCTCCCTCTACGCAGGCCGCGCGCGCAGTTATCTAATCAAGGCCGCCATTCCCTACATTGAGAAACCCCATACGTCACAGCACTTCTTTGATAATGTATTGCCCAAAGCGGGTGGGCGCCGCAGCATGCCGACCATCGAGTTCGAGGACGGCACAGTCATAAGGGACGGCGTGGCGATCGTGGATCACTTCGAAGCCGAACGCGGACATCCCCATACACCACAGACACCGCGTCAGCAGATCACAAGCTTGCTGATCGACGCAATTGCGTCTGAGGGTCTTATTGCGGCCGGCCATGCATTACCGCTGGAACTTCCCGGCCCAGGACGCGTTCATCCGTTTNCACTTCCAAGCCATGACCCCTTACAACGCCACCCCCGAACAAACCAGTGATGCGCGCGCTAGATACCTTCGCACGGAAGCAGTGCCGAACCTTGGCGTGACCGAAGACACCATAGAGAAGGTCGAGTCACTCTACCTCGAATACCTNCTCGCGCTAGACATNCACTTCGGACAATACCCCTACCTGCTAGGCGGCAAACCCTGTGTGGGCGATTTCGGGTTGATTGGACCGATGTATGGGCATCTGTCGAGAGATCCCCAACCCTCCGCNATCATGAACAGGAACGCCTTCCGCGTGGTGCGATGGGTNGACCGCATGAATCGCCCGGATGCCGACATGGGCGAGTTCTTTGACNCNTCAGAGGCCTTTCTGCCTGACGATGAGATACCGCCTACGCTGACCGAAATGCTCCGCCATCTCGCCCGCGACTACGTGCCCGAAACCCGCGCGGCGGCGAGCCTCATCAACGNGTGGCTAAACGNAAATNACATAGCCCCNGGCTCACTCTGCGAGCGCACTCTCGGTCAAGCAAGCTTCGACGTCGANGNCNTNNCTTTCAGCGCCGCCGCNCAACCNTTCCGGTTCTACGTCCTTAAACGTGTTCAGGACCTTTATGACAGTCTAAGCGATCAGGATCGGGACGACGTNGACGCGATGCTCGCCACATGCAACATGAGCGAAGTGATCGGCCTCAGACTCACAAGGGACATCGGGCGCGCCAACAACCGNGAAGTCTGGATCTGAGNCTGCCATGCAGGGCTTAGAGGACCGAGNCTGACCTCAACACTTCCAGCTAAAATGCNGACGCTGCANNNGCCCNAGCCTTCTGCAGAACGCTACGCNCCCNCCGGTTGNCGGCGCTACGGCGAACCTGANACATCCTNTNACCCGCGGTCCGCTCAGCCCGACGCTCCCCCCACCATAGATGGGCATTGAGANTGGGAGAGGAGTAGGCTCGCGCCGGAAGATCGAACCACCTTGAGCGAGCCACGCCGGAGATTACAGTNGTTGGTGCGAGTCAAAACACAGAACGCCGGCTGGCAAGCGGTGCCAAAGTCTGCTTGCACCCAAGAAAGTAGTGAGCATCTGACTCAAGCCGCGACATGTCGTCACGTGTGCCAGCCTAAATGCTGCACAATGCGCTGATCCTGTTAGGAATTCGCACACCGCCACGCGGGAAAAAAATTGGGAAGCACCCGCAAGCCGATATCAGGCGTCTGGCCGGACCTTCATCCCACGCGGTGGGTAGAACGCCGGGCGCCTGGTGGTCAGTTGCACCCAAGCACCGACGTTTGGCCATGGTTCAAAGTCGAACTTCACTGCACGTCCGTACTGGCCGACGACTGAGGCCATCATGATATCTGCAACGGTAAAACGGCCGGCGCCGTCACCAATAAGATACTCGCGACCATCAAGCTCAGTGTTCAAACCATCTAGAAGTGGACGCAGATTGGCCGCGTATTCGGCTCGCCCCTCTTCACCCCCACGGCCAAACACCATCGGCAAAAAGTTGGGCTCAAAGTTGGAGATAGAGTTCAGACCGTACATGTTGATACGTGCCTTCTCCCCAGGCGTCTGTCCCGACATCGGCCCACCCAGCAATTCCGCAATGTACTGGCAAATCGCCTGCGACTCGTAGAGCACAACGTCGCCATGCACCATCACCGGTATCAGGCGATAGGGGTTCAGACGGAGGAATTCTTCACTGTCCCTGACTTCATTGAAGCCGGTTACTGGACCACCCGTATCCACCTCCAGGAAGTCTGCGCCAATCTCCATGCCGTATTCGCGCAACAGCCAATAAGGTCTGGACGCACGGCTCGCCTGGTGGCCATAGATGACAATCTTCTCGGACGCGGGGGGCATGGCACTCTCCTTTAGTGCAGACTGACGTCGGGATGCGCACCATAACACCGCTCCGTGGTTTGGTGCTCCTCAGTCACGCCAATCCCAGACGTGCGCTTCTAGCTAGTAAAAATGTGCACGCGCGGCGACAAGACCATAGGCTCTTCCAACGAGCAGATCCGGACGGCGATACACGGTTCCTTGTGATCGCACACCCAGTGAACGACATCGCACGACGCGCAGACACAGTGCTCGGAGCTTGCGCCGCCGCCGGTAATTCGCTGACAGTCCTCAAAGTAGCAGGCACGGATGAAGAGTAGTCACCCTTGATCCGGTATGGACATCGCCGCATGTACAACGACCCTTCATCCTCTTGTATTCAGTATTTCGGTCTCGTACCAATCGCAACTAGTCGCTATATCACCCTCCCCCATCGGAGAGCACACTGTCAGTTACGGCCGAGAACTCACCTTTTTGGCGCCAGCCCTAGTACTTCATGATCAGGGGCGGATCCAGGCCAACTTCGCCCCATCGTCTCTCATCACAAAAAATAATCAGAACAACATCGGCAAACAGGGCTTTGTAATCAAGCTCTTTCATGAGGATCCTATCCTGCCCTTTGGAACGGGCGGTCTTCTTAAGTAGCGTTCAGACAGTACCTCGGTCATCCGGCGGAGAGACCTGCGAATCCGCCCCTAAAGAATTAAGGCGTTGGCTGGTCCTCGGCAGGCAACGCTAGTGCGATCAGCGCTGCTTCTTTGACCGTTCCGCCCGCAAGCACAATGAACTGCCTGCCATCCTTCATGTAGGTCATGGGTGTGCCGCTTGGTGCAAACGGCAGCGCTACCTCGGCGACCGTCTCGCCGGTCGCCTTCTGCAACGCCCGCAACATGGGCTTGTCACCATCATTCAGACCCACGAATAAGAGAGTCTTGGTCACAAGCGGGCCGGTTGTCTGCGGCGAACCAACCGGTCCCGGATCTTTGATCCGAAGCTTGATCAATTGATGGCGAATACCCTCACCGTTTGCTCGAATCCACTTGTACTCACCGGTAGACAAGTCAATTGCACTGATTCGTGAATACGGCGGCTTGGTAATGGGGAGCCGGTTGGGGCCACGCACCCGGCCAAGGTGCCCAACGTCGTAACGCATCTCAGACTTGTCGGACTCAATCAGCTTCACGATGTTCGGGCTGGTTATAGATGGGATGTACAAAAGCAAAGTTTCAGGATCAAAACCTGCGCCGCGCCAGTTACCCGCACCCGCCTGACCCGGGAGTTGGATAGTCCCCTGCAGCGACGGNGGGGTGAACAACGGCCCNTAGCGGTATTGGCTCACAATCTCGAGTGCCTTGGCGCGCAGTTCCGGCGTGAAATCGATTAGGTCATCTTCGCTGAGTCCCTGAATATCNAACGGAGCGGGNCGAGTCGGGAATGGTTGGGTCGGCGACGCACGCTCACCCGGCACATCAGAGGCAGCAACCTTGCGGTCNTCGATGGGCCAGACGGGCTTNCCCGTGACCCGGTCCAACACATAAACAAACGCCTGTTTTGAAATCTGCGCCACCGCCTTGATCGGTTTACCTTCGACGACAATGTCTACCAGGTTCGGCGCGGCGGGCAGGTCATANTCCCAAAGGCCATGCCGTACGGTCTGGAAGTGCCAAATCCTTTCGCCCGTATTTGCGTTCAGGCACACCAGCGACTCAGCAAAGAGGTTGTCCCCCAGACGATGCCCCCCATAGTAATCGTTAGTTGGCGTACCGAACGGAAGATAGACATACCCGAGTTCCGGATCGGCACTCATGAGCGTCCAGACGTTGGTGTTTCCGGAGTACTCCCACGCGTCGTGTTCCCAAGTGTTCGCACCGAACTCACCCTTCTGCGGGATCGAATGGAAAATCCAGCGCCGCTCCCCGGTGCCGACATCGAAGCCGCGCACGTGTCCAGGTGGCGACTGTTTTTTGCGCGGTCGATCCATGATAGACGAGCCCACCACCACAACGTCACCCACCACCATCGGCGCCGAGATCACGCTGTAGAGTCTGCGGCTGACGGGCCGTCCGAGCCCCTCGGTGAGATCGATTCGACCGTCGTCGCCAAATGCCGAATCGGGCTTGCCAGTGTCGGCATCAATCGACCATAGGTGCGCGTCGTTGGTAGGCATCAGCACCCTGCGGCGCTTGCCATTGGACCAATACGCCACGCCCCGGGTATTGAAACCAAGATTGGTTNGGCGCCCGGCCTTCCAGGCCCCCGTATCAAACNCCCACAGATTCTCGCCCGTGTCTGCACGNATNGCCGCCACCTGNCCCAGGGACGTACTTACGTACAANACATCGCCGATCTTGATCGGTGTGTTCTTGTAACCCAGNGCCCCCATGCGACGATTCTTGGCCATGATCGCGTCGTCCGGNGAACGCCACGTCCAAGTGTGGGCGAGCTGCGCCACATTCTCCGCGTTAATCTGCGACAGCGGCGCATATTTTGAAGCGCCCTGATCGTTAGCATAGTGCGGCCAGTCGTAGTCAGCGGGTGACTCCGCAGCAGCCCCGCCAAAGAGGNAAAGCAGCAGAAACGAAATGGCNNNTTGCCANNNGCAGACCNGNTTCTGGNGTTGTTGAGTCATCCACCGCTTGTATGGGATTCTCAGCCTCGAAGCAAGCGAGAGACAGGGAAAGTGGGTTCATTGATCGCCCGGGCACTGGCCGGCATCTTCTTTTGCGGTGTCTTCGCGGGCGCGTTCGCCGGCGCCCCCGGAGGAGAGCCAACGGCACCGGAAAGCGCAAGGCATGGTCCCGCTACCCGCTACACCCAAACCTGTGCGGTCTGCCACGAGGAGGGTACCCGAGGCGCGCCGATTCCGGGCGTGGTAGACGACTGGAGCTACCGGCTAGACTATGGCGTCGAAGAACTCTATCTCAACACCGTGGAGGGCATGGGTGAGATGCCACCCCGCGGTGCGTGCGCGGACTGCAGCGACGAAGAGATTGAGGCGATCGTGGACTTCATGCTGCAGCAGAATGCAAACGACAGACCCTGATCAGAGCACGGAGCAGCCATGTACATTATCGACATGAACACCCTCAAGAAAGAAGGCGAATTTGGCTCCAGAGCATGGGGCGAAGCCTGCGCGGCGGCTGCGGTCAAGATCCTCAACGCAGCCAATCTGCCACGCGATTTCGAGTGGGCCTTTACCGAGTGTTATACGCACCCGCCGGCAAGGCTTCTTGANGGTGGCCGCGAGAAAGCCGGCTACTACATCATGATCAAGGATGGCGAGGTCTCCGGAGGCGATGGCGAACCGGAAGAAGCATTGGCCATCAGGGGCTTCCACATCCGAGCCCGTTGGGCAGCCATATGCAATCCATCAGGCGCCTTCTACGGGGCGGCCGGCATGAAGAAACGCCGTGAGGGTGAGGCGGCACTGCGCGCAGCTATCGAAAAACACGTCGGGCGCAGCAACCCTTATGGCGAGGAGCAACCCTCGGCAATGTACTGGCCCGAAACGGTCAGCGGACCCCTCATGGCAGGCTCCGAAGAGGGCAACGGCCTACACAACATCGCAGCGACTATGCAAAGCCCCTCGCCGGAATTCGCGGACTTGCCAGTGACGGAGATGCTTGTGCCAAATTTTGAGCACATGACCGAAAGCCAGAAGGCGTCATTTCTGAAACTGCTCGGGCTCTGACTATTTTACGCGTGCGCGAATGGCGTCCTCGGCGCGGCCAGAAGNAGTCGTTACACCGGATCAGTGCCGCTTTTGCTGTTCGAGGAACTGTTACGGCTTTGGCACATGATGCGCGGACTCAAGGCCCTCTTCCATAAGATTGCGCTTCGACTTAGCGCGGTTCGCGCGCCTGCTCTTTCACACTCTAGAATAGATCGTGGTTCCAAAGCGCATAGTGCCGAGCTTCTACCAAGTGTCCAGTTAACCGTTGGTAGAGGCAAAAACAAGGGACCAATGTCGCCGAGGTGGGGATAGGGTCAGCACTATCACAATCCAGCAACTCTGCTGCATGCTGCCCCGCTTGCACATCAGCCAGGGTCAGTTTTTCGCTATCGCATACGCCTCATGGCGGCAGGTAAGGTTTTAGAGGCAGTGAGCGGCCAGTCGCTCGACATGTTTTTCCGTATGCGTATCTTTGATTCCCTCGGCATGGATAGAACGGCTTCTATGTCCGGCAAGGTCAGGAGGCAAATCTAGGTTCATATTATGCCCCGCCTGACGGCCACGACTAGATGCAGTTGCGCCGCACAGAAACGGGCTCCAAGAGTTAGGACGTTACCCGATCGTGCACATTTTTTGCCGCCGGCGGAGACTGATGCAGCGTGGTCTCCAACATTGCTGACTACACGCGTTTCGGTCAGCTAACGCTTAATCTTACCGAGCTAAACGGCGAACGACTGGGATCTTGGCGTCTCGATACATACGGGAGACAGCGGATTTCCTCTGCCACATTTGATCGGTAGCTATGCTTGGGGAGGAGCCGCCGGGATGCCCTATTTTTCGAACCCAAAGCTTTCCCATCAGCGCACGAGTGTAAGTCCAGCGGGACTTAGACATCGCACAAAGAGACTGCCCAAACGAAACCGCGTCGCTTGGAAACTATTAGTCAACGCCTATTTCCGCAAACTTAGCGGAAACCAACTATAATCCTCTTGTCCTTGGGGGTGGCTTTGCCTGAGATGTCGTCAATCGACGAACCCCAGAACCTGATCCGGATAATGCCGGCGTAGGGAATAGGAACCTTCCGTCTCCCCGCTTCTGTATCGCTCCGGATCTCCAATGCATCGGAGCGAAGTACGTGAAAAGAATCCCAATAATTGCAGCGCTTTCCTGCGCATTACTTATTGTTTGTGCGGCGCACGCCGACAATGTCGAATATTACGAGGAGATCGTAGTTACCGCTGACCTGCGTAGCCAGACCGTGAATGAGATTCCGACGAGTGTCTCCGTGGTCACAGCTCAGGAA
Organism: Gammaproteobacteria bacterium; assembly: GCA_002714125.1. The sequence goes on from PAWP01000061.1 coordinate 10,083, forward strand.
GCCGAAGCACTTGGTGCACAGCACATCGAAGAGGTCTTGGCTCTTGTACCCAACCTGAATTACGCATCGGGCACCTCACGCGCACGTTACTTTCAGATACGGGGTATTGGGGAGAGGAGCCAGTTTGTCGATCCACTCAACCCATCCGTTGGATTTCTCGTCGACAACTTTGATTTTAGTGGAGTCGGGGGCATCGGTACCTTGTTCGACGCACAGCAGGTTGAGGTGCTTCGTGGGCCACAAGGAACACGCTACGGCGCCAATGGTCTGGCCGGGCTGATAAACATTAAGTCGCGTGAACCTACGGAGGAATTTGACGGGTTGGTGCGCCTCACAGCGGGCGACTATGGCTTAAGTGGCGCGGGCGTTGTGTTGAGTGGTCCGCTAGCAGATAACCTGCTGGGGAGAATGGCGCTAGAGCAGATGTCTAGTGATGGTTATGTCGTCAACGAACATTTGGGCCGTGAAGATTCCAACAATAAAGAAGAAACCACCTTCCGAGCAAAAATTAATTTGCTGGCCTCGGAAGAAGCGGTAGTGAAATTGTCTTACTTTCATGCCGATATCAACAATGGCTACGACGCGTTTTCACTCGACAATGACCGTCGTACGCGCTCAGATCGGCCAGGGCATGATCGACAAGATTCTGACGCCCTCGGGATAGATGGAACTTGGGTTTGGGGAGACTTCGGGTTGCAGGTTATTGGGTCATTGTCTCAGTCGGATATTGAATATGGCTACGACGAAGACTGGACCTTTGATGGCTTCCACCCCTTCGGTTACAGCTCGACAGACAATTATTTGCGAAATCGCGCTACACAAAGCCTTGAAGTTCGACTGAGAAACAATGCTCTTGTTGGCATGGGTTGGGTTGCCGGCATTTACTCGCGACACAACGAGGAAAAGCTTACCCGTCAATATACGTTTGCCCCTAGCGAATATAGGAACGTCTACGACTTTGACACATTTGCGGCGTTTGCCGAGGGAGAAGTGCACCTTACCGACCGTACCTCGCTGGTCATTGGAGGACGCCTCGAGCGAAGGGACACAAGCTTTAGCGATTCAAATGAAGTTAATTTCTCCCCCGACGAAACATTGTGGGGAGGGCGGATAGCGTTGACGTTCGCGCCAGGAGACAGCTTGGAAACTTATGTAAGCCTCGCACGAGGCTACAAGGCAGGAGGCTTCAACACGGATGGAACCTTGGACGCGGACCTTAGAGAATTTGATTCTGAGGACTTGATCGAGCTGGAATTCGGCATAAAAGGTCGGAACGGTGCACTGGGTTATCAAGTCGCCGCTTTTTTTGACGAACGCCGGGACCAGCAAGTTAAGAGTTCGATTGTACGAGTGCGGCCTGACGGTTCGTCAGAATTCATCGACTTCAATGGAAACGCCGCTGAAGGTACCAACAAAGGCGTCGAGATCACAATGGAGTGGCGTTTGAATGAGAATCTAGAATTTTTCGCGGCACTTGGAGTACTCGATGCTACGTTCGACGACTTTGTTAACGAATTCGGCGACGATCTATCTGGCCGAGCGCAGGCCCATGCACCAAATTACACGGGTAATTTTGGTGCTCGTCTCAATGCTGGTGGCTGGGTTTTGCAATTCGATGCCAGCTTGAAGGATGAATACTATTTCTCTGATCGCCATTCTGTGGATCAGAATAGTGATTACACACTGATCAACGCGTCAGCAAGCTGGGAACACGGAGACCTGGGTGTCAGGTTTTGGGGNCGCAATCTCGGCGACGAANANTACGCTGTTCGCGCATTCGGTAGTTTTGGCAANGACCCGCGAAAAAACTACGTTACAGAGCCTTATTTTCAGTGGGGGGAGCCACGGATGTTGGGGGCAACAATCACCTACGCTATGTGAAGTTAGCGGGNCAGCTGTGTATAGATACCCAACCGACCTCAATAGACATGTACGCCGTGCAAAATGATCATGCCCAAAGTAATTTGACTCGTTNCATCCCATGACGGAATGGGGACTTTTTTTACGCGACCAGCTCTTGGCAACTAGTGGTTGGGAGCTTCTAGCTTCCTTCTTTGCGNTGCTCTATTTGGTTCTGGTAATTCGAGAAAACATTTGGTGCTGGTATGCCGCGTTTTTATCTACGGCCCTTTTTCTATTTGTTTTTTTCCAAGTGCGCCTTTACATGGAATCAGGGCTTCAGGTCTTCTACCTTGGGATGGCAGTGTATGGATGGTCGCAGTGGCGGCGGGGTAATCAGTCAAATGCAGCTAAGTTGCTTATATCTACTTGGTGCATTCGACGCCATATAGTCACGATTGCAGGCATATTTATNGTTTCTCTGGCTNCTGGTTGGCTCCTGTCTGATACCGATGCACAGTTGCCGTACGTCGACTCATTCACGACATGGGCGAGTATCGTAACGACATATATGGTCGCCCGTAAGGTGCTTGAGAATTGGATCTATTGGTTTTTCATAGACGCTATCTCAATAGCGCTGTACATTGACCGAGAGCTTTACCTCACGGCGATATTATTCGCAATCTATTTGGTGATGGTCTTCTTTGGAGGACTCGCTTGGTATAGCGCATGGAAGAAGCAGAGCGTCTCTTAGATGAGTGGCGAAGCTGGCCGTACAGCCTAACGAGCAGGCCAGTCTTGGTTGGCAGGCTGCCAAGTGAAACCAATCGGGCATTCCGACTTAGTAGTTCCACTGGACCACTCGTGCTGCGCATCAATAGCCTTGAAGTAGCTGGAGTCAACAGACTCCAAGAATCAAAAATTCTCGGCCGTGTAGTAGGTACGTCTTTCTTCGACTGTCATATNGCCAATTATCCAGACAGGGGCTATTTGGTCATGCCNTTCTTGTCCGGAGTACACCCTCAACCGCATATAAAAAGCGATCAATTGCNCGAACTCGGACTGGCGATATCGGAATTGCAAAGTCTGTCTGTGCAGGGAATCCGGCATTTAGATCCAATCGCTCAAATCCACTCTTATATCGATGAGTTTCCTGCAGGTGGCTCTAACGAAGTGAAAGCGATTCTCGCCCGGGTGACTGCGGNAAGAACCGAACCGAGTCAATTTGTTTTGTGCCACTTTGATCTGCTTCCTGAAAATTTGCTTATTTCAGATCGTGGTTGGACACTCTTGGACTGGGAGTTTGCCGCAGCTAGCGATCCTCTCGTGGATTTCGCCACCGTCGTAGAAAGTCTCCACCTGGATCGCGATAAAACCAATGCGTTGCTTACTGTGTTGGGCGGGGAAATCGATGACCAAAAGCTACTACAGATGCGNGCGACGCTGCGATTGCTATGGCTGGTGTGGCGATGGTGTCGAAGTGGAAAAATAGAGCGCGCCACACCCGAACTAATAAGAATCAATCAGTTGATGGATGCCGCTGAACGTATCCGTTAGGCAAGATCTACAGCATCGGAGCGCAACTAATTTAAAAGTAGGCATAGAGACAAATTTGTAAATGGAATTTCGGTGACTTGCTTAGCGCTACGCTACTGTTAGGCAGAAATTGCCATGGTTCGCTGGTGCTTCAGTCAGGCGTCTTGCAAGAAGTTGCGTGCGCGCCTGGATTCTTTGCCACCATAAGACCGGTCACTCTCTGTTCAAATCTCTCGACCACTTCCCCATATGCTTGTTCGCTACTCAGATCATTTAGGTCATAGTGTGTTGCCAACTGATGGGTGTGAACCTCAACCGATCTCAAGACAATTCTCCTGGTTTTCACTCACTTCCCCTGCCCTCTGAGTGACCGAACTCGGAGATCAACAGTCATTTACAAAACCCAGCNACGNGTACCTCCACTTCACCATTTGNGACTCCTGAGCTGAGTTAGATTTACTAATGTCCAGGCTTAGGGATCAGGCCTATCGTTTGACCGTGCGGAGTAGTGCCGTATTTCGCACTACCTCCCAAAGTTCTCCTCGGCATCGACCAGTGATGCAAACGTGCAGACTATCGGTCCATACGGCATGTTTGCTTTCAAAGTGCGCTCGAAACGACCATGTAATCACCTATTCAGGTGATTGACTTATTTGCAATCGAGCCTGAAATACGGTAGGGATGTGGTACTTGCGGAGGGGAGAACGCAGATGTTGGGCCAT